>JAFXPV010000125.1 GCA_017527625.1 Bacteroidales bacterium | reverse complement strand
GCAGAGTATTTATCAGCTGACAAAAAGCAAGAGATTTTCGCTAAATACGGAAAGTCTAATACTGACACCGGCTCAGCAGAGAGTCAAGTTGCTTTATTTTCCTACCGTATCGATCACCTTACCGAGCACCTGAAGAAGAATCACAAGGACCACAACACCCAGCGTGCACTTCTCCGTCTCGTAGGTAAGAGGCGTCGCCTTCTTGATTATCTCAAGGAGACTGACATTGAGAGATACAGAAATATTGTGAAGGAACTCAACCTTCGTAAATAATCACATAGGAAATTTATTGAGGGGCTGCCGATACCGTACAGCCCCTTTTTTTTGGATATTATTTTTTTGTTGTATTAATGAACGTTATCAAGAAAGAAATTCAATTGTCGGATGGCAGGACAATTGAGATTGAAACCGGTAAGCTTGCAAAACAGGCCGACGGTTCTGCTGTTGTCAAAATGGGTGGCACTATGTTGCTGGCCACCGTCACCGCTGCCAAAGAGGTAAAAGAGGGAACTGATTTTATGCCCCTCACTGTCGACTACAAAGAGAAGTATTACTCTGCCGGCCGTTTCCCTGGCGGTTTTATGAAAAGGGAAGGCAAATCATCGGATTACGAGATCCTCATCTCACGTCTCATCGACCGTCCTATCCGTCCTCTGTGGCCGGATGACTTCCACCTCGAAGTGTTCGTGAATGTATACCTGATCTCCGCTGAGAAAGACATCCAGCCCGACGCTCTCGCCGGCCTGGCTGCATCTTGCGCACTCGCATCAAGCAACCTGCCTTTCGGCGGTCCTATCTCAGAAGTAAGGGTAGCCCGCATCAACGGTCAGTTCAAGATCAATCCGAACTTCAGCGAAATGGCTGACTGCGACCTCGACCTGATGGTCGCCGCCACTGAAGAGAACATTATGATGGTTGAAGGCGAAATGAACGAGGTCAGCGAACACGATATGCTCGAAGCCATCAAATTCGCACACGAAGAAATCAAGAAGCATTGCCGCGTACAGAAAGAACTCATCACCGAGCTCGGCAACGACGTAAAACGTGACTATCCTCACGACGTCGAGGACGAAGACCTGCGCAAGGCTGTCCACGAGTTCTGCTATGACAAGTGCTATGCCCACGCCAAATCATTCAAGCCAAAACACGAAAGGGAAGACGGCTTCGTAGCCATCAAGGACGAATTCCTCGCTACTATCCCCGAGGAAGAGCTCGAAGAGAAGACTCCCCTTGTTGAGAGATATTACCACGCAGTCGAGAAAGAGGCTATGCGCAATATGATCCTCGACGAAGGCATCCGTCTGGACGGCCGCGTATGCAACGAAGTACGCCCCATCTGGTGCGAAGTCGACTATCTGCCCTGCGCCCACGGTTCAGCCATCTTCACCCGCGGCGAAACCCAGTCGCTGGCTACCGTAACCCTCGGCACCAAGCTCGATATGAAAGAGATGGACGAAGTTCTCATCCAGGACGACCAGCAGTTTGTCCTCCACTACAACTTCCCTCCTTTCGCTACCGGCGAAGCCAAGAGCCAGCGCGGCGTCGGCCGTCGTGAGATCGGCCACGGCAACCTCGCAATGCGCGCCCTCAAACCCGTCATCCCGATGATGCCCGAGAATCCCTACGCAGTACGCGTGGTTTCTGACATTCTCGAATCCAACGGTTCTTCATCAATGGCTTCTGTCTGCGGCGGCTGCCTTGCACTTATGGATGCAGGCGTCCAGATCCGCAAACCTGTCGCCGGCGTTGCAATGGGCCTCATCACCGACGAGATCCACCCCAACGACCGTTACGCCATCCTCACCGACATCCTCGGCGACGAAGACCACCTCGGCGATATGGACTTCAAGGTCACAGGCACCGCTGACGGTATCACCGCCACCCAGATGGACATCAAGGTCGACGGCCTTTCATATGAGGTTCTCGAGAAAGCCCTCGAGCAGGCACGTCAGGGCCGTATGCACATTATGGGCGAAATGATGAAGACCATCGACAAGCCCCGTGAGGACTACAAACCCTTCGTTCCCCGCATCAAATCGTTCGAGATTGCCAAAGACTTCATCGGTGCAGTTATCGGCAAGGGTGGTGAGACCATCCAGAAGATCCAGGCTGAAACCGGCGCTGTCATCAACATCGACGAAATTGACGGCAAGGGCATCGTTGACATCGCTACCAACGACGCAGAGGCTATGCAGAAAGCTTATGACTGGATTATGGGCATCTGCGCAGTTCCCGAGGTCGGCGAGACTTACCACGGTAAAGTCACCAGCTGCGTAGAGTTCGGTGCGTTCGTAGAGATCCTTCCCGGCAAGGAAGGTCTGCTCCATATCTCTGAGATCGACTGGGGCAAGACTGAGAAAGTCGAGGATGTGCTCCACGAAGGTGACGAGCTTGACGTCAAGCTCATCGAGGTTGACACCAAGACCGGCAAACTCCGTCTGAGCCGCAAAGCTCTCCTTCCCAAACCTGAAGGATATGTAGAGCCTGTCCGCAAGCCCAGGCCCCAGGGTCAGGGTGACCGTCGCGGCAACGACCGCAAACCCGCCGGCGAGCGTCGTGGAAACAGCGACCGCAAGCCCAGGGGAGAGCGCCCGCAGCACTCACACAAGAGCGAAAAACCGGCTGAGGAATAATCAATCCCGGCTGTAACATAAAAACCCCGGAAGCTCAGGCTTCCGGGGTTATTTATTGTCTGACGCCAGATGCTAGAGTTCCGGCATACCGGGAAGAGTGTAGTCGGGCAGCATATCGTAAATCTCGGGCCTAGGCTGGCGCGGCATCTGAGGAGCGCCCTGCGGTCTTGCACCGCCCTGAGGCATCTGAGGTCTGCGGAACACTCCGACCTGCTGCAGTTCTTCGAGAGTATGCTGTGCGGGATAGCAGTCGTCAGGAATAGGCAT
>JAFXPV010000124.1 GCA_017527625.1 Bacteroidales bacterium | reverse complement strand
TTCCTGCCGAACATCATCATCCTGTTTATGTTCATCTCCTTTCTCGAGGACACCGGATATATGGCCCGCGCGGCCTTTATTATGGACAAGCTGATGCACCGCATAGGCCTGCATGGCAAGTCGTTCATACCCTATATCATCGGCTTCGGTTGCGGAGTGCCTGCGATAATGGCCACCAGAACCCTTGAGAACCCGAAGGACAGGATTCTGACGATCCTGACGATTCCGTTTATGTCCTGCTCTGCAAGGCTGCCGGTGTACCTGCTGTTCGTGGCAGCGTTCTTCTCGCGCAACCAGGGCCTGGTGCTGATGAGCCTGTACGCCGTAGGAATCATCTTCGCGATACTGACCTCCGTGATTCTGAACAAGACTGTGTTCAAGAATGCATCCGACCAGTTCGTGATGGAGCTCCCTCCGTACCGTTTCCCCACCGTGCGCAATATCCTCGTGCATATGTGGGACAAGAGCGTGCTTTACCTGAAGAAGATGGCGACCGTGATTCTGGCAGCTTCAGTCCTGATCTGGGCACTTGGCTATTTCCCGAGGCCCAAGACCGAAATGACTCCGGCAGAGCAGGCGGAACAGTCTTACATAGGCCGCATCGGCCACGCCATCGAGCCGGTAGTCAAGCCGCTGGGTTTCGACTGGCGAATGGGCGTCAGCCTCGCAACCGGTCTGGCAGCCAAAGAAGTTGTAGTATCGTCTCTCGGAGTGTTGTATGACGCCCAGGAAGTCGAGGGCGAGGAAGATACCGCAGGCATGCAGGCCAAGCTGCAGTCCGTGACGGACGAGAACGGAAATGCCTTCTTCTCTCCTCTGAAGGCTTATACCTTCCTGCTGTTCATCCTGCTCTATTTCCCCTGCATCGCCGCTATCTCGGCCATAGCCAAGGAGGCTGGGCGCAAATGGGCCGCCTTCAGCGTAGTTTACACTACCTGCCTGGCCTGGATAGTCTCATTCATTTTCTGGCACGTAGGGTTATTGCTTTAGAATATGCAGACAGTAATTACATATACCATAATTGCAGCGGCCGCAGCCTTCTTCATCTGGCGCGCAGTCAGGCGTGCGAAGGGCTCAGCCGGTTGCTCCTGCTGCAGCGACGGAGGGTGCAACGGCAATTGCGGCAACTGCTGCAACGAGTGCGATTGTGGCTGCAACTGCAGCCATAAAAAAAGCTGAATTCCATTTTTTAAGTGTTATTGCAATGATGAAGCGCTCTCCGGCCTAACGCGGGGAGCGTTTCTATTTCTCTTCGTATTCGCGAAGTGCCTTGATTGCCTGGGGACTGAGGATGAGGATGGCGATGACGTTGATCCAGGCCATCAGGCCTACGCCGATGTCGCCGAGCTTCCAGATGACGTCGGTCTCGCGGACGGCGCCGAACACCACCGAAGCCAGCAGCAGGATCCTGAAAGTCCAGATGAAGAAATCCTCCAGCTTGCGGGAGTATTGCTTATTGTGTTTTCTGGCCACCTCCCGGCAAATATAGATTATGCTGGACTCTGAATAGAAATAATATGCCATCAGGGTGGTGAAGACGAAGAAGATGAGGGCGATGGTCACGAACTGGCTTCCGAAGCCTCCGAACACTGAATCTACGGCTGACTGGGTGAAATACACGTAGTTGTTGCCGAGCTCCGGAGCGTTGGCAACGAGCATTTCTCCGGTCTTGGAGTCGAATACGTTGTAGGTTCCGGCGGACAGGATCATCAGAGCTGTGGCCGTGCACACC
This sequence comes from Bacteroidales bacterium, assembly GCA_017527625.1. Next base: position 1,436 of record JAFXPV010000124.1, on the reverse strand, counting down.
AGCAGCGTGTCAACATACACCGAGAACGCCTGGACGAGGCCCTGCTGGGCAGGATGTTTCGTGTTGGCGGTAGCTGAAACTATCGCACCGCCACCCTGTCCGGCCTCGTTCGAGAATATGCCGCGCTTGACACCCATCATAATGGTCGAACCGATGATGCCGCCGGCGACAGGATTTATGCCGAAGGCATTGGTGACAATCTGTCCCAGAAGGAAGGGAATCTGCCGGGCGTTGCAGATCAGCACGACAAGAGCTATGAGGATATAGCCCAGAGCCATAAAAGGCGTGACGACGGAAGCTACGTCGGCTATGCGCTTCACACCTCCGATAATGACAATCGCAAGCAGCAATGCCAGCCCTATGCCAGTTGTAAGGGGAGAGATGTTGTAAGAATTGAGGAATGCCTGAGACGCACCGTTAGCCTGTACTGTAGTGAGGAACATACCGTAGCCGATGATCCCTATGATGGCGAAAGCGATTCCCAGCCAGCGCTGGTGCAGCCCTTCCTGGATGTAACAGAACGGGCCGCCCCGGAAACTCGAGTGGTGGGGGAAGCGGTAAATCTGAGCAAGCGTCGACTCGACGAATGCGGTGGAAGCCCCGAAGAAGGCTATGATCCACATCCAGAACACTGCCCCGGGGCCGCCGAGCGCGATGGCTGTTGCCACACCCACGATGTTTCCGGTGCCAACACGACCGGAAAGGGCCATACAGAAGGCGCTGAAAGAAGAAACTTTGTTTTTGGGAATCACTGCCTCCGCCGTCTGGCCGGTGTTCTCTGCAGATGGATCGTCGTGTTTCGTGAACAGTAGCCTGACCATCAGACCCAGCCTGCGGACCTGCACGAAGCGGGTGCGGAAGGTAAAGAACAGGCCGGCAAAAATCAGAAGCACCACAAGCGCGGGGCTCCAGACGACATTATTGACCGCTTCTACTATTTTTGAAAACACGTTCAAATTTACGCAGAAAAAAGCTAAATTTACCAAAATTATACTCGTATGAAAGGCATCGTTCTCGCCGGAGGCTCCGGCACAAGGTTGTATCCCATCACAAAGGGCGTCAGCAAGCAGCTGCTTCCCATCTACGACAAGCCGATGATCTATTATCCTCTGAGCGTGCTGATGATGGCCGGCATCCGTGACATCCTTGTCATAAGCACCCCTTATGACCTTCCCGGATTCAAGCGCCTTCTCGGCGACGGTTCGGCCTTCGGAGTGAACCTTTCGTATGCGGAGCAGCCCAGCCCGGACGGCCTGGCGCAGGCCTTTATCATAGGGAAAGAGTTCATCGGCGGCGACAGCGTCTGCCTTGTGCTCGGAGACAACATCTTCTACGGCGATTCCTTTACGCCTAAGCTGGCCGCAGCAGTGGCGGAGGCCGAGCGTAACGACAAGGCCACCATCTTCGGCTACTGGGTGAGCGATCCCCAGCGTTAC
>JAFXPV010000123.1 GCA_017527625.1 Bacteroidales bacterium | reverse complement strand
TTCTTCACCCTTATAGACGCAAAAGTGGCAAAAAGTTAAGGGCGAAGGGAAGAAATTGTGCAATTACTGGTTGATATATTCAACTCCGTTGTAGTAGCGGACCACAGCCTGCTTGATGAGGTATTTGAAGAGGCTGTTCATCTCGTCGGCGCGGGCCTTGAGGTAATTGTTGTTCGCTGTCTGGAATTCAAGCGGGGAGATTAGGCCCTGCTCGAGCTTCTTGAGGTTGAGGCTGTAGGCCTCCTGCTGCACCTCGGCCTTGCGCTGGGCCTGCTGGTAGGCGGTGGCAGCGCCGTCGCGGTCCTGGATGGCACGGCGTACTTCGCTCTCCACGTCGCGGCGTTTCTGGTCCAACTGTGCGGCGGCTTTGTCATAGGCGTGCTGCTTGCGGGAGATATTGGACTGCTTGCCGAGCCTGTTCCAGATCGGGATTGAAACCGACAATTGGACATATTCACCGCTGTTGTTGCGGAACTGGTCGGGGAATGAAGCCGTTGCCGAGCCTTCATATGAGTAGTAACTTGTATTCCAGCCCGCGTAGACTCCGACGCTGGGCAGCACCTGCCATTTGGCTGTGCTCAGCTCCCTGCGGGCGTTCAAGGCCTGCATAGATGCAATCTGCACCTCCGGGTTGTTGTCGAGAGCGAAATCCACGACAGCCTCTCCGGCTACCGGATCAAGTCTCCAGGCAGGCATCGAAGTGTCGATCTGCAGCTCGTCTTCCACCGGCCAGAACATCAAATCCGCCAGCACCATCTTCTGGTCGCGGTACATATTGTAGGTATTCGTAAGGTCATACTGCCGGCCTGCCAGATCCGCCTCCATCTCTATCACGTCCGCGTGGCCTTTCTGCCCCAGCTCCTCCTGCCGGCGGGCCTTGGCAAGCGACTGCTGCGCCGCCTCCACCTGCTCCTCATAGACATCGACAAGCCGTTTGTAGTACACCACATTATAAAAGGCCTCCATAACGGCAAGGCAGATATCGGCCTCCACCTGCTTCTCCTGCGAGTCTGCGATCAGCATCCCCGTCTTGGATATCTTGTAGTTGTTGACAGCCTTGAAACCGTCGAACAGATCGTAGCCTGCCGACACCCCGTAGTTGTTATGGAACGACGTAGTGTTGAAATATATATTGGTCTGCGGGTCGATGCTGCGGCCGAAGTTGTAGTATGCGTAGGTCTGGGCGGTGATCTGCGGAGTGAACAAAGCCAGCGCCGCATCCCTGCGGGCAATCTGCGCGTCACCTGTCGCAGCCTGCTGGATGCGTACCTTCGTCGAGTTCGAAATCGCGTACTCCATACAATCGTGGAGCGTCATTGTCTGTCCCCAGGCCTGCATAGAAGGTATGCAGGCGCTGAAGACCAAACCAAAAAACCATATGAAAAGTTGTCTTGACATCTAATTATATCTTTCTGCTTGCAGGTATTTTAACATCGTGCGTGCCAAAGCCGCTATCCCGCTGATTATCTGCAATTAACCAGATGACAGCAATACCGCAAAAGTGTAAAGGACTTTACATCTCTTTACACTTGCAGGCTTTACACTTTACAACAGGGCCGGTTTACCGGAAAACAAGCTGGAATACCGTCTGCCCCTCGTCACTCTTCAACAGTTCAATGTTTCCGTTATGGTTGCGCATAATCTGTCGGGAAATGCTCAGGCCTATGCCTGAGCCTTCCTTTTTGGTAGTGTAGAAGGGTATGAAGATCTGTTCCTGCGCCGCAACCGGTATCGGCTCACCGTCGTTGGCCACCTGGATGATCACATCGTCATCCTTGCCCATCCTGGCCGTGATGTCGATGTGCTTCGCTCCTGCCTGCAGCGCGTTTTTGATAAGGTTGATGAAGATCTGCGAGATCTGCCCCTCGTCGGCATAGATCATCAGGGCATCCTCCTGCGGCCGATACTTGCAGCTTGCGCCGCAACTGGCGGCGAATTCGCTGTTCAGGCCGATGACGCTGTCCATCAGTTCCTGCAGATACAATGCCTTGCGGACCGGCTTCGCAACGCCGGAGAGCTGCCGGTAGGTCTGCACGAAATCTATCAGGTTCTTCGAAGAGTCGGAGATGGTTTCCAACCCTGCCTTGATGTCCATCTCGCTGCGGCCTTTTTCGTCCACAGACTTGGCCATTGCATCGGAGAGAGAGGCGATCGGCGACACAGTGTTCATTATTTCGTGGGTCAGCACGCGTATCAGCTTGGTCCACGAATCCTGCTCGTGGGCCTGCCGCTGCTTCTCAAAGATAGTGCGGATGCGGTTCAGCGTACGGTTGAAGCGGCTGTTGTCCTTGAAGCGGAAGTTAAGTTCACCATCTTCCAGGGCATCCATCATATAGGCCACTTTCTTGATATCCCTGCGCCTCGTGCGAAGCGTAGCGGCCACTGCCGCAATGATTGCGGCGGCCAGGATAAGAAGTATTACCTGCCAGCTAGAAACCATATTTTTTGAGTTTCGCGTATAGCGTCGGACGGCTTACCCCCAGCATCTTGGCGGCAGCCGAGATATTGCCCTGAGTGCGGGCCATCGCATCGCGCACCTGCCTCTCCTCCTCAGCCTCGCTGGCAGGCTTGGCTGACGTCCCGGACACCCTGGCGGCCTGGTCCAGCTGTATGTCTTTTGCGGTGAGTTCATTCCCCTCCGAGAGGATTACCGCCTTCTCTATGCAGTTGCCCAGTTCGCGGATATTTCCGCTCCAGCGCTGTTCTTTCAGCAATTCTGCGGCCTGGGGAGTGATGCCGGTCAAAGGCCGGTGGTATTTCTGAGCAAACCTTTCCAGGAACATCTCTGCCAGAGGGACGATATCTTCTGAGCGCTCCCTGAGCGGCGGCAGCGCGATATGGACTGTGTTGATGCGGTAATACAGGTCCTCACGGAAACGTCCTTGCCGCACCAGCTGCTCGAGATCCATATTGGTGGCACAGATGAGCCGGATGTCTACAGGGATGGCCTGGCTGCCGCCCACACGCACCACGCTGCGGTTCTGGAGGACACGCAGCAACTTCGCCTGAAGGTGCAGCGGGATGTTGCCGATTTCATCAAGGAAGAGTGTGCCGCCGTGAGCCTGTTCGAACTTGCCTACGTGGTCAGCGTGGGCGTCGGTGAACGCACCCTTCACGTGACCGAAAAGTTCGCTTTCGAAGAGTGTTTCCGTGATTGCCCCGGCATCAACAGCCACCATCTGGCGGGCGCTGCGAAGACTGCGGGCGTGGATCTCCCTTGCCAGCACATCCTTTCCCGTGCCGTTCTCTCCGGTTATCAGCACGGTCGCATCGGTGGGAGCTATCTTGTCGAGCGTCCTGCGGATGGCAGCCATCTGCCTGGAATCGCCCCAGAACATAGCGGTGCCGTCAGCCGCAACACCGGCCGGGCGGGCTTCCTTCTTGCGCGCCCTAACAGCCTTGTCACGCGCTTCAGTCAGCACTTCCATCAGCTTGTCGTTATCCCACGGCTTCACGATGAAGTCGAACGCTCCGCGCTTCATACCCTCCACGGCCAGCGCTATGTCTGCGTATGCAGTAAACAGAACTACCTCAACGTCCGGGGCCATCTTCTTGATCTCCGCCGCCCAATAGAGTCCTTCGTTGCCGGTATTGATGCTGGTATTGAAATTCATATCCAGCAGCACCACATCGGGCCGCAGCTTCTCCAGTTCGGTCACCAAAGTGGCAGGGGACGGTATGGTGCGTACCTGCGCAAATTGCATCGGCAGCAGCAGCTCCAGCGCCCTGCGGATTCCAAGATTGTCGTCAACGACAAGTATAGTCCCTGTTTTTGATGCCATAGTCCAACTTATTAAAGGTCGTATGTCAAGCCTGCTGTGACCACCTTGTAGTTTGCCCAGAGGGGGTTGCTGGTGTAGGGCTTCTTACCTCCGAAACCATCGTTCAGGCCCAGTGTCAGGCGGAAGTTGCTCACTGCGACATTGGCGGCAATGTTCCACACGGGGCCAAGTTTTCCGGTCCCGGCGCCCGCTGCGATGCCGAACCATCCGACAGGATTCCAGCCGACAACGCCGCGCACTTCTGAATACGAGCGGCCCTGCGCTCCGATATGGTTCGCGGTCACGCCAATGGCAAGCTGCCGGTAGAACGGCAATTCATATTTGACTGCAAGGTTTACATTGAAAGGCGCCTTCTCCCAGGCAGATTTCTTGGCTGCCGGCGAGAGTTTCAGACCGTCGATCAAATCTGTCTTGAGTTCGTCCAGCTGTTTCTTGATTCCGCCATTTTGGATATCGGCCACCGACAGGTCGTCAAAACCGGAGAAGCTGATTGTATTCCAGGAGGTTCCGGCGTTGCCATAATACCAGCGCATTCCGCCCAAATCGAGTATCGAAGCTGCCAGTGTCAGGCCTTCAAGCGGCCGTACGACCACGCCGAAGTCCAGAGCCATTCCAATGCCGGAAGGCAGTCTGTGGCGGTCTCTTGCGCTAATGGCCAGCAGATTCAGATATCCGTTCTCCCCCGCATTGATTTGACGCCAGCCGTTGGTGAGGTCAAGCTCGGCGCTCATATTTATCTTATACTGGTCTTCGGTCAATGACATTCGAAGACTTGACATACGGTAGTTCAACGCTTCGAATCCCAGGAGCAGTTTCGCCCGCGCTCCGACGGAAACAATGTCGGACAGCTTGTAGGAATAGCCATAGGCCAGTTCTGCATAGAGATTCTCACCGATGCCTATCCCGCCTGCATCGTAGGTGCTTTCTGTGTTTCCCAATTTTGCAAACTCGAAGATGCTCTTGGGGGCGCCTATGGAATATTGCGACCTGACATTGGCTTCGACCGTATGATAGGCGGCACCGCTGCGCCAGCCGTAGGAGGCCAGGTTGACATTGATGTTGCCTTTGGTGTAATTGTCTTTTTTGAGGCCGGTCAGGAATTCATCGGCAGAAACACTTGAGTGGAGACCGGTCACGACTTCTCCTTCGCGAGGGAAGAAGAAATTGGCCATTCCGACATTGTTGTACTTCTGGTTCACGAATTGTCCCACGCTCAGGAATGAATCCTCGTTCTGCAGGGCGGGATTATAGCGATAGGCGAGCCTGTATCCATCCAGAAACAACGCCTGCTGGAAAGTCTGGGCAACTGCCGGGAACGCTGCTGCAAGCAGCACTGCAACAATTATAGCTTTCTTTTGCATAGTCGTTTACTTTATGGGGATGGTTATTCCACCGGTCAGCTTGGCCGATGATGACTTGATATAGAGGCCCTGCTTCGCAGAGACAGGAACCGTTGTGAAACCGGGCTGCGCTTTCAGCTCGATGCTGAGAAGGATGCCGTCTATATCAGGAATCGTTCCCTCAAGAGCTTCGATGGCCAACGCAAGCTCGGTTGTGGCCGGCTTTTCAAGGGAGCCGCCCTGGATTGTAAAGCCGGAAGTGATCTTGATGTTATCGTCTGCCTCGGGTGCGACGTCTTCCGATTCACGATGCTTGACTGCACGGATATCCTTGACCTCAACCTGCAGGGGAAGACTGTTCTCCAACTCGAGCGATATCTCGCACTTCTTGAACTTGTATTGCCCAATGGGCAGTTTGGCCGCTGCGATGTGAAGATCCGTAAGGGGAAAATTGAAGATATCGGAGACGACTATGTTGTGGGAGTATTTGTAACCGACCGTGAAGAACAGATTGCCGGTTTCGTCCCTTATCAGGGAAGAAGGATTCGCAGGCAGCTCCAAAGTCAGTCCTTTCATCTCGATTGTGTTCAGTGCGTCCGTCTGGTCCTGAGGGATGTCAAGAGACATCAATATATCACCATTCGTGCGGCTTCTGAGCGTAAAACTGTTCAGGGCCTCGATCGGGACGTCCTTGCCCGCACAAGACAATGATGAGGAACTGGTCGCAGCAACACTTTTGGAAATGGGATTGCTGACCGTGATGTCGACTTTCTGCCCTATCGGCTGCATCGCCACCATACTGAGAAGGATGCCGGCACCTCCGAGAGAGGTCATATGGTCGCCGGAATTCCAGCTCTGGGGCACACTCGCGTCGCCCATCTGCTTCTCCACCTCATATGCGTTCATCTTGAAAATGTCCCCTGAACTTTCCATATAGAACAACCCTTGCTCGTCTACCTTCAGCATCTCGGAAACCAGGGAGCCAACAACCGGAATACTGTTGAGGCTGCCAAGAACGGTTTCGAGAGTAACAGGTCCTATGCTGCCGACAGGAACAGTCAGCTGTCTCTCAAACAGCGTCAACTCGTGGTTCACCCCGTCAGAAGTGTCATATTCCATCCTGGTGCACGCCAGCGCCAGCGGAATGACCAATAATAGTGCAAACGGATATTTCATACTGTTTAAGCTTATTCTCCGCAACAAAGATAAAACAAAAATGCGGAGCAATGCAGCTCAGACATCATCACTAAAACGCAAGATGTAGAGCAAGGGGGCTAAAAGACGAGATCATTCCTTTAAGCAGCCTATCGGGACAACGAGTATGCCATCTTCTGCTCGGCGATATGGTATTCTCCGATGCCGGTTAAAACCATTAGGATCGTTTGGTTTTGGCTATGGAAACTAAACCACAGGCCTCGTAAGTCACTGGGTTACAGGACACCGTTGGAATACTGCAGACAATTATTTAATTTTGACTTTTGAAGTGTGTTGCACTTCTATTTAGAATTCACCTCTTTGTATTCGTTATGGAAGAGAAAACAAAAATTGGAAAGTTTGACTGGGAGCGTTTCCTGATTACCGTCATTGGTACCGCCATCGGCGTGGCACTCACCTTCATCGTGAACGGTTCGGTGGCGCGTCACAACAAGGCGCAAGCCCAGCGGCTCACGGCCATCATGGTCATTCACGACATAGACCATTCCATTGATATCGTCAAAAAAATGAAGGAGGAAGAAGAGCGGAATGGCGAATTGCTGCGTTTCGCCCTGAAACAAAGAGATCATCTGGAAGGGATGCCGTTCGACACGCTCGCCAGCATCCCTGACGTTCTGGTAGATTCCC
>JAFXPV010000122.1 GCA_017527625.1 Bacteroidales bacterium | reverse complement strand
GCTGCCACTACTGAAGAGTCAACGCCTCCGGAGAGGGCGAGAAGGACTTTCTTGTCGCCGATCTGTTCTCTGAGTGCTGAAATCTGGCTTTCGATGTATTTTTCTGCAAGGGCAGGGGTGGTTATCCTCACCATATCTGCAGGACGGACGAGAATGGGGTTCATATAGCTTTTCAATTAATTTTTTCGATTGCCCCAAAATTATATAATTTTGCGGCCCTATGCAAGATATCAGAAATATAGCAATCATCGCCCACGTCGACCACGGCAAGACTACGCTGGTTGACAAGATGATACAGCAGAGCAAAATCCTGCGTGACGCAGAGAAGCTGGGCACACTTATCCTCGACAATAACGACCTTGAGCGGGAGAGGGGCATCACCATCCTCGCCAAGAACGTTTCGGTCCCTTACAAGAACACCAAGATCAACATCATCGACACTCCGGGCCACGCCGATTTCGGCGGTGAGGTGGAGCGCGTGCTGAATATGGCCGACGGCGTTCTGCTGCTCGTGGATGCCTTCGAAGGCACTATGCCGCAGACCCGTTTCGTCCTGCAGAAAGCCATCGAGATGGGCAAGAAGCCGATTGTAGTCATCAACAAGGTCGATAAGCCGAACTGCCGTCCCGACGAGGTCAACGAGCAGGTTTTCGACCTGATGTGCCAGCTCAACGCCACTGACGAGCAACTCGACTACCGCACTGTCTTCGGCAGCGCCAAGCAGGGGTGGATGTCGCTCGACTGGCGCAAGCCTACCACTGACATCACAGCGCTTCTGGATGTCATCCTCGAGGAAATTCCTGCTCCCGAACAGGTTGAGGGCACTGTGCAGCTGCTGATATCTTCCCTTGAATATTCGCCCTATGTAGGCCGTATAGCGATAGGCCGCATCACAAGAGGCAGCCTCAAGGCCGGAATGAACATCTCCCTGTGCAAACGCTACGACATCGTGGAGAAACAGAAAGTCAAGGATCTGATGGTCTTCGAAGGGCTTGAGAAAAAAAAGGTGGCTGAAGTGCAGTGCGGCGACATCTGCGCAGTTGTAGGCATCGAAGGTTTCGAAATCGGCGACACCATCGCGGACTTCGAGAATCCCGAGGCTTTGAAGCCGATCAGCATCGACGAGCCTACGATGAGTATGCTCTTCACCATCAACGATTCACCGTTCTTCGGCCAGGAGGGCAAGTTCGTCACCTCCCGCCATCTCAAGGAGCGTCTGGAGCGTGAACTGGAGAAGAATCTTGCTCTCAGGGTTAAGCCGGGAGTAGGCACAGATTCGTTCATAGTCTATGGCCGTGGCGTGCTGCACCTCTCAATCCTGATCGAGACAATGCGTCGCGAGGGCTTCGAGTTGCAGGTAGGCCAGCCTAAGGTGCTCGACAAAACCATCAACGGACAGCGTTGTGAGCCTATCGAGGACCTGACCATCGAAGTTCCGGACGAATTCGTGGGCAAGGCCATCGAGATGGCGACCCGCCGCAAGGGCGCACTGATCCGTATGGAGTCCCACGACGGCCGCACCCATCTGGATTTCGACATTCCCAGCCGAGGACTGATGGGTCTGCGCAGCAATCTGCTGACGGCCAGCCAGGGCGAGGCTATCATAGCGCACCGCTTCAAAGATTATGAGCCTTACAAAGGTGACATCGAGAAGCGCGTCAACGGCTCGCTTGTGGCTGCCGAGACCGGCGAAGCAGTGGCATACGCGATGGACAAGCTCCAGGACCGCGGCCGCTTCTTCATCGATCCGGGCGAGCAGGTGTATATGGGCCAGGTGATAGGGGAGCATACCCGTGAGAGGGACCTTGTGGTGAATGTCTGCAAGACCAAGAAACTTACCAACGTGCGTGCAGCCGGCACCGACGAGAAGGTGATGCTTCCTCCTCCGGTGAAATTCAGTCTCGAAGAGGCTCTGGAGTATATCCAGGAAGACGAACTTGTAGAGATTACGCCTAAATCAATGCGAATCCGCAAGATACTTCTCGATGCTTTGGCAAGAAAACGCGCTCAGGATTAGAAAATTCAAAAATTTTACTATATTTGCAGCCCACTTTGCAAGACTAGCACCGATGAGCACGATGATTATACCCGTAAAGAATACAGTCAAGGGCTCTCAGAGTTTTGATTTTAAGGTTGATAAAGGTTTTCTCGAGGAGTTCGGCAATGATTTCGTGCTAGATGTCGACTGCGATGTGCACGTGGACGAGGAGAAGAAGGGAAGTTGGATTGAAGTTCTTTGTAAGGTCAAGGGAACAGTTGTCGTCGAGTGTGACAGATGCCTGGACCCGCTGCCGATAGAAGTCGACCAGGAGCAGTTGCTCGTGGTGCGTTTCGACAGCGATCCGGAGTCAGTGGAGGAGGAAGACGACAATGTTCTGATTCTCCCCGAAGATCAGACGGAGCTGGACCTCGGACAGACGGTCTACGACTTCATCTGCCTTAGCATACCGATAGTAAAGGTCCATCCTGAAGGGCAGTGCAATCCCGAGATGATGGCTCGTCTCAAAGAGCTTGAACCCGAGGAAACGCCCGAAAGGAATGCACCTTTCAGCGGTTTGAAAGATTTATTGAACAAAACAAATAAAAAACATTAATAATGGCACATCCTAAACGAAAAGTCTCTAAACAGCGCAGAGATAAAAGAAGAACACACGATGTAGCTATCGTCCCTACAATGACGACTTGCTCAAACTGCGGCGCAACTGTATTGTTCCATCGCGTTTGCCCTGAGTGCGGTTACTATCGTGGCCGTCAGATTATCGTCAAGAATTCGTAATTCTGACACCTTTCAGTCCGCAGACTGAATCGAGCCCTGTTAGTTCAACGGATAGAACGGAAGTTTCCTAAACTTTAAATAGTGGTTCGATTCCACTACGGGGTACAAAAGAGGAATTTTCATTAAATTTGAAAGTTCCTCTTTTGTTTTTGCAGGATGGTCGTCACTTTGGATATGTATGCCAGCGCGGGTCTGGGCGTGGCCGCCCTGCTGCTGGGTATGTTCTTTACGCGGAAGATTGCGTTCCTCAAGCGCTACTGCATCCCGGCTCCAGTGTCGGGAGGCTTGCTGGTGTCCGTGCTGACGCTGCTGCTCTATATCCTTTTCGACGTTGAATGTTCATTCGACGGGACGGTGAAGGATCTCTGTATGATGCTGTTCTTTACTTCTGTCGGTTTCCAGTGCGACCTGAAGGAACTTCGGCGCGGCGGCCGGCCCCTGGTGGTGCTGACTGCGCTGGTTGCAGTGCTCATCGTGGCCCAGAATCTCATCTCCCTCGGCATCGCCAAGGGGCTGGGTGTGGATCCGCTGGTCGGTATGGCCTCAGGGTCCATCCCTATGAGCGGAGGACACGGCACATCCGGCGGCTTTGCGCCGCTGCTGGAGCAGATGGGCCTCACGGGGGCGTCTTCCATCACAATGGCGGCAGCTACTTTCGGACTGGTGGCCGGTTCACTTCTCGGCGGTCCGCTGGGTGAGTCGCTCATCCGCCGCCATCATCTTGCGCAGCCGTCTGCTTCTGACAATGTGCTTGCCAGCATCGAGGCAGGCGAGGCTTCCGCATCAGCCAGCCAAGTGCGGAAGCTGTCGAAAGAAGATGCATTCAGGGGTTACCTCATCGGCGCCTGCCTGCTGATGATAGCGATGGCTCTCGGAGCCGGCGTGAGCAGGCTGCTTGCTCTTACCGGCATTACATTCCCCACGTATTTCGGTTCGCTGCTAACTGCCTGCGCTATGAGAAACATCTTCGGACTATTCCCAAAATGGTCGTCGAAGGTGAGCGTAGGGGAGGTGGTGCCCATCGGCGACATCTGCCTCCAGCTGTTCCTCGGTATGGCTATGGCCAGCCTGCGGTTGTGGGAACTTGCCTCACTGGCTCTTCCTCTGGCGTTGATACTGCTGGCGCAGGTGGCTTTTATGGCTGTCTATGCCGCGTTCGTAGCCTTCCCTCTGCTCGGCCGCAGCTACGATAGCGCCGTAATGGTCAGCGGCTTGTGCGGCTTCGGCCTTGGCGCCACTCCCAACGCTATGGCCAATATGTCAGCGGTCTGCTTCAAGTATCGCTATGCTGTCAATCCATTCATCGTCGTCCCGATAATCGGCGCGATGTTCCTCGATATAATCAATACAGGGGTAGTGACCCTGTTCCTCAATATAATACACTGACTATGAAACGAATCGTCCTTATCTTTGCAGTCCTGGCTGCAGCAGCTTGCTCCCACAAGGCTCCCCTGATAGGAATCAGCGCTTCTTATAATCCGGAAGGGGTAGGCTCGTCTTCTCTCAATACCAACTATTCCCAGGCCATCAGCAAGGCCGGCGGAGTGCCTGTGATCATTCCGACAGTGAGCAGCAGGGAAGAGGCTGAAGCTGTTCTGGCGATGCTGGACGGCATTGTCTTTTCAGGCGGAGAAGACCTTGATCCATCTTTGTATGGCGAGACAGTCTTGAACGAGACTGTGTATGTGAATTCTGTCCGAGATGACAGTGACGTCTTCCTTGCCAAGGCTGCCGTGGCTTCAAAAAAGCCCATCCTCGCTATATGCCGCGGCGAGCAGTTGATGAATGTCGTGCTCGGCGGTTCCCTGTATCAGGATCTTGCAGAGCAAAAGCCCGAAAATGTGGGGCACGGTGGCACTGTGCACAAGATTCTTGCTGAGCCCGGGAGTCTGCTGGCAAAACTCTACGGCACCGACTCCCTCGAGGTGAATTCGTCTCATCACCAGGCTGTCAAAGCCGTGGCTCCGGGTCTGAAGGTAACTGCCCACAGCGCAGACGGCATCGTCGAGGCATACGAAGGCGACAATTTGGTAGCCGTGCAGTTCCATCCCGAGAAACTGGTCCGTGCCGGCGATGACAGTTGGCTTGAGTTCTTCAAAGTGTTCATAAAAAAAGCCAGGCATTGAGCCTGGCTTTCTTATTATAAGGAATCAGTAATTATTTGATCCTCTTGTAGCCGTATACTGAGTTGTCGCCAAGTTCCTGCTCGATCTTCATCAAGCGGTTGTACTTGCAGATACGGTCGGTGCGGCTGAGCGAACCGGTCTTGATCTGACCGCTGTTGGTAGCAACGGCGATGTCGGCGATGGTGGTGTCCTCAGTCTCGCCTGAACGGTGGCTGGTAACGGTGGTGTAGCCGTGACGGTGAGCCATCTCGATGGCGTCGAGAGTCTCGGTGAGAGAACCGATCTGATTAACCTTGATAAGGATTGAGTTGCCGGCACCCATCTCGATACCCTTGCGGAGATACTTCACGTTGGTTACGAACAGGTCGTCGCCCACGAGCTGGCACTTGCTGCCGAGAGCCTTGGTGAGCTTAACCCAGCCTTCCCAGTCTTCCTCGCTGAGGCCGTCCTCGATTGAGTCGATAGGATATTTGGAGATAAGCTCCTCGAGGTAAGCGATCTGCTGCTCTGAGGTGAGCTTCTTGCCGTTAGGATCTTTCTTCTTGCCGTCCTTGAGCTGCTTGTAGTCATAGTAGAAGGTGTCACCCTCTTTGAAGCAGAACTCAGAAGCT
>JAFXPV010000121.1 GCA_017527625.1 Bacteroidales bacterium | reverse complement strand
TAATCTGGGCACTTGGCTATTTCCCGAGACCCAAGACCGAGATGACTCCGGCGCAGCAGGCTGAGCAGTCATACATCGGCCGCATCGGCCACGCCATCGAGCCTGTCGTCAAGCCGCTGGGCTTCGACTGGAGGATGGGCGTCAGCCTCGCAACCGGTCTGGCGGCCAAGGAAGTCGTGGTTTCGTCTCTCGGCGTCCTGTATGATGCACAGGAAGTCGAGGGAGATGACGGTACCGCCGGCCTGCAGGCCAAGTTGCAGTCCGTGACCGACGAGAACGGAAATGCCTTCTTCTCTCCGCTGAAAGCCTACACCTTCCTGCTGTTCATACTGCTGTACTTCCCCTGCATTGCCGCAATCTCGGCTATTGCGAAGGAGGCCGGCCGCAAGTGGGCTGCATTCAGCGTGGTCTACACCACCGGCCTGGCGTGGATAGTATCATTCATATTCTGGCACGTAGGATTATTGTTATAGAAAATGCAAACCATACTCACATACGCAATCATAGCAGCAGCCGTCGCCTATTTCGTGCTGAAGATAGTCGGCATCGGAAGCGGCAGGACCAGCTGTTCCTGCAGTGGCGGCAAAGAAAGCTGCAATTGCGGCTGTGACTGCAGCAAATGCAAATACAATTGCAACTGTGGCTGTGGCAAGAAATAAATTCTTTTAAGTGTTATTGCGATTGAGACGCCTTCCCGGACTTCGGGTTGGCGTTTCTATTTCTTGAGGCGGCCCTCGTATTCTTTAAGGGCACGGATGGCCTGCGGACTGAGGATGAGGATGGCGATGACGTTGACCCAGGCCATCAGGCCGACGCCGATGTCGCCGAGCTTCCAGATGACGTCAGTCTCACGGACGGCACCGAACACCACCGAAGCTAGCAACATAATTCTGAAAGTCCAGATGAAGAAGTCCTCCAACTTGCGGGAGTATTGCTTCTTGTGCTTCCTGGCCACCTCTCGGCAGATATAGATGATGCTCGTCTCAGAATAGAAGTAATAGGCCATCAGGGTGGTGAAGACGAAGAAGATGAGGGCGATGGTCACGAACTGGCTTCCAAAGCCTCCGAAAACAGAGTCAACTGCAGCCTGGGTGAAGTTCACGTAATTGTTGCCGAGTTCGGGGGCGTTGGCAACGAGCATCTCACCGGTCTTGGCGTCGAAAACGTTGTAAGTTCCGGCAGACAGGATCATCAGCGCAGTAGCCGTGCAGACGAGCAGGGTGTCCACATAGACCGAGAACGCCTGGACAAGGCCCTGCTGGGCAGGATGTTTCGTGTTGGCGGTCGCCGAGACGATGGCGCCGCCGCCCTGTCCGGCCTCGTTCGAGAAAATGCCGTGCTTGACGCCCATCATAATGGTCGAGCCGATGATTCCTCCTGCAATGGGGTTGATGCCGAAAGCGTTGGAAACGATCTGCCCCAGAAGGAAAGGAATCTGCCTGGCATTGCACGCCAGCACTACCAATGCTATCAGGATGTAGCTCAGAGCCATAAAGGGCGTGACTACAGACGCCACATCAGCGATGCGCCTTACTCCTCCGATGATGACGATCGCCAGAATCACTGCCAGTCCGATGCCTGTGGCAAGGGGGGATATGTTGTAGGAATTCAGGAAAGCCTGTGAAGCGCCGTTGGCCTGCACGGTGGTGAGGAACATTCCGTAGCCGATGATGCAGATGACAGCGAACGCAATGCCTATCCAGCGTTTGTGCAGACCTTCCTGGATGTAGCAGGACGGACCTCCGCGGAAACTTGAATGGTGGGGGAAACGGTAGAGCTGTGCCAGGGTGGACTCCACAAAAGCCGTAGAAGAACCGAAGAAGGCTATTACCCACATCCAGAACACAGCTCCGGGACCTCCGAGGGCAAGGGCGGTGGCTACGCCGACAATGTTGCCGGTACCCACACGGCCGGAAAGAGCCATACAGAAAGCGCTGAACGAAGATACTTTGTTCTTGGGAACGACAGCTTCGGCCTTGTCTCCGGTGTCGGCGTAATCCTCCCGGGGGGCGTCGTCGTGTCTTGAGAAAAGAAGCTTGACCATATGGCCCAGCCTTCTGACCTGCACGAAGCGGGTGCGGAAGGTGAAGAACAGGCCGGCAAAAATCAGAAGCACCACAAGCGCGGGGCTCCAGACAACATTATTTACCGCTTCTACAATTTTGGAAAACACGTTTCAAAGTTACGAATTGTGGCAGAAAAAAACTAAATTTACCAAAATTATACTCCTATGAAAGGCATCGTTCTCGCCGGAGGCTCCGGCACAAGGTTGTATCCCATCACAAAAGGCGTCAGCAAGCAGCTGCTTCCCATCTACGACAAGCCGATGATCTATTATCCTCTGAGCGTGCTGATGATGGCAGGCATCCGTGACATCCTTGTCATAAGCACCCCTTATGACCTTCCCGGATTCAAGCGCCTTCTCGGCGACGGTTCGGCCTTCGGAGTGAATCTTTCGTATGCGGAGCAGCCCAGCCCGGACGGACTGGCGCAGGCCTTCATCATAGGAAAAGAGTTCATCGGCGGCGACAGCGTCTGCCTCGTGCTCGGAGACAACATCTTCTACGGCGATTCATTTACGCCGAAGCTGGCAGCCGCAGTGGCGGAGGCCGAGCGTAACGACAAGGCCACCATCTTCGGCTACTGGGTGAGCGATCCCCAGCACTACGGAGTGGCCGAGTTCGACAAGGACGGCAACTGCGTGGGCATCGAGGAAAAACCTGCCGAGCCCAAGAGCAACTATGCCGTCGTAGGCCTCTATTTCTATCCCAACGAAGTGGTAGGCATCGCTGAGAACGTAAAGCCTTCGGCAAGGGGCGAACTGGAGATTACCTCCGTCAACCAGGCCTTCCTTGAGGCCGGCAAGCTGAAAGTGCAGCTGCTGGGTCGCGGCTTCGCCTGGCTCGACACCGGCACCCACGATTCGCTTGCGGAGGCTTCCACTTTCTTCGAAGTCATCGAGAAGCGGCAGGGGCTTAAGGTGGCCTGTCTCGAAGAGATAGCGTACCGCAACGGCTGGATAGATGCCGACAAGGTGAGGGAAGACGCCGCACCGATGATTAAGAACCAGTACGGACAATATCTGATGCGGCTGATTGAACAGTAATGTCTAAGAAAAAGGGGATAATAACGGCACTTCTGTGCGGAATCGTGGTCGGTTGTGCGTTTATGGCGGGATTCCACTATACATACGCCAAGACGTCGACCAACGAATACTGTATGTCGTGCCACGTCCACACCGATGCCGACGCAGCCTGGAAGCAGTCGATGCACTACAGCAACGGCTCCGGCACGGTGACAGACTGCGCCGCCTGCCATCTTCCTCCAGAGGATATGCCGATACGCCATTTCCTGGCCAAGACCAAGATGGGCGCCAAGGACATCTGTTCATATCTCCTCAAGAATAAAGACAAGATAGACTGGGATGCGAAAGGCGAGATGGAGCACGCTATGAAGATAGTCTACAACGAGTCCTGCGTAAAATGCCACACCAATCTCTATCCCGAAGGAGTGAGCGACGAAGCCGTCGTTGCCCACCTCTACTACGAGGAGAACGCAGCCAAATACAAACTGCAGTGCATCAGTTGCCATCTGGACGCCGGCCATTACGATCCGAACTACAAGCACGAGAGTATGAAGACCGTTCCGGCCGCAGCCGGACCTGTATATGAAACACGGGGAGAGATGACCGCCTTTGCAGATTTCACCGAGACCATTCCCGGAACTTCCGCTTCCATCAGGATGATTGCAGTTCCCGGCGGCTCATTCGAGATGGGCTCTCCGGCAGGGGAACCGCTTCGAAAGGACGACGAAGGCCCCCAGCGCAGGGTGGAACTGTCGCCGTTCTTTATGGCAGAAGTGGAGACGACCTGGGACCAGTTCTGGGCGTTCTATGGCGAGACGATGTCCGAAGGGCGAACCTCTCCCGAGACAATCTATGCCAACAATACCCGCGAGGACATAGACGCTGTCAGCGGCCCGACTCCGCCGTTCGGCGCTCCTGACCAGGGATGGGGAATGGGTTCGCGCCCCGCCATAACGATGACGCACTATGCGGCCGAGACGTTCTGCCAGTGGCTGTCGCTCAAGACTGGCCGCAAATACCGCCTGCCTACTGAGTCGGAGTGGGAATATGCCGCGCGCGGAGGGACTTCCGACCCGTATTATTTCGGGGGCAATCCCAAGAAGTTCTCTGCCGAAGGTTTCCTGAAGGGTGTGTTCAAGGCTGATACCGCCGGCATCGCAAGCAACGTGGTGTATGCAGCCAACAGCGGCAACCGCACCCAGGAGCCGTCGCGTGTCGCCGCCAATCCGTTCGGGCTGAAGAATATGCTCGGCAACGTTATGGAATACTGCTCGGATTTCTATGCAGAAGATGCTTACAGCACGCTGCAGGATGGTGCCGTGAATCCCCGCGGCCCTCAGAGCGGAACCGAATATGTGGTGCGCGGCGGCTATTATGCT
>JAFXPV010000120.1 GCA_017527625.1 Bacteroidales bacterium | reverse complement strand
TCACCTTCTGGGTCGTTTTCTTGTGCTGGAAATCGAGGATGCGGGCCTTCTCGATGAGGATCTCGCTCTCGATGCCGAGCTGTGCAAGCTTTTTCAGGATCTCGACGCCATCCGTATACCACATCGGTTTTGCGAAAGTGTCGAAGTCCTTGACGCTGTAGATTACTTCTTTGAGCTCAGGCGTCTTGATTCCGGCCACTTTCACTGTCTCGAGGATGACATCGTCGACAGTAATCAGGTTAGGTTCGAATTCGTTCCATAACCCTGACATATAACCATAGCTTTGCAAAGCCTCTTCCAATTCTTCCTGGAGCTGCTGGGAGCGGTCCTTCGCCTGCTTCGCCATCATCCTCAGAGCAGATTCCTTGTTCTTGAGGGTAGGCAAGGCCCGCAGACGAACCTTCAACTGCTTGTTGAGCTCGTTCATGGAAGTCTTGTTGAATTGGAACTTTATGGCCATGACTGCTATTTATTATCTTTCCAATATTTCTCGATGAGTGATGCACGAAGACCGGTCTCGGCCTTGGTGAAGTATTTTGCGAACAGCTCCCAACCGGTGTCGAGCATCTCTGTGATGGAGATGTTTACGTCGATTGCGAGAAGCCTGTTCGAGTATTCCTTGGCGTAGTCGAGGCAGCGCAGGTCGTAGTCACTCAGATCGAAACCGTTCTCAAGTTTGGTCTTGGCGTTCGCCGCGTCGGCGTACAGACGGACGGCAGTGTTCATCACCTGGCTGTGGTCTTCACGCGTCTTTTTGCCCTGTACGAGCTGTTTCAGACGGGACAGGCTTCGGAACGGGTCGACGATGACCTTTCCGGTGTCGGTGTCGGTACGCAGGAACAGCTGACCCTCGGTGATGTATCCGGTGTTGTCCGGGATGGCGTGGGTGATGTCACCGTCGTTCAGGGTGGTTACCGCGATGATGGTAATGGAACCTCCGGTGGGCAGCTGCACGGATTTCTCGTAGATTTTCGCAAGGTCAGAATAGAGGGAGCCGGGCATAGAGTCCTTCGAAGGGATCTGGTCCATACGGTTTGACACGATACTCAAGGCGTCGGCGTAAAGGGTCATATCGGTGAGGAGCACGAGCACTTTCTCGTTCTTGTCGACTGCGAAGTATTCGGCTGCCGTAAGCGCCATATCGGGAATAAGCAGACGCTCTACGGGCGGCTCGTCGGTGGTGTTCACGAAGCTGACGATCCTGTTCAGGGCGCCGGCGTTCTCGAAGGCCTGGCGGAAGTAGAGGTAGTCGTCGTTGCTGAGGCCCATACCGCCGAGGATGATCTTGTCGACGTCGGCGCGGAGGGCCACCTGGGCCATTACCTGGTTGTAAGGCTGGTCCGGGTCGGCGAAGAACGGGATCTTCTGGCCTGACACCAGCGTGTTGTTGAGGTCGATGCCCGCAATACCTGTGGGGATGAGCTGGCTCGGCTGCTCCCTCTTGTAGGGGTTCACCGAAGGACCGCCGATCTGGCGGCGTTCGCCTTCCACTGCGGGACCGTCGTCGATGGGCTCGCCGTATGCGTTGAAGAAACGGCCTGCGAGCTCGTCGCTGACATTGAGGGTAGGGGGTTCGCCCTGGAACACCACTTCAGCGTCGGTAGGGATGCCTTCCGTACCGGCGAACACCTGGAGGGTGATCAGGTCGCCCTTTATCTTTACTACCTGAGCGGCGCGGCCGGCAACTGTTGCAAGCTCGTCATTGCTGACGCCGCTGGCCTTGAGGGTAACCGTAGCTTTGGTGATAGCCTCAAGCTGAGTGTATATTCTCCTGTATGCGTTAGTTGTTGCCATTGCCGGATAATTTTTTAACCTGTTCTAGATACTTGTTGAACTGTTCGCTCTTGAATTCTGAGTAGTTCATCTGCTTGAAGGCGTTGATGAGCTCCTTGTAGAAGTTGCGGCAGTCCTCGAAATTTTCGAAGTGGAACTCTTTTTCGCAGATGTCCAGCACTTCCTTCAGCATAAACTCCTGACGGTCCATAGGGGTGACGCAGTCAATCTTGTCGAAGGCATCCTGCTGGAGGATGACGAAGTCGATGAGTTCCGATTTCCAGAATGCCTCGTGGTAGCTGATAGGCACACCGTCGTCGCCGAGGATGTTGATCTGCTCCGACATCTCTTTTCCGCGGCGTACTATGTTCTTGGCCTTGAAGACGTTTTCAACCCAGTGGGGGTCGACCCTCTCGTTGAGGTAGTCTACAATCTCGGGGTATTCCAGGTATTTTGAGTATGAATCCAGCGGGTCTACGGCAGGGTAGCGTTTGCTGTCGGCGCGGGCCTGGGCGAGGGCGTAGAAGCATCTTGCTGCTTTCTTCGTCGATTCGGTCACAGGCTCCTTGAGGTTACCGCCGGCAGGCGATACCGTACCGATGAAGGTCACGGAACCGGTCTTGCCGTTGCGCAGGTTGACGATGCCGGCGCGGGCGTAGAAGTTGGATATGATGGCTGAAAGGTCGACAGGGAAGGCGTCGGCGCCGGGGAGCTCCTCCATACGGTTGGACATCTCCCTGAGGGCCTGGGCCCAGCGTGATGTGGAGTCGGCCAGCAGCAGCACTTTCAGACCCATTGCGCGGTAATACTCGCAGATGGTCATTGCAGTATATACGGAAGCCTCGCGGGCTGCCACAGGCATATTCGAAGTGTTGCAGATGATGGCTGTCCTTTCCATCAGCATACGGCCTGTGTGCGGATCCACCAGCTCGGGGAATTCCTTGAAGATCTCCACGACCTCGTTGGCACGCTCGCCGCAGGCGGCCATCACGATGACTTCGGCGTCACCCTGCTTGGCGATGGCGTGCTGAAGCACGGTCTTGCCGCAGCCGAAGGGGCCGGGGATGAAGCCGGTGCCGCCTTCTGCGATGGGATTGAGGGTGTCGATGGTGCGCACTCCGGTCTCCATAATGCGGTAGGGACGGGGCTTGTCGACGTAGCCGCCGATAGCGACCTTGACGGGCCATTTCTGAACCATAGTCACGGGGACTTCGTCGCCCTGGGCGTCGATGAGGACTGCGATCGTGTCGTCAATCTTGTACTCTCCGGCAGCGGCTACGCTCTTGACGGTGTATTCGCCCTTGAAGGAGAAAGGCACCATAATTTTGTGAGGCAGCCAGCCTTCTTTTACTTCGCCCAGCCAGTCGGCGGCGAAAACTTTGTCGCCGGGGCAGGCAATCGGTGTGAATTCCCATATTTTATCGTGGTCGAGAGGGGAGGTGTATTCGCCTCGCTTGAGGAATACATCTTCCATCGTCTCAAGGTTGTTCTGCAAGCCGTCGTAACTGCTTGAGAGCAACCCCGGGCCGAGAGTGGCTTCCAGCATATGGCCGTCGAACTCCACCTTGTTGCCCTGACGCAGGCCGCGGGTGCTTTCGAAGACTTGCACGAAGGCATTCTTGCCGGTTACCTTGATGACCTCGGCCATCAGTCTGACACCACCGAGGTCGATGTAGCAGATTTCGTTTTCTGCCACGTGGCCGTCGAACTCAACTGTAACGAGGTTCGAGATGATGCCGGTAACTATACCTGTTGTCTTTTTCATATATTATTTTTGTTTTTCGATGCGTTGTACGTGTCGTTGACCTCATTCACGAACTGGCGGAAGAGCTTTTCTCCGGAAGTGCGGTCGAGCTTGTTCCAGCGCGCGATGATGTTGGCTTTAGCGAGGAAAGCGAGGATGATGTTGAAATCCAGGACGTCGAAGAGGACGATGTCGCCGATCTTGTTCCAAAGCAGCAAGTCCAGCTCGCGCTCCCTCTCGAGGATGTTCTTGTTCTCGAAAATCTTGAGCAGCGCGGCCTTCTCGTCGAAATAGTCACCTGTGGGCTCTTTCTTGAGGAAAGCAACCTTTTCGGTGCGGACCTTGTGGTCGAAATCAAAGTAGGCGCGGATAAACTCGTTCTTGCACTTGCGGCAGGTACGGTAGAAGTGGGGGGTGAGGTTCGCGTCGTCGAAGCCATACTCCATCCACTCGACCATCCTGCGGTCCAGGGGTTCGAGCAATTCATAGATCTCATCCCTTACGGAACGGTAGTCGCAGTCCTTTTTCTCAAAGTCGAGGACATAGTCCGGCAGGCTCGCAATTATATAGGGATAATTGTTCATTGCCGCTTATTCTGAGAACAGGATCTTCTTTGCTGCAGGACGGAGGTATTCGCTGAACATTTTCTCGAAGTCGCCGTCTGCGAAACTGATGAAGTAGCCGCCGTCTTTAGGGGCGATCTTGAAGCCGCCGGCGATGTTCTTGGCGTAATCGATATTGACTGATGACTTGAGTTCTTTGGCCAGACCGGATTCAAGCGCCTTGCCGAGAGTCTGCTTCATACTTTCGGGAAGGATGACGTCCAGGCCTGCGGGGGCGATGTCGGCTGCATTGAAGGACTTGATGACAGTCTCGATGAGAGGCTTGACGAAATTGGCGTCCTGGAGGGCGTCCTTGACTTCGGAACCGACCACCTTTGCCATCAGGGTCTTTTCAATCTGTTGCTTGAGGGCTGAAATGGACTGCGTGGAGGCCATTTTGACGTCGGCGGCCACTTTCGTCTTGAGGTCTTCGGCGTCCTTACGGGCTTTGCTTAGGATTTGATCGGCCTGGGTCTGAGCGTCTTGCACGATCTTGCCTGCCTTGGCTTCGGCCTCGGCAAGGAGCTGCTCGGCTTGCTGCTTCCCCTTGGACAAACCTTCGTTGTAAAGCTTATCTGTCAATTCTTGCAACTTATTCTGCATTTTATGAAATTTTTAAGGTCAAACGTAGCAAATATACTAATAAAAATTTTTGATATAAATAGATTTAGGATATTTTTGCGGCGTTTTTCGGCGGCTTGCGCAATGCCCCGTTCAGCTATCAAAAAATGATTAAAAACATAATTCTGGATTTCGGAAATGTCCTTGTCGACTGGAACCCTCATTATCTGTATGATGATGTGTTCGGCAGCAAGCGCAAGGCCGACTGGTTTCTGGAAAACATCTGTACCTCTGAATGGAACGCGAAGATGGACGCTGGAGCTTCTTTCCGCCGCGAAGTAGTGATTCTCCAGCGCAAATATCCCCAGTGGGCCTCTGAAATCGAGCTCTACGACACGGGCTGGTGGCGTATGATGCGCGGCACGATCCCCGGGATGTTCGCCCTCGTGAGCGAACTCAAGGAGACAGGACACGCCCTGTACGGCCTCAGCAACTGGAACGACAAGAAGTTCCGCACCTACGTGCAGTCGTCATATCCGGTGTTCGGCCTTCTCGACGGTATGGTGATTTCCGGGGAAGAAAAAGTGATCAAGCCCGACGAGCGTATCTACAGGATCCTGCTGGAACGCTACGGCATCAAGGCTGAGGAGTCACTGTTCGTCGACGACAATCCGGCGAACATAGCGACAGCCGAAAGGCTCGGTTTCAAGACCGTCCTTTTCGAGTCGGCTGACGCGCTCCGCCACGAACTTGTTTCCTATCTGTAATTGTAATGGCTTCTGAGCGATTCGAAGTTCTCCGGTGCCGAACGCAGCGCTGCGTCGTCGGCCATAATGTCGTACCTCGTCAGTGAGAACGGCTTCTCGGCTGAAGGCAGGCTGAAGGCCTTGAGTTCCGGGATGTCGAAGAACTCGCCGGTTGCGCGTACAACGGCTGTCGTGCCGTTGATCTTACCCTGCATCGAATAGCCCGCGATGTGGGGTGTCGCTATGTCGGCTGCCGCAAGCATTGCGGGGGTGATGTCGGGTTCGTGCCTCCACACGTCCATCACGACTCCGGCGAAGCGGCTGCGGTTGCGCAGGAAGGCCTCCTCGACTACGACTTCGCCGCGGGAAGCGTTTACGAAGATGGCTCCGTCCTTCATACTGTCGAAGAAATGGTCTCCGGCGAAGTCAAGGTTGTTCTCCAGAGGTATGTGGATCGTGACGATGTCTGACTTACGGAGCAGGGTGTCGAGGTCTACGAAGCCTTTCGGCCCTTCTGCGGCCATACGGGGAGGGTCGTTGCGCAGCACCGTGAATCCCAGGTGCTCTCCCATATTGGCGACCTTGCTTCCTACGTGGCCGACTCCCACCACACCGATGGTCTGACCCAGCAGGTCGATGTGCTTCATCTCCGCGAGCTTGTATATCGCGGTATAGAAATATTCCATCACGGCCGAGCTGTTGCAGCCGGGAGCGTTGACCACCTTTATGCCGGCCCTGCGGCACCACGGCATATCGATGTGGTCGCATCCGATCGTTGCGGTGGCCACGAGTTTCACCCTGCTGCCGGACAGCAGCGCTTCGTTGCAGTGGGTGCGGGTGCGGATCAGCAGCACGTCGGCATCCGCAGCCTTGGCGCGGTCGATGTCCTTGCCGGGCAGGTATTCAACGTCGAAATAAGGCTCCAATACACCTTTGATGTAAGGTATGGCTTGGTCGATGATGGCTTTCATATTATGTAAAGATTAATGATTTGACTTCTTCTCTGCCGAGTATGTTGTTGATGGCCTTGCGTATCGCGTCCTGGTTCGTGGCCAGGTGCATACGGTAGACCGAAGAGGATATCTTGCAGCGCAGGCTGCCGTCGCTGAAGCTGATGTTCATAGTGGCTGCTGCGGCCTGGCTGCCCACAGCCTGGCGGTAGGCGGCGCTCACCCTTGCGGTCAGCAGCCCTTTGCCGAGGGCGCTGTTCTGCGGGATGCACGCTTCGAGTATGTCTCCCAGCCGTACTGATTGCTGCCTTATCATATCTCAGTCCTCGTATATCTGCCGTCTTCGACATCGAACATTGCGCAGTCCTTTTCGAGCGAATCCACGATCCGCCCGAGCCGCACCTTGTTGCTGTCGGTTATGAATATCTGTCCGAAATCCTCGCCTGAGACGATGGACAGCAGCTGGGCCACCCTGTCGGAGTCCAGCTTGTCGAACACGTCGTCGAGCAGCAGGATGGGAGGGAAGGCGTAGCTGCCGCGCATAATGGTGAACTGCGCCAGTTTCAGCGCGATCAGGAAGCTTTTCTGCTGCCCCTGTGAGCCGCATTTGCGCAGCGGATGGCCGTCGAGCTGCAGCAGGATGTCGTCGTGGTGTACTCCGGCAGTAGTATATTTAAGTATCCTTTCCTTCTCGGCCTCCTTGTGCAGGATGTCTTCAAGGGAGCCGTTGTGAAGGTCGGACACATATTTCAGGGAAATCTCCTCGCTGCCGCCGGACAGAAGGCTGTGGTAGCTTCCAACGAGCGGGGTCAGCCTCTCGCAGAGCTCGGCCCTTTTGCGGAAGATGTAGTCGGCATATTCCGCCAGCCTTGCAGAGAAGACGTCCAGCAGGTCGGCCGGCACTTCTTCCTGCTTGAGCAGCTTGTTGCGCTGCATCAGCAGCTGGTTGTAGTCCTGCAGGTTGCGCAGGTATGCCTTGTCGGTCTGCGACAGGAACATATTGACGAAGCGGCGACGCTCGCTGCCCGCATCGTTCACCAGGGCGGTGTCGGTGGGGGACGACATCACTATCGGGATCAGTCCGATGTGGTCTGAGAAACGGGCGTACTGCTTCTTGCCCCGGCGCACCTGCTTGGGACCGTCTTTGGTGAGCAGGACTGTGATGGTCTCTTCAGTGCCGTCGGCGCTCACATAGGTGCCCTGCACCGAGGCTGTCTGCTCCCCGTGCCTGAAAGTGAAGCGGTCGGCAGCGTCGAAATAGCTCTTGGTCATCGACAGGTAGTAGATGGCGTCCAGCAGGTTCGTCTTGCCCTGTCCGTTGTTCCCGTTGATGCAGTTCAGCCCCTCGGAGAACTCGATCTGAGCTTCCGGGATGTTCTTGAAATTGGTGAGGCTGATCCGCTTGAGGTACATAAAAACAAAGATACGCAAATGTCGGCAGAAAAGCCAATAGTCGGAAATCCTCGTTATGATTGTTACCGCGACTGCAGGGACCAACGCCTGCGGGCGCAGAGCTGCGCTCGGGCGGCGGATTTCGCTTCGTCCGCCTGTCGCGACGAACTCGCCCTTTTAGTGCTGTCCTTCGTCTTCTACAGGCAATGACTTGCCTGTCTTAGACTCAGTCCAGCCCTAACGTGGCTCAGACAGCGTCGCTCCCGGGCGGCG
>JAFXPV010000119.1 GCA_017527625.1 Bacteroidales bacterium | reverse complement strand
ACCCTTGTTGTCATAGGTACGGTTGACAAAGCCACCAAAATCGTCTGGTCAAAGCTTTCTGAGTCAAATCTCGCAATCCAGTCGGAAGGAACCTTCGACATCAGCCTTCCGGAAGGATATTCAGGATTCTCTACAACCGGTCTTCTGACATATCGGGAGAGCGACGCCAAACTCTATTACTTCTACATTGTAAAGCCTGAGGCAGGAATGAGCGAAGCCGCCACCAGCGTCACCCATATCGCAATCATCAACCCTGAAACAATGAAGGTCGAATCCGACACTGCGGTTCCCTTCGACGTGATGGAAGAAACAGCCGGAAGTGCCTATGGCGAGCTGATGCAGAGTATGATTATGTATGATGACGACGACAATATGTATGTCGCAGGTCTCAAGACCATCGACGGTAAGGAGATGGGCGTTCTCCGCCGTATTCCTGCGGGTTCGAAGACCTTTGACGCCAGCTGGAACGGTTTCCCGAATCCCGAAGGCAAGCTTCTGACCATCCAGTACCTTGGCAACGGCAAGGCTCTCAGCTATTCACGTGACGAAGCGCTCGGCACAAAGATAGACAGCAAGAGCCATTTCTATTCTGTCATCGACCTTTCAACAGGTGTCCGCGAGCGTGTGAAATACAACGGACAGAATCTGCAGTACTGCGGAGGCCGCTTCTCTCAGCGCAGCGTTGTGGTCAATGGCAAGGCATATATCGGTGTCGGTGGTGAAGTAGAGGCTGAGGCGGAAGAAACCAACCCGACCATCTATATCTACGATTGCAAGACCGGCACGGTAGAAAAAGGCGTTGAACTGTCCAAGGGCTTCTGCTTCGATATCATCCGTGCTATGGATGTTGAATAAACTGCAATGAAATCCCGTTTCCTCATAGGTGCACTCTCGTCGGGAGGCGGCAAGACCACGCTGACGATGGGCATACTGCGCGCGCTCAGCGACCGCGGACTCAAGGTCCAGCCCTTCAAGTGCGGGCCTGACTACATCGACACCCGCTTCCACGAGGCTGCCACGGGCAGCACATCCGTCAACCTCGACACCTGGCTTTCGTCCGAGAATCACGTGAGAGACTTGTACGCCCGCTATGGTGCAGATGCCGATGTGTGTGTGACCGAAGGGGTGATGGGACTATACGACGGCTATGACCGTTCGTCGGGCAGCAGCGCAGCCATAGCCCAGCTGACCGCAACCCCGGTCGTGCTGGTGGCCGGCGCCCGCTCGACATCCTATACTCTGGCGGCACAGCTCTGGGGGATGAAGCATTTCCGAGCGGGGCTGCAGTTCGTCGGAGTCGTGTTCAACCAGGTGGGGTCGTCGCGTCACGAGCGGCTGCTGAGGCAGGCTGCAGAAGATGCGGGGCTGCCTTGCCTCGGCGCGTTGCCCCGTCTTCCGGAGCTGGAGATACCTTCCCGCCACCTCGGCCTGCAGCTGGCTGATGACAATGAAATGAGGCATCGCTGCGCCAAGGCGGCAGAGATAGTGGAGCGTTACGTAGACCTGGCGCAGCTGCTGCGGCTCACCGGCACTGACTCAGCCTTCCCTGCCGCCGAGCCCGCAGCCCCCATTGCCGCCGGACGCCCGTTGCGTATCGCCGTGGCCCGCGATGCGGCTTTCAATTTCATATACCGTGAGAATCTCTCACGGCTTGCCCAGGCCGGACAGCTGAGCTTCTTCAGTCCTCTGGCCGGTGACCCTCTTCCCGAAGCGGACCTGGTATATTTCCCGGGAGGCTATCCCGAACTGTATGCAAAAGAACTTGCAGAACAGGAAGGCCTGAAACGTCAGGTGCGTGAATATGCAGATGCCGGAGGACACATACTTGCGGAATGCGGCGGAATGATATGGCTTTCGCAGGCTATCGAAGGCCTGGAAAGCGGTCCTGCTCCGATGTGCGGAGTGCTGCCGTTTTCTGCTACGATGGAAGGAGCCAGGCTGCATATGGGATACCGCCGACTGGTGGATGCCTCTGAACGCGTGTGGAAGGGCCACGAGTTCCACTATTCGTCGCTGACCGCTCCCGACGCCCTGCCGTCAGTCGTCACTCAGTACAATGCGGCGGGAGAACAGGTCCCCACGTCTTTGTATCGCTATAAAAACGTAATTGCCGGGTACACCCATCTATACTGGGGTGAGGCCGATATTTTGTATCTTTGGAACTGATATGAAAAAACTTTTTTCCATAATCACACTGCTTGCCGTCCTGATCCTGGCTCCAGCCTGCCGGGGCGGCTCGCACCGCAAGGCAGCCAGCCCCGTCGAGGGCAGGGAAGGCGCCGTGAAACCGGTATATGCCGAAGGCTTCAGGGTGACGTACACCGATGACGGCTGCCTGGTGGATATCCAGGACCCGCTGAGGGAGGAGAGCCAGAGTTTCCACTACCTTCTGGTGAAAGACGGACGCAAACCCGCCCGTGTCCCTGACGGCTATTCGGTCATTGAAGTGCCCGTGAAGCGTGTGGTCTGTATGACTTCGCTCCAGCTGTCGAACTTCATCTGTATGGATGAACTGGACCGTGTGGCGGGCATCACAAGCACCCGGCATCTCTTCAACACCGATGTCAAGGGACGTCTTGATGACGGCCGTATCAAGAGGATAGGCATTGAAGGCAATTTCGACAACGAGGTCATCATCGGCCTCGACCCTGACCTGATACTCATCTCTCCGTTCAAGCGCGGAGGCTATGAAGCCCTCAGGGGGATGGATATCCCTCTTGTGCCGCATCTCGGCTATCAGGAGACAACTCCTCTCGGCCAGGCCGAGTGGATCAAGTTCATAGGACTGCTGACCGGGCAGGAGGAGAAAGCCAATGAGATTTTCGCAGGCATAGAGCGGCGCTACAATGAGCTGAAGGACAAGGCGGCGGCAACGCAGGGCCGTCCGGTCGTGCTCAGCGGCGAGCTGCACGGCGGCAACTGGTATGTAGGCGGCGGCCGCAGTTTCCTGGCTCAGATATTCCGCGATGCTGGCGGTGAATACTTCCTGCCGGAAGACAAGAGCTCCGGAGGCCTGAACCTCGATTTCGAAACTGTCTACAGCCAGACGGCCGGCGCTAAGTACTGGCGCATCGTCAACAGCTTCAACGGTGATTTCTCCTACGACGCCCTGAAAGCTGAAGATGCGCGCTACGCCGACCTGGGCGCTTTCAAGAACAAGGGTGTCATCTATTGCAATATGAGCCGCAAACCGTTTTATGAAAATATGCCGGTGCAGCCCGACGTGGTGCTGTCCGACCTCATACACATCTTTCATCCCGAACTGCTGCCGGACGATTATCAGCCGGTCTTCTATGAATTGCTGAAATGAAACGTCCCATAGCCGTCGGAATGATCCTTCTGGGAGTGTCGATCCTCCTGTTTTTCTTCCTGAACCTGTT
>JAFXPV010000118.1 GCA_017527625.1 Bacteroidales bacterium | reverse complement strand
GGCGATACGCTCGGCATTGGATGACAGTTCAAGGCCTGTTTACATTATCTGCAAAGAAGAATCTACCAGCCGAGTCCCTTCAGCCACTTCTCGACCTTGGCCTTGCCTGTGCGCACGTCGTGGCCGTAGATGCTGAAGCCATCCTTCACTGCAGCTCCAGGGAAGGCTTTCTTTACGTCCTGGACCGTTGATACGAGCCCGCTGCCCTCGTGGGTAGTGAACGGGATGACGGCCTTGCCTTTCAGGTCGGAAGCGTGCTTCTTGAAGAAGGTGAACATCACCTGCGGGTAGGTGCCCCACCAGATGGGGCCGCCAATGAAAACGGTGTCGTAGCCGCTCAGGTCCACGTCTCCTTCATACTCGGGCAGTTCACCTTTCCTTGTCTCTTCCTGGGCCAGTTTGATGAGTGCGCTGTAAGCCATACCGTCGTACTTGTGAGTGACGATCTCGAACTGCTTTGCCCCGGTTATTTCGCTTATATAGTCTGCCACTATCTTGGTATTGCCTACCTCGATATTTCCTACCGAATAGTTGTCACCTGCGTGTGAGAAAAATATTACAATTGCTTTCTGATTCATTTTGTTGCTGTTCTGTCCGCAGGCAGTGCAGGTGGCAAACGCCACCAGCAAAGCCGTCAGGAATGTCTTTACTATATATTTCATAATCTAAATATACGAATTAATCCCAGATTTCATAATCGCCCATCCAGGCTTTGATCTGATCGTAGCGAAGATGGCCAGGTCAATCAGTGGCCGCTATTGATTAAATCAGCCAAAGCATCTATTTTTGCATAAAGCAACAGCTACCGTTCCCGGCACAAAGTCCCGTTATGCAACAATCTCAAGTCCGTCAGAGCAATTATGAACTGCTGCGCATATTCAGCATGTTCATGATCATCTTCTACCACCTCATCTTCTTCATCGTCGCACGTGCCCACCGGGATGTGCCCTTCTGGCAGTCCTTCCAGCTGGCCATCCACACCGGCGTCATCCTCTTCGTGCTGATAAGCGGCTACTTCGGCATAAAGACCTCCACCAAAGGTTTTGTGCGCCTGCTGCTCCTGAGCCTTGTGTACTATGTGCCCATAGTGCTTGTCGACAACCTGATTCTCAAAGAAGGGCTTACTGCCGCCGAGAAATGGCAGCTTGTCCTGCCCAGCTTCCAGGCTGTCACCAAGAGCCCCTACTGGTTCCTGCGGACATATATGTGGCTCTATCTGCTCGCTCCGATGGCCAACAAGTTCTTCGAGGCCGACCCGAAGCGCAACAAGCTGGTGCTGCTGCTCGTTTGCGGAGCAATATCGCTCTACGCCGGGTACAACGGCGTGGACGGCTCCATCACCGACGGCAAGAACATCATCAACTTCTTCTTCCTCTACGCCCTGGGCAGCATCCTGCACGACACTTATGACAAATGGAGCAAGTGGAAGACCTGGAAACTCCTGACAGCCTTCATAGGCCTTTGCGTCGCGCTTGTCTGGACCCACCTGCATTTCAACGGGACCTGGTACAGCACCACCATCTGGCAGCTGGCATATCCCTACAACTCACCCATCCTGACGATTGTTGCAGTGCTGGCCTTTATGCTGTTCGGCAAGATCAAAATCCAGAGCAAGGCCGTCAACTGGGTGGCCGCATCAACCTTCTCTATGTATCTCATACACCGCAATCCTGTGGTGCTCGAACGGGTGTTGCGGCCTGTAGTCACGAACACTGACATCAGCCAGACTTCCGGCATTCTGGCCGAAATCGGAGTCCTTCTGCTGCTGTCCGTCGCCATCTTCGTCATCTCTATCGTCATCGACAAACTTCTGTCCATCCCACTCTCGAGGGTCCAGGCAGCTGTCGTACGCTGGCTGGACGGCATCCTGCTTAAGACCGGACTTCGCAAAGTCTGATGGCCGACCGCATCGTCGCCAGGGACATCTTCGAGTCTGAACTCAAACCCCTAATCGACCGATAACGTTACTGTTATCTTGCCTTGTCCGGCTTTGAGGAAGGACTTCAGTGCATCCAAGGTGCCGTATTCCATCCTGCCGATGCGGGTGTAGCTCCAGGAGTTGCTGCCGTAGAACAGCACGATCTGGTTGCCATTGTAGAGGACTACGTCGCCGGCCTGCGTCTGCATCTGAGAATCGGCTGTCGGAAGAGAGCGGCCGAGCGCACCGACCTTCTCGAAGCCGCCGTAGTCACTGGCCTCGTAGGTGATGGCCGACCCGCGGAGTGCATCCACCAGCGCCCTTGTAGCCACATTGTCCACAATCTTCACCGGCATAGTCTTTCCGGAAACAGAAATTATGATTTCACTTGGCATTGCATTTTCTTTTATATTCAGTCCTATCAACCATTCTTTCAAAAGGGACTCGCTCTGCGCACGGTTGTTATTGTTGATCCACAGCGCATCGCCGAGCCACGTCACGCCGGGCAGCAGTCGCTTCGCATCTGCAGCCACCGAAGCTATGCCGCTGGAATGGCTTGACACGATGAGTCCGACATTCTTGCCCTTCATCTTTGCACCCTCCTTGAACAGGTAGCTCTGCATAATGGCAGCCATATTGCTCCACCAGAGCGGCGTCACAATGATGATGTTCTCGTAATCGGCCGCATTGCGGGTAACTGGCTTGATGGCGGGATAGCTGGCCGCAGCGTTCGGTTTCTCTCGGATTGCTGCTATGAGGCTGCTGCCGATGGCGTAATTGTTGGCCGCATAGTCAAGCCCTTCTTCGGCAGGCAGAATCTCCATCACATCGGCATCGATGCCGGCTGTCAGCGCATTGACGATGGACCTGCAGTTGCCGGTGAAGCTGTAATAAACCACCAGGGTCTTGCCACCGCCCAAGCCACTGCTGCTGCCGCTGCCGCCGGGCTCTTCACTACTCTGTCCCTGCTCTTCTTTCGGAGTATCGGGGACAGTCACGTCCTCCACCTTTTCGCAAGAAAACAATACGGTAGGCATCAAGGCCAGTAAAGTGATAAAATACGAGCGGAACATATTACTTCAGATTTGTTT
>JAFXPV010000117.1 GCA_017527625.1 Bacteroidales bacterium | reverse complement strand
TGATATTTGGTTTTTGAATTCAACCAAATAACATAGCACATTTTTGCAGCAATAGTGACAGAAGATGCTGCTGAGAAGCACTGCGGCTAATCTAATCGTTAGGAAGGAGAACAGAGCGATTTGACACGAAAAGAAACAGGACTTTATGCTGCCCTTATACAGGGGAAAAGTGACCGAAAACCAATACCGCAGAAATGTTAGGCAACATTTTCAGTATAGGTTCAATTGGTAAGTGAGAAATATATTGTTAATCGCTATATTATTATCGGAAAACGATTGCAAATTTTGGGTGAAATTGGAACTTAAAACGGCACTTGCATAACTACGCAAGTGATTGATATACAATGCATTACAGCAATTATTTTCCGATGCAGAAATTCTTGAATATGTTCCCTAATATTTCGTCGGTGGAGACGGCGCCGACGATGGTGCCGATGGAGTAGAGGGCTTCGCGGATGTCCTGGGCGACGAGGTCGGTGGGGACTTTTTCGCCTAGGGCGACGTTGGCCCGCAGAAGGGCGTTGTAGGCATCTTTGAGGGCCGAGTAGTGGCGCATATTGCTGACAAGGATCATATCGCCGGGGGCGCTCAGGGTCTTCTGGCTGGCAACCAGCATTGACTCGAGGACATCAAGGCCGACTCTCTGCTTGGCGGAGATGGGGAGGATGGCGGCAGGAGAGAGGCCGGCGGCCGATGCGATGACACGGACCTGCTCGACAAGGGCACTGGCGTCGAACTTTGATGTGTCAGAGCCTTGAAGCATTGAGCTTTTATCGCACTTATTAAGCAGGATATAAAGGGTTTGCTCGCTGTTATTTATCTTCTTGCTTAAGCTGGTTATGGACTCCTCGAATCCATCTGGATCGGTGCTGTCCAGCATCATCAGGACTATCGAGGCCTGCCGGATCTTGTAGTAGGTGCGCTCGATGCCCATCTTCTCTATGGCTTCTAACGTGGCCCTGATGCCAGCGGTGTCAATAAAGCGGAAGAGGACGCCGTCGAGATTCATCACGTCCTCGATAGTATCACGGGTTGTGCCGGCTATCGAAGACACTATGGCTCTGTCTTCGCGGAGCAAGGCATTGAGCAGGGTGCTTTTGCCTGTATTTGTGGCTCCTACAATCGCCACTGGCACACCGCTTTTGATGGCATTACCCAACTTGAAACTTGATATAAGAGAGTTGATCTGCGAGCAGGAGTCGTCGAGCAGTTTCTGGAGTTCCTTGCGGTCGGCAAACTGAACATCTTCGTCGCTGAAGTCGAGTTCGAGTTCAAGAAGGGAGACTATCTGCAGCAGGTTGGTGCGCATAGCTTCAAGTTCCTTTGAGAAACCGCCTCGCATCTGCTGCATCGCAACTGCGTGTGCAGCTTCAGTTTCGCTTGAGATAAGGTCGCATACTGCCTCAGCCTGAGCAAGGTCCATCTTTCCGTTAAGGAAGGCACGCTTGGTGAAATCGCCACCTTGTGCGTACTTGGCTCCGACTTCCGTCAGCATCGCCAGCAGCTCTCTGACGATATAGTGGGACCCGTGGCAGGAAATCTCTGCCGAGTCTTCGCCGGTGTAGGAGTGGGGCGCCCTGAAAATGCTCACAAGGACATCATCCAAAGGGGTTCCGTCTGTCTTCATTACGTTGCCGTAAAGAAGTGAATAACCAGGTGCAGTCATCAGGTCGATATCCTTTTTCGGCTTGAAAACCTTCGAGAGGATTTCCATAGTCTGAGGACCGCTCATACGGATGACAGCGATTGCGCCGGAACTGTTACCTGTGGCGCAAGCGCAAATGGTAGTATTCTCTATGTTAGCAAATTCACTCATCTTACTTTAACAACAACTTGACAACATTTTCAACGTGCTGGGTTTGGGGGAACATATCGACCGGCTGCACGGCCGCGATGTCGTATTTCTGACACAGGACTGCCAGGTCACGGGCTTGTGACGCGGGGTTGCAGCTGACATAAATGATGACGGAAGGGGAGGTGTCCAGTATGACCTGGGCCACGGAGGGGTGTATGCCTGCACGGGGCGGATCGAGCACGATCAGGTCCGGCCGGCCGTTGGCTTCAATGAAACCGGCATTGAGGACGTCCTTCATATCGCCTGCATAGAAGGAACAATTGTCGATGCCGTTAACTTGGGCGTTCACTTTTGCATCTTCGATCGCCTCCGGCACATACTCGATTCCAACTACCTTTGAAGCGATAGAAGAAAGGAAGAGGGCTATAGTTCCAGTGCCTGTGTAAAGGTCATATATCACAGGATTTTGTCCTACATCACTTGAAGCGAAACTCTTAACAACGGAATAGAGTTTGAAGGCCTGTGCGCTGTTGGTCTGATAGAATGATTTGGGGCCGATCTTGAACTTCAGTCCGCCCATCTGCTCGTATATGCAGTCGCGGCCGCTGAAGGTGAGTATGTCAAGATCGCCGATAGTATCATTCGGTTTGGGATTGACCACATAGTTGAGCGAGGTTATCTGACCAAAACGGTTGCTGACCGCTTCGAGAAGCCTGGTTACATTATCAGTGTCAACAGCTGCGTCCGGGCCGAAAACCACTGTAAGCATAATTTCCCCGGTCGAAGCCTCCCGTAGTATGAGATTCCTCAGGAAGCCTGTCTGAGCCCTCAGGTCGAAGAAGGAGAGGCTGTTTTCGACGGCATAGCTGCGGATGAAGTTGCGTATCTCATTGCAGGGCTCGGCCATCAGGTGGCAGCGCTTCAAATCAAGCACCTTGTCGAAGAAGCCGCTTATGTGGAAGCCGAGGCCCAGGCGCTCGACGTCAGTGAGGGAATCCGGGTCTTCTCCGGGCAGAATCCACCTGCGGTTGGAAAATGTGAATTCCAGCTTATTTCTGTAGTAATACTGCAAATCGGAGCCGATAATAGGGGAGATGTCAGGCAATTGCAGATGACCAATCCGTGTGAGCTGGTCGACCGCC
The DNA here is from genome assembly GCA_017527625.1 of Bacteroidales bacterium. The sequence goes on along the minus strand of JAFXPV010000117.1, from coordinate 26,881 downwards.
TGACGCTGCTTGGCCTCGAGTTGCAGAGCATAGGGGAGGCACTGCCACTTGCAGCCGCCGCACGTCCCGAAATGTTCGCACACCGGCTCGATGCGGTGCTCAGAAGGCTTGACCAGACGGGTTGCGTAACCGTCGATGTAGCCCTTGCGCTCACGACGCACCTGCACGTCCACGACATCGCCCGGGACCATACCGGGCACGAACAGCACTTTGCCGTTATAATGCGCCAGCGCATTGCCTTCGGCGGCGACGTCTTCAATAACTATGTTCTCAAGCAGCGGCTTGTCTTTTTTCTTGCGGCTCATCGTCAGTAGTTGTATTTCTTCCAGAGGGCAGCCAGACGGGCGCGGATCGCATCCTCGTGCTTGTTGCTGCCGGGTTCGTAGAATTTGGTGCCCTTCAATGCGTCGGGGAGGAATTCCTGGTCTACGAAGTTGCCCTCGTAATCGTGTGCATATTTGTAATCCTTGGAATAACCGAGGTCCTTCATAAGCCGGGTGGGAGCATTGCGAAGGTGAAGCGGCACCGGAGGGGCGTCAGAAGTCGAGTTGACCTGCGCCAAGGCACTGTCGATAGCCATATAGGCCGCATTGCTCTTCGGCGAGGTGGCCAGATAGATGCAGCACTCCGCAAGCGGGATGCGGGCTTCCGGCATACCGACCTTATGGACGGTGTCGAAGCAGGCGTTGGCAAGTAGCAGGGCATTGGGGTTGGCAAGGCCGACGTCCTCGGCTGCCAGGATCACCATACGTCTGGCAATGAAAAGCGGATCTTCGCCTCCGGCCAGCATCCTTGCCATCCAGTAGATGGCTCCGTTGGGGTCGCTGCCGCGCATACTCTTGATAAATGCGCTGATGATGTCATAGTGCTGCTCTCCGTTCTTGTCGTAAAGGGCGATGTTCTGCTGCAGCGAAGATTTCACCAGTTCGTCCGTAATCACCAGAGGGTCATCAGGATTGGTGGAGCTGACAAGCTCGAGAATGTTGAGCAGTTTGCGCGCATCGCCGTTGCAGAAGCTGAACAGGGCTTCTTTCTCCTTGACACTGATATCTCGGCGCGAGAGTATCTCATCCTTTGTCAGTGCACGCTCCAGCAATATATCTAAATCCTTGTGTTCCAGCGATTTAAGCACATAAACCTGGCAGCGTGAAAGGAGAGGGGTTATCACTTCGAAGGAGGGATTTTCGGTAGTCGCGCCGATCAGAACCACTGTTCCGTCCTCGACAGCCCCCAGGAGGGCGTCCTGCTGGGCTTTGTTGAAACGGTGTATCTCGTCGATGAAGAGTATCGGAGCGCCGTGTACGGCGAACATACGGCTGCTGCGGGCCTTGTCGATGACATCCCGCACGTCCTTGACGCCGCTGCTGACTGCAGACAGGGTGAAGAATTCACGGCTCAGGGTATTCGCAATGATTTTGGCTATGGTAGTCTTGCCGACGCCCGGAGGACCCCAGAGGATAAAGGACTTGACATCGCCGCTGACAAGCATACGCCGCAGCACCGAACCTTCGCCGACAAGATGCTCCTGACCGACATAATCGTCAAGCGTGCGGGGACGCAGACGTTCGGCCAGAGGAATGTATGCGGAGGAGGGTGCGCTGTCTTCCCGATATCCCTTATTTAACATAATATAAATTGTGTTAAAATCAATTGCAGTGCTCAAATTTAATCAAATTAAACGGTATCACCATATTTTCAGTATTTTTGTAGAGCTATGTCAAGCAGCAGTCACAACCATACACTCACGTACGTAACGACCGGCATCGTCCTGCTGGCTCTGCTGGCCGCGAACATTTTCTACGGCCCGGTGAAGATTCCTTTCCGTGACGTGCTGTCAATCCTTTTCGGCGGCGGCAGCGACCGTACAAGCTGGAACTACATCGTCCTCGAGACCAGGCTTCCCCAGGCGGTGACAGCGCTTCTTTCCGGAGCTGCACTGGCCATCAGCGGTCTTATGCTCCAGACTTTCTTCAAGAATCCGCTGGCCGGCCCGTCGATCCTAGGCATAAGCGACGGCGCAAACCTTGGAGTCGCCCTCGTGATGATATATTTCGCCAGCGCCAGCTATCTGACGACCATAGTGGCCGCCTTCATCGGCGCCGCTGCCGTACTGGCAGTGATAATCATATTCGCAAGAAGGGTCAAAAAGAACGTTATGTTGCTGATTATAGGCATAATGGTAGGTTATCTGGCCTCTTCCGTCATCTCCATTTTGAATTACCGTGCCTCGGCTGACAAGGTGCATCAGTTCGTAATGTGGGGAATGGGCGACTTTTCAAGCGTTTCGACCGACAAACTGCCTTGGTTTGTGGCATTTACGGTTGTCGGACTCATTATGTCGCTGATGATGACAAAGCCTCTGAACGCCCTTCTGCTGGGCGAAGACTATGCCCGCAACCTCGGCGTGAGGATACGTGCCGTAAGGCTGCTCATACTCATCTGCACAGGCATTCTGACAGCCACCGTCACTGCCTTCTGCGGCCCCATATCATTCATCGGCCTTGCAGTTCCTCACATCGCCAGGCTGCTGCTCGGCTCTTCCAACCACAACCATCTCGTGCCTGTCACCATCCTGGCCGGAGCCATTACGGCGCTGCTGTGCAATTTCGTCACCCTGCTGGGCGATGCGTCCAGTCCCCTACCCCTCAACGCCGTCACGTCTCTCATCGGCGCCCCGGTCATCATATATGTCATTATGAGCCGTCGTAACCTTCACTATTTCAATTAATGGCATCTTATCTCCAGATAGAGGGTATCTCAAAATCATACGGTCCGAAGCTTCTGTTCGACCATATCGGCTTCAACGTCAACGAAGGCGACAAGATTGCTCTGATTGCGCCCAACGGTACCGGCAAGACCTCCCTTATGCGGATCCTGGCCGGCAAGGACAAATCCGATTCCGGAGGGCAGATCAAGTTCCTCAAGGACATACGCATAGCTTTCCTGGAGCAGGAATATACCTTTGACCCTGAAGCTACTTTGCTGTCACAGGTGACGGAAGGCAGCAAGTCTTATATGGAGGGTCTCGATGAAGCCGGAAGATATGAATATGAACGGCGCATAGTAAGGATCCTCACTGAATTCTCCCTGAAACCAGAACAGAAGATGGCAGAACTGTCAGGAGGTGAAGTAAAACGCGTCGCCATCACCCAGGTGCTGGCCGCCGAAGCTGACTTTCTCATTTTGGACGAGCCGACCAACCACCTGGACATCGATGCCATCGAGTATCTCGAGAATTACCTGAAACGTTCGCGCTGCACCCTTTTTATGGTGACGCACGACCGTTATTTCCTCGACCGTGTCTGCAACATCGTGATGGAGCTCGACCACGGGCAGATATACATCTACAAAGGCGATTACGAGAATTTCCTCGAAAAGCGCGAGGAGCGGATCTCCAACTACAACGCCCAGACCGACCGCGTGCGCAACCTGCTGCGCCGTGAGCTGGAATGGATGCACGCCACTCCTTGTGCCCGTACGGGCAAGGCAAAGTACCGCAAGCAGGCTTTCTGGGAACTGAAGGACCGTGCCTCGCAGGCCTATGTGACACGTCAGGTGTCTATGGAGTCCCTGGAGAGTTCCACCCGCCTCGGAACCAAGATAATCGACTGCCACAATCTGAGTTTCAGATTCCCTGATGCCCCCGACGGAAAGCCGGGAGCGTGCATCGTCGATGATTTCAGCTACAAATTCCAGCGTTACGACCGCATCGGCATAGTCGGCGCCAACGGCATCGGCAAGAGTACCTTCATCAATCTGCTGCTCGGCAACCTGCAGCCCACTTCGGGCACCATAGAACTCGGTGCATCCCTGAAGATCGGCTACTACAGCCAGCAGGGTATGGAATTCGACGAAGGGCAGACTGTGCTGGAGACAGTGAACAACACTTCCCTGCTCAACCAGTTCCTCTTCCCGCACGATATGCTGAACAACCCGATCTACAAGCTTTCAGGCGGCGAGAAGCGCAGGCTCTACCTGCTGACGATACTGATGCAGCAGCCCAATATGCTCATCCTCGACGAGCCGACGAACGACCTGGATATAGTCACCCTCAACATCCTGGAAGAGTACCTGCTGGACTTCAAGGGATCGCTGCTAATAGTGACCCACGACCGTCATTTCCTCGACCGTATCGCCGACCACCTGCTGGTGTTCTGCGGCAACGGCGTTATCAAGGATTTCGTGGGCGGATATACTGAATACCGCAGTTTCATCAAAGACTATGAGGCGGAGCAGCGCAAAGCCCAGAGCATTCCTGCAGCCGCCCCTAAAGCCAAGCCCAAGGCGGCGTCAGACAGCGGCAAAAAGCGTCTCTCATATAAAGACCAGCGGGAACTTGAAAGCCTGGAAGCCGAGATGGCGCTTTTGAATGAGGAAAAGGCAAAAATAGAGGCCGCCCTCTCAGAAGGCAGCCTCCCTTATGACGAAATTGTAACTACATCGGCCCGCTACGAAACCGTCAAGCAGCTCCTTGATACCAAGGAGCTGCGATGGCTCGAACTGTCGATGTAAGTTGACATATTTCAAACGCTACTCGCTGTAGCCTTCCATTACTACAGTCTTGAAATTACCCTGTTTGAGGAGCTTCTTCACAGCCTTGGCGACGTCAGCGGAAGTGATGCTCTCAACTGTCTGCCTGTATTGGGTGTCGTCGTCAATACCGGATTCGATGTATTCTTGGAGTACTGCGCTGAAGTAGCCGTTGTTCCTCTGGTTCTCGACATAGCTCTTGAGAAGGTATTCCTTCACCTTGGAGAGAATCTCCTCGCTCGGACCGGTCTTGCAGAACTCGTCCACGATTTCAAGGATGCGGGCATTCAGGGCGTTGTGCTTGTCAGGATCTGTCTGATAGACAATCTCGAGTATCTCAGTCGGCTTCGGCTTGTCTGAGAATTCGGTGACTACCTGTACGCCGTAGGTGCCTCCCTCCTTCTCCCTTATCTCCTCAGTGAAGATAATGTCGAGGGCCTGACCGGCGATATCAATTGCCAGCTGGTTCTTGAGATTGTATTTGGCCTTGCCCGATGCCAGCATTACGACTGTGGCCATCGGGGTTTCCATCTTCTTGCTGAAGACGTTGTTTTTGCGTCCCTTGACAATATCCAGCTTGTTGTCAACGTATTTCTCGCGCTGGCTGGCAGTCGGCAGGGCGCCGAGATACTGCGCAACGAGCGGAAGCATTGTCTGCTCGTCGAAGTTTCCTGTGAATACGAAATTGAAGTCTGCTGCGTTCGCGAAACGTTCGCGGGCAATCTGCATAATGCGGGCATAGTCGATCTTGTCGACATCGGCCGCTTTAAGCCTGTGGGCACGAGGATGACCGTTGTAGAGTACTTTGGTCAGACTGTCCTGAAGTGCTGACATAGGCTGCATCTCCTGGTTGACAAGGGATGAGTACAGGCGGCTCTTGTATGAAAGGAATGCATCATTGTCTTCGCGGCGGTCAGTGAAGCATAGGTAAACAAGCTGCATCATAGTCTCGAAGTCTTTCGGGGTAGAACTTCCCGAGAGGGATTCACCGAGATTGGAAATATGTGCATTGACGCTGACCTGCTTGCCTGCGAGTGCTTTGGTAAGGTCTGTTGCGCTGAAATTGCCAAGTCCTCCGACACCGAAGACTTCGTCAGCTGCCGTCAGGTTTATGATGTCAGACTCAGGATAGAGCGACATTCCGCCGTGGCTGAAGGCGCGCATCTGAATCTGGTCTGCCTTGAAATCAGTGGGTTTAACATAGAAACCGACACCGTTGGACAGAGTATATTTGGTGTAACCGAATTTGGAAGGTTCGCTCTTGACGATGCTGCCGCCAACAGGAGGATTGGCGATCAGAGGTTCGTCAGAGACTTTGTCCTCGTAAGGAGCGATGTCTTCAGCCTCTACATCTGCAAGAATCTTTGCTATCTCCTGTTCGGTGGGAGTGTGAAGACCTTCCTTGTCAGGAAGCATACATACCACAACGAGGTTGCCCTCCTCTCCCATCAGCTGGGCTACGAGCTGGTTGACGGCCTCGACCGGAACGCTCGGAGCAAGCTGGTTGATGAGTGCGAACTCATTCTCTATGCCGGGAATAGGCTCATTGTCGATGAAATGGCGTACATACTCGCTGCAGTAGTTGATGCTCTTGGTTTTCTGACGCTCGTTGTAGGCATTCTCCAGCTGGGTGAGGTATTCCTGTTTTGCACGTTCATACTCAGAAGCGGTGAAACCGTTGCGGGCGACGCGGAGCATCTCGCGGTAGATGGTTGAAATGCCTTTGTCAATATCCTTGTCAGAAGTGATCACGATGCCGGTGTAAGCGCCTTCGGTCTTTGACAGGAAATAGTCGTCGTCCTGGATGGCTGCCTGCATAAAAGGAGGTTCGGGCTGCATCATCAGTTCGTCAAGCCTCTGGCTTACCATAATGTCGGCCAGGCTGAAAGCATAGTTCATCACCAGATAGGTAAGGCTGCTCTTCATTTCGGCGGGGATGGGTTCGTGCTTCTTGAAGATGTATGCCATTGAATAAGGCTGCTCCTTGTCTTTGGCTATCGCAATGATAGGCTCGGCATTGTTCTCAACAGGAACGTAGTAGCGTTCAGCCGGGTTCACCGGAGTGGCGATGGTGCCGAAGATGTCCTTGATCTTGGCTTCGATCTGGTCCACATCGATGTCGCCGACAACGACGATACCCTGCTGGTCGGGGCGGTACCATTTCTCATAGTAGTCGCGCAGGGCCTGGTACGGGAAATTGTCCACGATCTCCATCAGACCGATGGGCATACGGTGTCCATATTTGTTGTTGGGGTATACCTTGGGAAGGATCTGTTCGTACATACGCATCTGCGCGTCCTGGCGGCTGCGCCACTCTTCGTGGATCACGCCTCTCTCCTTGTCTATGTCGTCGCCTTCGAGAAGCAGGCCGTCAGCCCAGTCGTGGAGTATCCACAGGCAGGAATCGATGGCTCCGGGCACTGTCACGGGCACGTTATCGATGTTGTAGACAGTCTCGTCGATTGAAGTGTAGGCGTTCAGGTCAGCTCCGAACTTGACGCCTATCGATTCCAGATACTTGATGACTCCGTTGCCGGGGAAATGCTCCGTTCCGTTGAAGCACATATGCTCCAGAAAGTGGGCAAGGCCGCGCTGGTTCTCTTCCTCGAGGATGGAACCGACCTTCTGGGCGATGTAGAAATGAGCCTGGTCCTTGGGTTCTTCATTGTGGCGGATGTAGTAGGTCAGCCCGTTGTCCAGTTTGCCGATACGTACCTGAGGGTCGGTCGGAATCTGGGGCATCTGCTGGGCTGATGCGGCCGCAGCTATGCCAAGGCACAGCACTGCGGCAAAAAAGATTTTTTTGATCATTCTATAATCGTTTAAAAAAATATCCTTTTCGGTTTGGAGTGCAAAAATATAAAAATGCAGCCGTCATTCTGCCATCGGGAAGTAATATTTAGGCTGATGGCCGGGCAGAACGTCCGGATGGTAGATATATATCAGGTCAGCAAGGATCTGGTCCGGATGGATGGTGATGTCATCGTAGTAAGTGGTAACCAAAGTGTTGCAGGTATATATCCTGTGATTCCTGAATGCGGCGAAATTGGAATACGGCTTGTATTCGCTGCGCAGGTCGGAATAGGTGTAAGGCTTCTTCGTGCCGTATTTCAGCAGCCAGAAATCAACGTCTGCAGCCCGCTCGAACACTTCTTCAAACGACAGCTGGACGCTGCTGGTTCCGGGCAGGTCGCTGAAGATATAGTCGGCCCCGGCGTCCGAGTGGAACAGCGCCACGTAACTGCCGGCTCCCGGAACGCCCCACAGGGCTCCATACTTGCGTTCCATAATCACGGTTGGCTTGTCCTGCGGCGGTATATCCGCTACCAGCGATTTCAGATGGTCATACTTGCTGCACGTTTCGAAAAACAGCGAGTCTGCACGGTCACGGCAGCCGAACAGCAGGCCGTAGAAACGGACCCATTCAGTACGGCCCAGAGGATGTCCCTCCATATAATCCGCCGCCTCCACTATAGGGACGCCTATCTTCTCGGCATTGCCATAGCCGCTGTTTTCGAAAGGGGAAGCTATTATAACCTCGGCATCCAAGTCGATTATCTTCTCTATGTTGGGCGACGTCGACATTCCTAGGTCGGCTATTCGGCCGTCGGCAACTCTCGAGAGGATTTCCGGGGATATTATGTACTCCGGCTCGCAGACCCCGCAGATGCGGTCAATGCAGCCCAGCTGCTCAGCCATCGCGGAGTGGACGGAAGTGTAGATGACCGCCCTGTCTACCGGCACCGGGATAACGACGGCATTGTCCCTGACTTCATCGGGAATGTCCGACGGAATCTTGGCCGAATGGCGTTCTTTGTCCACCAGGATGTAGTTCTTGCGGACCCTGAGGGTGTCCCAGGGATCGCGGATGCTGACCACCTTGCAGTCCTTGTAGTACTTTATGGTGAAGCCGTGGGCATAATAAACACTGTCAACCTTGAGCACGCCGCTGTCCTGGGCGGCCTTGCCGCCGTTCCTGCAGGAAGGAAGGAGTGCCAGAAGAATTATCGCGAGGAACGCAGATGCTTGTCTCATCTTGAATAGCTGTATTTGTGGGTTCCGGGGCCGGCTTGGCGCACTTCCCCGCCCGGGATGCATATCTCCGCTTCCATATTGGCAGGTATGGTGACAGTCAGGGTCTTTCCGCTGCCGGAAGATTCCACGTCAACGGCGATAGTACCCCTGACAGTGGGAAGCTTCAAGCGGGCGTATGGCAGAGAGCCGGTGCGGGGCTCAATCCTTACCTTGGCGAAGCCGGGTTCAATCGGGGTCACTCCCATCAACCGGAAAGGTATGATGTTGCCGGGGGCCGCTCCGGCGATGTGGTTCCAGTCCTGGTTGGGCTTGAAACTGTCGTCCCAGGCCTCGATGGTGATTGTGGAACCGGTCCTGATGGTGTTGTACCAGCTGCGTATGCCTCCGGCCGTCAGCAGGCTCAACCCATAGTCTTCCAAACCGGCGGCATAGACTGCATCCATCAGCACCTGGGCTCCGAAAATGCTGCAGCTGAGGCCTCTGGACTGGATGAACTCAGCCACCGAAGGCAACTTGTCCTGTTCCACGAGTCCGCAGTACACCGGCATCATATTGCCGTGGAGCGAAGCGTGGTCAGTGCCTGTGCCGTCGACATAAATACCTCTGCGGCTGTCGAAGAAGGTCTCGTTGAAAGCCTTGCCGAATGCGTCGGCCCTGTCCCTGAAATCAGCGGCCTCGGCGTCCCTGCCGAGAACGGCCGCCATCTTGCCGAGGGTGCACAGGACTTTGTAGTATAATGCATTCACGACAGTATTGTAGTCAGTGTAGACATAGCCGTCGTCTTCCCCACCCTGTCCGGCCTGCAGGCCGAGGATGCCGCTATGCGGCCAGTCGACGATGTCGCGGATGGCTTCGTTGCGGTTGATGGACTGCAGGAAGGCTTCGCTCTGGCCTTTGGTGGTGCTCACGAATCCGTTCTCCTGCACGAGAGCGTCGAGGCCGTGGGCTTTCAATATATCCCAGTTTGCGGCAATGGCTCTGGGGTCAGCCGTGAACATATAGTCGTTCCAGGCCAGCAGCACTTCATACAGGATCCATTCGGTCGGCCAGGTGGGCTGCTTCAGCAGGAATTCCATCGTCCTTCTGGCCAGCGAGTATTCACTGTCGGAAGCATAGTGGCACAACTGTGCTATCAGAGCGTCATATTCGTATGGAATCCTCTCGCGGTCTCCGTCGACATAGATGCCGGCGAAAGACGTGGCCTTGACCGAATAATGGCAGAGGTCCCAAATCTGGTTGAGCGTGTCGTTGGAACATTCGAACGAGGCGGCGTCCTTGTCGAAGGGATAGCTGACAGCTATCCTGCGGGCATCGACGACCTCCGCTCCGCTCACTTCGCAGTAACGGAAAGGCATTACGACTCCGACCTCCTGCGGAAGCTTTACCGCAGAAGGGCCTGTATTCCGCCTGTCGGGCTCGAAGTATACAGGGTATACGTGGATACCTTTCGACACCGGAACGTCGATTTTGGCGTACCTTACGGACGAATTGGAGCCTGCGGGAAGTCTCCACACCCTCCCATTGTCGATCCTCTCTCCTACGTGCACCGTAGCCACCCCGTCAGCAGGAGCCCTGAGCGTGAGTTCAAGCCATCCGAATGCATCCCGCCCGAAATCCACGACCTGAGAGATGCTGACGGCTTTCTGCCGTTCCTGCACCAGAGGATACCACGGAGTCTCGTACTCCTTGAGCTCGTCGGCGGTTGTGAAGCGTCTGGCCTTTGACCATCCGCTGCGGCTGCTGCCGTCGGTCTTGACGCGGACTTTCCAGCTATATGTTGAAGCAGGCTCCAGGGGAGTGCCGCCATAAAGCACGGACACAGACTCTCCGCTCTCCACCCAGCCGCTGTCCCATATCACGCCGCCGTTATCCGACAGAATTATCTGATATGCCTGCTGAAGGCTTTCTTTGCCCGGCACGGTCCAGCTGAAAGAAGGTCTCGAAGAGCGAATGAGAGCTCCGCCCGGAAGCGAAGTGTCCAGCATAAGGTCTGTCCTGAGCCCGGCAGGCAGCTGCGAGCAAGACACCGCAAGAGCGGCCGCGAGAAGTATTGTCAGCCTGATCCGCATAGCCGTCAGAATTTAAGGACGGCAACTACCGGATAATGGTCTGAAATGAACGGCTTTCCTGCATATTGCCTGTCAAGGGTCTCGAATGACAGCGCCTTCGCAAAACCGCTGTAATAGATGTAGTCTATCGGCTTGGACTCTTTGCCCCAGGCATTGTAAGAACCTTTGTCGTCGGTAGTCTTCGCAGTCACCCTTGCTGAAAGCATCTTTCCTTCCAGAGACTGCAGGCAGGGATCGTCGGGCTGCACGTTGAAGTCGCCCGTGAGAACCATAGGCCAGCCTTCCCTGTTCATCTTCGCTATCCTCTCCACTATCAGGGCCAGGCCGTTGCGGCGGGCATCGGCGCCAACGTGGTCCAGATGTGTGTTGACGTAATAGAAATGCCTTCTGCCGTCCTTGCTCTCCAGCAGGCACCAGGTTGCGGTGCGGCGGCACGCGGCATCCCAGCCGAAAGACACCTCGTCAGGGGTCTCGGACAGCCAGTATGTGCCCCAGTCCTTCAGGTTGAACTTTTCCTTGTTGTAGAAAATGGACATCTGCTCTCCGTCCAGAACTCCGTCATCCCTGCCGACACCGATTGCCCCGTACTGAGGGCAGTTTTCTTCCAGGTACTTTCGCTGGAAGTCGAAGGCTTCCTGCAGTCCGAAGATGTCCGGCTGCTGCTCCTCGATCATCGCAACAGAAGCCTCCTTGCGCAGGTCCCAAGAATTGGCGCCGTCGTCAGCAGTTCCCATACGGATGTTGTACGAAACCACCTTGAGGGTTGAATATTTGCCGGAGCAGGAGCTCACAAAGGCAATGGCAGCCATCAAAGAGATAATGACCGCAAACAGATATGTCTTTTTCATAGTCTTAGTATTCATATTAGTGCAAATATAGCAAATGAAGAAGCCAATTTTGATTATTTTTGTACGATAACAATTATAAACGAGATGAAAGAAATAACTATCGGCAACGGCAGCGTGCAGTATATCGGCGTTGACGACCTTGACATAGACCTTTTTGAAAGCCAGTATATCGTTCCTGAGGGAATGGCTTATAACTCATATGTGATAATGGACGAGAGGGTGGCCATAATGGACGGAGTGGACAGCCGCAAGGCTGCTGAATGGGAGGCCAACCTTTATGAGAAACTCGGTGACCGGACTCCGGACTGCATAGTAGTGCTCCACACAGAGCCCGACCACAGCGGCAGCATTGCCAGAGTGATGGCTACCTACCCTAAATGCCGCTGCATCTGCTCGGCAAATGCCGCGAAGTTTATGAAGCAGTTCTATCCCGACCTGGCCTTCGAGGACCGCATCGACACAGTCAAGGAAGGTGACAAACTGAACCTTGGAGCCCACACATTGCGTTTCTTCTCCGCACCGATGGTCCATTGGCCCGACGTGCTCGTAGCCTACGAAGAGTCCGAAAAGATACTTTTCTCCGCCGATGCTTTCGGCAAGTTCGGCGCTCTGAGCAAGACTGAAGATGAAGACTGGGATTGCGAGGCTCGCCGCTACTTCATCAATATCTGCGGCAAGTTCGGTCCCCAGGTCCAGGCTCTACTGAAGAAACTGTCCGGGCTGGAGATTTCAACCATCTGCCCTCTTCACGGCCCGATACTGACTGAAGACCTTGGGCACTACGTGGGCCTCTACGACACCTGGAGCGCCTACAGACCCGAGACCGAAGGCGTGTTCATCGCATACGCATCGCTGCACGGCAACACTGCCGAAGCAGCAGAATATCTCGCCGGAAAGCTTGAAGCGAAGGGTGTCAAGCTGGAAATCGCCGACCTGAGCCGCAGCGACCTTGCCGAAAACATCGAAGGCGCCTTCAGATATGACCGGATGGTGCTGGCAGCCCCCACCTATGAGGGAGGCCTGCATCCGTTGATGTCAGACTTCCTGCATCACCTCAAGGGCAAAGGCTTCTGCAACCGCCGCATCGCCCTTGTAGAGAACGGCACCTGGGCTCCTATGGCCGCAAAAGCGATGAAGGCCGAACTGGAACAGATGAAGGACATCACCATTTATGATCGTATCGTCACCGTACGCTCGGCTGTCACCGCTGCCGCACGCGCTGAATTAGACGCCCTTGCGGCTGACCTGACAGCTTAGTATAGTCTTCTGCAGTTCTTCCAGGAACCGGGTGGACTGGCTTCCATCCATCTGAACGTGGTGGAACTGGAAAGAGATTGGCAGGGTCGTCTTGAACCATCCCTTGCGGTAACGTCCCCAGGCAAGGAAAGGATTGTTGAAAAACCCGCTGTATTGATTGACTATGCAGTCGATCTGCGTTACTGTGACTGCCGACGTGCCGACGATGTTGGCTTCATCGTCATTGATGTCCCTGCATTCCGCAGCGGTCCTCCTCGTCAGGGATTCGTAGTCGCGCTCGAACTGCTCCACTTCGTCGCTGTAAGGGATGTCGCAGTTGTTGATGCCGCCCCGGGCGTTATTGACGATAACGTTGACGCAAAGGCGGTCGTACCTGTACAGTTTACCCTGCGAGGGAAGCAGGTAAAACTCGTCGATCCTGCTGGCCGCACGTCCTATGCACCAGCACAGCAGCATATTGAACTTCATATCCGTCCGTCTGCAAATCCTGCGGAGCCGGGTCACATCAAACGTCTTCATCAGCGTCACCATCGGCACCGGTGATTTCATCCACAGCTCGAATGCCTGTGCCCGGCTGGTATCCTTGGGGTTGACTTCCTGCTTCATCCTGCAAATACGACAAAATAATAACGCTCAAATATACAATAATTGGTAACTTTGGAAAACAGTATGGTTTCCTAATCAAACAATCCAAGCAATGAAAAAAGTTTTCCTTTTCGCGATGTTGCTGTCAGCGTTCTGCGCGTCAGCTCAGCAAAGAAACAACGTACAGCCGTCATTCGCGGGTGCCGTTGATGATTTCAAGCCCAACGTTACCAACCAGCTGGGACATCAGTACCCTATGGTAAATTCTCAAGGAGCCGTCCGCGCGCAGCTCCGCGCCCCTCAGGCCAATTCAGTCCAGATCGACATCGGCGGCGTAAGGTATGAGATGACTAAAGACGAGAACGGCGTTTGGACCGGCACTTCTGCTCCTCAGGATGTCGGCTTCCACTACTACCAGCTCAATGTCGACGGAGCTTCCGTTCCCGATCCCGGCAGCATCTATTTCTTCGGAGCCGGCCGCTGGGGAAGCGGCATAGAGATTCCTTCAGCCGATATGGATATCTGGCAGGTAAAGAATGTGCCCCAGGGCGCAATCGAAGAGAAATACTACTGGTCAAAAGCCACTCAAAGTATGCGTCACTGCTATGTCTATCTGCCTGCAGAATATCAGAAGAACACGAAAAAGAAATATCCCGTCCTCTATCTCCAGCACGGCAACGCCGAGAATGAGCAGGGCTGGTCTGCCCAGGGCCATACCGCTCAGATTCTCGACAACCTGATCGCTGAGGGCAAGGCTGTTCCGTTCATTGTCGTAATGGATTACGGCCAGAGCCAGAACATCCATCTGGTCGGCCAGTATGCTCCCGCCCAGCCTGCTCAGCCTGCACAGCCCGGACAACGTGCCGCAGGTCCCGATGCCTTCCAGACTGTACTGCTCGCAGATATCATACCGATGGTCGAGAAAGAGTACAGGGTTATCGCCGACGCCAAACACCGCGCAATGGCCGGTCTGTCAATGGGCGGCGGCCAGACCCGCAGGATCACACTTGCCAACCCTACGATGTTCGCATATGTAGGTATGTTCAGCGGCGGAGTGATGAGCGTTGAAGACGTCCAGGGAGCACAGGGCTTCCAGAAGACGAACAAAGTGGTCTTTATGAGCTGCGGAAGCAAGGAGAACCCCAGAGTGATGGAAGCAGCAGAAAACCTCAGGGGCATCGGAATGAACGCTGTCGGTTACATCTCGGAAGGCACTGCCCACGAGTGGCACACCTGGCGCCGCAGCCTCTACCAGTTCGCACAGCTTCTGTTCAAATAGAATCTGTCTTCAGCAATAAAAAAGGAGGCTCGCGCCTCCTTTTTTTTTTGTCAATTCATCTTCTTGGGTGTCGGAACCGGGACCTGGGACGGTGACCAGCCGGTGGCCTTTCCGAATACCGAGAAGTCCAGGATGCTCAGCGGGCTGTTCTTCGGCCAGTCAAGCATCGTCAGACGGACGTAACGGCACTCGACGGGTGGTATTTCGTCGAAAAGCACGTTGCGGGGAACGCTGTTGCCGGAGCGGTCGAGGACTGTGCTGTAGTGCTCACCGTCCATTGAAACCTCGATCCTGTACTTGAATACGGGCAGGCCTGCTGAACCGGAGAATCCGCGGCCGCTGCCGCCGAACAGCAGGCGGGAGCCGTCGATGCGGAAGGTCTGCACCCTGTCGCGGTCGACTGCCGGAGAGAGGCTTATCGTGAGAGTGGGGTTCGCGTCGTCCTCGGCAGGTTCCCACCACGTAGCCGTAGAGTTGTCAAGCGCATACTCGGGACCTCTTCCGGGCTTCGAACTTGAGGCTACCTTTGCGGCGCCGGGGAAGCCCTGTCCAGTGCTCATACTTGTCTTGCCTACTGACACGATGATAGAGCCGGAATCTCCCTTGGTGGGATCCTTGACAACACCGGGAGCCCACTGGGGCGTGTCAGTCACGTTGCAGACCAGATTGCCGTCCTTGTCGACCGTCACGCGGTCCATACCGATACGGCGGCCGCCGCTGCGAAGAACGACAGTATAGAACTGCCATATATTGCCGTCAGGGCCGGTCACCATACTTCCGTGGGCCGGGCCTGTGACGATGCCGTCAGTGCGGCGCAGCAGAGGGTTGTTGGATGCATATTCATACGGTCCCTGCAAGTTCTTCGACTTGTAGTAACCCTCGGCATAAGTCCTCCATTGAGTGCCTGAAGCAGAATACTGGAGGTAGTATGTCCCGTTGTGCTTGTATACCCACGGCCCTTCGATCCAGGCGACGTCGGGGAATTCGTTCATCTCGCCCTGGCGCTCCCAGATATGATCGGGATTGAAGCTGAAGTGGTGGGTCACGGGGCCCACGAACTGGGTTATGTCATTGGGGTCGAGCTTTACGGAATAGATGCCGCTGATGGCCATTCCTGGCCAGAAAAGGTAGGGCTGGTTGTTCTCGTCGACATAGATGTGGGGGTCAAAACCCTGGCTCCAGCCGTGCTCGCGGTCGGGTGTGCCTTTCCATTGTCCAAGTACTTCATAGGGGCCCAGAGGGTTGTCGGCCACCCAGACGTTGCTGCTGTTTCCGGTCATATAGAACTTGCCGTTGTAAGGGCATACATCGGGTGCTACTGGAACACCTGCCACATAGTGGTATTCCCAGTTGAGCATATCCTCGGAAACCCAGGCGCCGCCGCCGGTGCAGAACATATAATACTTGCCTTCCCATTTGAAGACGCTGACATCTCCGGAGGCACTTCCCTGCCCTATCTCCATCGGAAGGGGGTTGCAATAGCGTGCATCCCTGCCTATGGTCTGGGCATCCAGCATTGCGGCCGAAAGCAATAGCGAGGCCGCCAGAATGATAACTCTTTTCATAACAGTTATGTTAGTGGATTGTAGATGCGTTATTCAGCGAGCCATACTTCCATATTGCCGGCTCCGCGATGGTTCCAGGCATAGTAAGGAATGAGAGCCAGGCCCTTTGAAGCCTTGATCCCTGTGACATTGAACACCTTGCCGTCACCTTCGGTGTTGGTGATGCCGTAATTGGGAACCACTTCGAATGAAGAGCCTCCCACGGCAGTAGTGTGCACATTCTTGCCGGCGTTGTCTGCCCATTCGGCGCAGTATACCAGGGGGCCGCGCTCCACGGCAATCTTGCCGCGGTCGTCCTCTACGTTCTGGTTGGCTTCAACTGTACGGACAGGCATATCGAAATGGACTGCAATCACGTCGCCGGCCTTCCAGTTGCGCGACAGGGCGACATAACCGTCGTCCCCGACCTTTGCGTTCTGCCGGCTGCCGTTGACTGCGATGCTCCACCCGGGAGTCAGGCCGTCGGCATACTCGTACAGGTCGCCGGGAACAACTTCGTTGCGAACCCAGCCGGGAATGCGGACCTTGACGGTGAATTTACCGGTTTTATTGTCCTCAACCTTTATAGTAACATCGCCGTTTCAGGGATAATCTGTCTTCTGGGAAAGGGTCACGCTGCCTCCGTCCATCTGGACTTCTGCGGTATTTTCAGCGAAAAGATTGACATACAGGTTCTTGCCTTTTACGCCATAGACATAGCCGGGAACTGAAGGGATGAAGCGGCAGAGGTTGCTCGGGCAGCAGGCGCAGCCGAACCAGGGCTGGCGGGTCATAGTCCTTCCTGAGTTGAAACGGTATACGCTGTCGGCCGACAAGGGGTTCGGATAGAAGAACTTGCCGCCGTCGACGCTCATACCGCAGATCACTCCGTTGTAGAGCGTACGCTCGAGGCAGTCGATGTATTTGGAGTCGCCGTGGAGCATAAACATACGCTGGTTGAGATATACCTGTGCGATGGCGGCGCAGGTCTCGTTGTAGGCAGTCTTGTTGGGAAGTTCGTAGTCGGCACCGAAGGCCTCGCCGTTATGCCTTGCTCCCACTCCGCCCGTTATGTAGTATTTCTTGGTGACGATGTTGTCCCAGATGGAATCAATTGCGTTGACATATGCCTTGTCGCCGGTCAGGGCTGCGACGTCAGCCATACCGGAATACATATAACCGGCACGCACGGCGTGGCCCCAGGCTTCGCGCTGGTCAACCACGGGAATGTCGCTCTGGCTGTATTGGTTCTTTACGACGGTCTTGCCGCGATAGTCAAGGAAATACTTGGCCTGGTCGAGGTATTTCTTCTCGCCTGTCAGCACATACAGCCTTGCAAGAGCCATCTCCGCTATCTGGTGGCCGGGCACGACGGTCTTCTGCCCCTCTCCCGTTCCGATTTCACGAATTACGCAGTCGGCGTATCTCTTGGCTATGTCGAGGAATTTCGTGCTGCCTGTAGCCTGATAATGGGCACAGGCCGCGTCAACCATATGGCCGAGGTTGTAGAATTCGTGACTTCCGCCTTCCACCTCCTGCCAGCGTTCGCTGCCGGACCAGGCGTGAGGATGCCAGGGATTCATCGTCCTCGGGGTATACAGATATCCGTCGGGCTCCTGCGCGGCGGCCACGATGTCCAGCACGCTGTCGATGTAACTCTCGAGTTTCTTGTCGGGATAAGTCTGCAGGATGTAGCTGGCGCCCTCGATGGTCTTGTAGACGTCAGTATCGTCGAAGGGGAAGCCGCTCGGCGGGTTGTCAGGAGAAGGAGTCACGGCCATCTCGAAATTGCGGTAGCGGCCTTCCGACTCGCATTTGCTGAAGGCGAGTGGTATTGTCACTTCGCGGGCTGCCTTGAGGCGATCGCCCCAGAAGCTGTTCTCGGCAATCTTGACATCAGTGAAAGGGACTTGCGACACCTGGTAAGATGCCGAATCTTCGGACTGGCTGCCCTTACAGCCTCCGATGGCCATAATTGCAAGCAGCGCTGCGACTAATTTGATGCTTTTCATATCTGTAAGTTAATAGTATTACTTTTCAAGCCAGGTAAGGGAGTCAACATCGCCCGCAAGCCATACCGTGTCACCTGTACGGAAGACAGTGTCGGGCCTGGGGTTAGTCACGAACTGCCCGTCGCGGAGCATACTGATAATCATACAGCCATAGCTGCGCAGGTTGAGATTGTGAAGACTCTGCCCCGTCATATAAGAATGTTCCGAGAGAGTCACAGGCTCTACCTTGAAGGAGCTGTCCGACTCGCAGATATAGCCGGTGTTGGAAGAGCGCAGCAGCGACTGCATAGCATCGAGCTGCTCTCCGGTTCCGACAGCGAACAGTTTGTCTCCGGGGAATATGACTATGTTGCCGTCCGGGATGGTATAGTTCTTTGCCCCACGGGTGATTTTGATGATGTTGGCGCCGGATTTCTCGCGCAGGGGCAGATCCTTTAGCCTGCGTCCTGCCCAGGATGATTCCTGAGCCACTGTCATCTCTTCGATGTGGACGTCGTATGAACCGAGGCTCTGCTTCACGGAAGCCGTCACCGGACGCAGCCTGCGGACAGTTTCCTCCTTGTCGTTGAGATTCTGCAGGAAGCGGTTTTCAAGCGTCTGGTAGCGCTTCAGGAAGTTGCGCGTCACGACAATCATTATGAAGCCCGCTATGAGCAGCACTACAACA
The DNA here is from genome assembly GCA_017527625.1 of Bacteroidales bacterium. The sequence goes on along the minus strand of JAFXPV010000117.1, from coordinate 8,055 downwards.
ACCCAGCCCGAAAGTTTGGCATAATGGGATATGGCTGCCATTATGAACCCCATCGCGATGAATATCCTCGTGACGTCAAGGCCCACCAGAGGCCAGGAATTCGACCTCTTCTCGGCCATCAGTTTCTGTATGGACGTCTGTGACTTGTGATGTCTTGATACCAGGCCGAACAGGAAAGGGAGCATCACCAGCAGCGTGGTCAGTATGCATACCGCCTGGTGCAGTTTGGGACTAATCTCGGGCAGCACTTTGGAGACAAGGCCGTCAAGGTATGTGGCCGACAATATCATTATGGCCGAGAGCAGGACCCCATAGATAAGAACCCTCGTCACAAAGCCGGTTATGACTTTCTTCCATTCGCTCTTTTCAGCCCTCGAACGCCTCTCCGAGCTGTCAGCCCTGTCTATTCTCGCGAGCAGGCCTGCAGGAAGTATGCGCTGAAGCCATCTGTACACCGGTCCTGCAAGCTTGATGGTGTAGGGAGTAGTGAAGATGGTAAGCACCGAAACAGCTATGATGACCGGGTATATGAAATCTCGCATTACGCCCAGGCTCACTCCTACTCCGGCGATAATGAAGCCGAACTCACCCAGCTGGGCGAGGCTGAAGCCCGAATGGACGGCATTGCGTAGGTTGCCGCCGGCGAGGATGATGCCGATGGTGACGAACAGTACGTGGGTGACGACTACGGTCAGCGCAAGGATGAGGATGACCCACCAGTGGGCGCCGATCTGTGCTGGAGCTATCATCATTCCGACAGATACGAAGAAGATGGCCCCGAAAAGATCCTTGATCGGGGATATCAGCTTCATAATCTTCTCGTTCTCTATGGTCTCGGCAAGAATGGAACCCATCATAAAGGCTCCGAGGGCTGAAGAGAAGCCTGAAGCCGTGGCGAGGGATACCATTCCGAAACACAGGCCAAGGCTGATGATGAGCAGGATTTCGTCGCTCAGATACTTGCTCGTCCTCTTGAGCAGCGTCGGTATGACATAGATGCCTACGACGAACCACAGCACCAGGAAGAAGACCAGCTTGCCGAAGTTGAGCAGCATCTCCCCTCCCGAGAAATTGTTGGATACGGCTAGCGTCGACAGCAGCACCATCAGCATAATGGCTATCATATCCTCGACCACCAGCGTGCCGAACACTATGCCGGCGTAAGGCTCTTTCTTCAGCCCGAAATCGTCATAGGTCTTGATGACCACTACGGTCGACGACATTGACAGCAGGCCGGCGAGGAATATGCTTTCCATAGAGGTCCATCCAAGTGCCTGGCCTATCAGGAAGCCTATGATGAACACGCCGACGAACTTGCTGAGCGCTGTGACTATGGCCTGGCTGCCTGCAGCCATAAGTTTCTTGAAGCTGAACTCCAGTCCGAGACCGAACATAAGGAAGATGATACCGATGTCGGACCACTGTTCTACGGCCTCCTGGCTGGATATGCCGAAGATGCCGAGGTTGGGGCTTATGATGAAACCGGCGATGATGTAGCCGAGTATGAGCGGCTGCTTCAGGGCACGGCAGATGACTGTGCACAATCCAGCCGTGATAAGTATTATCGCTAAGTCGTTGACGAAGTTTATGCCGGTTTCCATATCAAGTCCCTGTTACTTTCCCGCAGCGTCACGTGCCCGCATCCGCTCGGCCCTGGTGGACATTGACGGGAACCACATATCTTCGGCTTTGATGCCGCATTCCCTCACCATCTGCGTGCTGTATTCCAGTCGGCCGAAATTTGAATCCGTGTTGTTGGTGCCAAAGGTGAACTTCAGACCCATAGCCTTTGCTTTCAGGATGATGCGCTTGCTGGGAAGCTTGTACCTGGAGTTGATTTCCAGGGCAATGTTGTTTTTCTTGAGGACGTTCAGGATCCTGTCCACCCTTTCGTCAGTCCAGAGCTTGTCGAAATCATCGGCGATGACTCCTGGAAGATAGAAGGGATTGGCAGAGAAGTCCGCCGGATCGTTCTCAAAGATATGGACCGTCTCGTCGACGATTAGGTCCATATACTTCTGCACCGGAATGTCTATGTTCACTTCCTCGGGATGCCAGAGCCTTACAAGCCTGCCCCTGTCGTAGACGTACATTCCGTCGGTGAATATATAGTCGAACTTGTCGAGCAGTTCAGCAGGGAAGCTGCGGGACCATTTGCGGCCGTCACCCTGCAGCGGACGCATAAAGGGCCAGTCCTTGACGCTCTGCCAGTATTGCTCCATCTCCTGCGCGCTTGTCAGCACCAGTCCCGAGCCGCCTTCACCCTCTTTCTTGGGCCCGTATGCGTTCGGACCTATGCCATAGTTGATGCCGTAGTTCTTGGATTTGGCCAGTGCCATATCGGCTGTAAGGTCGCCCTTAAGATGGACGTGGTAGTCGATTACAGGGAAATCTATCTGCTGCAGGCGGATGATGTCATCGGTGCTCTCATCGACGGGCGGGAGCGAATCAGAAGGGTTGTGAAGCCCTTGGGGAAGGGATTCTATGGAAACGTCCCTGAAAGACGCAGAGCCGCCAGCTCCTGTGAAAACCACAAGGCCGCTGCCCAGCAGCATATCCTTGTGCTCTTCGCTGCGGTAGGGCGCGTCAGGCTCGGTGTAGCAGACAACCTCGGTGCCGTTTATCGTAACGGAGATGTTACTGCCCCTTACAGCTATCTCGAAGGGGAACCACTGCCCGTCTTCGGCCAAACTCCTATAAAGATTCCTGACCGAAGCCAGTGAACCGCTCTTGCGGCTGCCGTCGATCGGACCGTTGTGCAACAGCACCTGATATCCTTTTGTGCAGTTGCCGTCGGTATGGAACCAGACGGATGCCTCGGCGCCGTCGGCCAGCAAGGCCTCGCCTTTAAGCATAAAGTCTGTATATGTGCCGCGCATCGGCTCGGAATCTCCAGCCTTCAGCTCGAATTCCCGGACCGATGTGCAAGCGACAGATACGACCGTCATAAGGGTGACGATCAGAAATCTTTTCATAGGACAGTCAGGTTATTTCTTGAAATACCTGTTGTAGAGACCTTCGAATCCTTTGCCGTGACGGGCCTCATCCTTGGCCATCTCGTGGATGGTGTCGTGGATGGCGTCGAGATTCTGCTGTTTGGCAAGTGTGGCGATGCGCTTCTTGCCTTCGCAGGCACCGGCTTCAGCGTGCATACGTTTCTCGAGATTGGTCTTGGTGTCCCATACTACCTCGCCGAGCAGTTCGGCGATACGGGCGGCGTGGTCGGCCTCCTCGAAAGCATAGCGACGGAAAGCGTCGGCCACCTCGGGATAACCTTCGCGGTCTGCCTGACGGCTCATAGCCAGGTACATACCGACTTCTGAGCATTCGCCGTTGAAATGGTCGTGAAGGCCTTTGAGGATTTCAGGATCCTTGACGTCCTTGGCAACTCCGAGAACGTGCTCGTCTACGAATACGAGTTTGTCTTCAGTTTCTTCGATCTGGATGAATTTGGAACCGGGAACGCCGCAGAGAGGGCATTTTTCGGGAGCGGCGTCACCTTCGTGGATATATCCGCATACGGGGCATCTGAATTTAGCCATAGTATTGATCTTTAAGTGTTATTGATTGTATTTATCAAAAAGTGTTGGGCAATGTGAGGAGATGGTACTGTATCGTTTTGGCCATACGCAGATGGCCTTCGGCAGCGGGATGCAGACGGTCGGTGCCGGCATTGTTGAAATAACGGGTATATTCGTCGAGCACCGGCATCAGGCCGCTCTCTCCGTAGAGGTCGATGACCGGTACGCTCCAAATCTGGCCGCAGCGGCGGATGGCGGCTGCGTAGTCCTCAATATAGAGGCCGAGGAAGTTGGCATACATCTCGTCGGGCTGCACGTTGCGGGCGTTGAAGCGGGCGTATGCCCTGTGGAGCGGGGTCATCAGTATTATCTGCTTCGTCGGAAATGTGGTCTTGAGATACTGCATCAGGATGTTGCAGCGGCCTGTGAAGGTCGTCTTGTCGAAATTGAAGTGCCTGTGAAGTTTCGGCGTCATTCTGCCGTTGGTGTTCACGGAATCCACTGTCTCGGTGAACCACTCTCCCATCGGAATGTCGTGGAAGAAGTCATTGGTGCCGGCAAGGATGATAATGGCGTCGAACGACTGGTCGACCTTGAGGGCCTGGTCGTGCAGCTGGCTCATCTGGTTGCCGTTGACGGCGAAAGAGACGGTCTGCATATCCATAAGCTCGGCAAGGAACTCCCACCAGCATTCGGTCGTGCCGACACGGACGGGGTCGCTGATGGAATCGCCCAGTATCGCCACCTTGGAGCCACGCCATTGGTTCTGCGCGCAGACGGGCAGACACACGGCCAGGATGCCTGCAATAAGTGATATCAATCTCGTTGTTTTCATACTTTGAACGCGAACAACAAATATAACTATATTTGCTGAGAAAAATCCACGCGAAGCAATGATAAATCCCGAACTTGAAGCATACGTAGAAAAAGAGATCATCCCCCGTTACAGACACTTCGACAGCGCCCACTCAGAAGAGCACGTGCGCACCGTCATCAAAAATGCCCTGGAGCTGGCCAAACGCTATGACGTAGACGAGAATATGATATACGCCGCGGCAGCATACCACGACACCGGGGTGGTCGAGGGCCGCGAGCGCCACCACATTGTTTCAGGCCGCATCATACGCTCGGACAAGGAGCTGGAACGCTGGTTCACCCCTGAGCAGATAGAGACCATCGCCCAGGCTGCCGAGGACCACAGGGCTTCGTCCGACCGCAAGCCCCGCGGCATCTACGGACTCATCATCGCCGAAGCCGACAGGGACATCGATCCGGTGAAGATTATACGCCGCACCGTCCAGTTCGGCTTCAACAAGTATCCTGAGCTGGACCGTGAAGGCCAGTGGCAGCGCACGCTGGAGCACCTGATGGAGAAATATGCCGAGGGTGGCTATCTGAAACTGTGGATACCCGAATCCGACAATGCTTCAAGGCTCGCCGAGCTTCGGGAGATCATCAGGGACACGGACAAGTTACGCGACCTCTTCGACCGCGAATACCAGCGTCTGCGCGTCCTTGACTTCCTGACACGCAACGGCATCCCCTATGAAATATATGAGCACCCGCCGTTGTTCACGATCGAGGAGGCTCTTTCCTATTGGGGACAGATTCCCGAATGCACGCACTGCAAGAACCTGTTTATGCGCAACCACAAGGGCAACCGCCACTATCTCATCAGTTTCGAGTGCCACAAGCAGATGGACATCCACGGCCTGGAACACGCCCTGCATCAGGGCAAGCTCTCATTCGCTTCACCTGAGAGGATGATGCGCTGCCTCGGACTTAAACCCGGGAGCGTCTCTCCCTTCGGTCTGATCGAGGATATGGACCTGTCGGGCGCCGATCCCAAGGAGCTTTTCGAGAACGGACACAGGGTGAAGTTCTATCTGGACTCGGAGCTTATGGAAGCAGAACGAATAAGTTTCCACCCCTGCGACAACACTGCAAGCGTGGTGGTCACAAGGGCGGATTTTATGCGTTTTCTGGAGCTCTGGGGCGGAGAATACGAACTGCTTACAGTATAGCCGCCGTCACCGTTTGAAGTACGGGGCATCCCCTGAGCGCGGTACGCTTCCTGCCATCACCGGCCAGCCGTCCACCCAGTCGACTTTGTCAAGCCAGGCCTTGCGGCCTGCATCGGGGTCGTCGGCGTCATAGCCGTGATAGAGTATCCAGTCCTGACCTGCATCGTCGGTTATGATTTCGCTGCAGTGGCCCGGGCCGCGGACAAAGTTGTCTCCAGAGACAAGTATTTCGTGGAAATTGGCCAGCATAGGATTGCCGTGCCTGTCAGTATAAGGGCCTTCGAGGCTGTCGCTGCGGCCGACCACCAGGGTATAGCGGCTCTTCAAGCCTTCGCAGCAAGTGCCGATGGATGCAAACAGATAGTATTTTCCGTCACGCTTGTGGATATAGCTGCCCTCATAGGCATCACCAGCGATCTGGACCTTGCGGTCGAAAGGCTGGGCTACGCTTCGGCCGTCTTCGCTGAGTTCAACCAGATAGATGCCGAAGAAACTGCCCCACGCCATATAGTTTCTGCCACCGTCGCTGAAAAAGTTCTGATCGATCGAGTTCCTCACTCCAGATTCCGGGGACGGAATGAGGATGTGGGCGTAACGGTAAGGTCCGGTGATGGATTCTGATTCGGCACAGGCGATTCCGCTCTCCCAATGGCCGTCCCACACTCCGTTGGAGAAATACAGGATATACCTGTCCCCTACTTTCTGGATGTCAGGAGCCCAGTAGCCGGCTCCTTCCACAAGCCTCGGTCTGTTTTCGGGATCGAAGGCATAACCGACAAATTCCCAGTCAACCAGATTGTCAGAGCGGTAGATGGGGATATTTCCCTGACGCTGGGTCGCGAAGAGGTAGAAGGCTCCGTCATCACCGCGGATCACGGTCGGGTCAGGAGCGTTTTCATTGATGACAGGATTGCTGTACTGCGGCGCCTGGCTGTGGCAGGCCGTCAATGCGGCGAGAACAAGCAGAAGCAGGAAAGTCTTTTTCATAATGTTGTATTTACTGGAAATAAAATCACCGATCGGGTTCCCAAGTTAGCAAAAAATGCATAACTTTATCGAATCAAGTCTTAAATACAGTTTATATGTCTAAATACATTATCGCACTCGATCAGGGCACCAGCAGCTCCAGAGCCCTCGTTTTCAACGAAAAAGGCGAAATCTGCTCAGTAGCCCAAAAAGAATTCACCCAAATATTCCCGCAGCCGGGCTGGGTTGAGCACAACCCCAAGGAAATATGGTCGTCGCAGTCAGGAGTTATGGCCGAAGCCATCGCTTCCAAAGGTCTGAGAGCTTCCGACATCGCCGCCATCGGCATCACCAACCAGCGTGAAACCACCATAGTGTGGGACGCCGCAACCGGAGAACCCGTCTATAACGCCATCGTATGGCAGGACCGCAGGACATCTGCTTTCTGCGACTCCCTGAAAATTGCCGGCAAGACCGACTTCATCCGCAAGAAGACCGGCCTCATCATCGATGCATATTTCAGCGGCACCAAGATCCGCTGGATCCTGGAGAACGTTCCCGGCGCAAGGGAAAAGGCAAACAGAGGCGAGCTCCGTTTCGGAACCGTAGATTCGTGGCTCATCTGGAACCTGACCGGCGGCAAGGTCCACGTGACTGACGTGACCAACGCTTCCCGCACGATGCTCTTCAACATCCACACCCTGAAGTGGGACAAGGATCTGCTCGATCTGCTGGGAGTTCCCGAGTCGATGATGCCTCAGGTTAAGTCTTGCTCCGAGGTCTACGGCCATACCAGCACCAGCGTGCTGGCCGGCAACGTGCCTATCGCAGGCATCGCAGGCGACCAGCAGTCCGCCCTCTTCGGACAGATGTGCACCGAGCCCGGCGCTGTCAAGAATACCTACGGCACCGGCTGCTTCCTGCTTATGAATACCGGCGAGAAGCCTATCGCCTCCCGCAACAACCTGCTGACCACCATCGCCTGGAAAATCGGCGACAAGGTGAATTATGCTCTCGAAGGCAGTATCTTCGTTGCCGGCAGCGTGGTCCAGTGGCTGCGCGACGGTCTGGGCATCATCAAGTCCAGCGGCGAGGTAGAGGCCCTTGCGGCGTCTGTTCCCGACAACGGCGGCGTGTATTTCGTTCCGGCACTGACGGGTCTCGGCGCTCCGTACTGGGACCAGTATGCCAAAGGCTGCGTCTATGGCATCACCCGCGGCTCAACTGCAGCCCACATCGCCCGTGCAGCTCTTGAAGGCATCGCTTTCCAGACTATGGATATAGTGGATGCAATGCAGAGCGACAGCGGCGTGAAGCTGTGCGAACTCAAAGTCGACGGCGGTGCTTCCCGCAACAACCTGCTGATGCAGTTCCAGAGCGACATCCTCGGCTGCGACGTGATCCGCCCGCAGATTACCGAGACCACCGGCCTTGGCGCAGCATTCCTCGCAGGCCTTGCCGTCGGCTACTGGAAGAGCATCGACGAGATCAAGTCCATCTGGGCTGTCGAGCGCCGCTTCACCCCTGCCGATCCTCAGACTGAG
>JAFXPV010000116.1 GCA_017527625.1 Bacteroidales bacterium | reverse complement strand
TCATACACATCTTTCATCCCGAACTGCTGCCGGACGATTATCAGCCGGTCTTCTATGAATTGCTGAAATGAAACGTCCCATAGCCGTCGGAATGATCCTTCTGGGAGTGTCGATCCTCCTGTTTTTCTTCCTGAACCTGTTACTGGGTTCTGTGACGGTTCCTGCCGGTGCAGTATGGAAGATTGTCTGGGGGGCCGACGCCGGCAATGAAATCTGGCAGAACATAGTGCTCAAGTCGCGTCTGCCGCAGGCAGTCACTGCGCTTGTGGCCGGAGCAGGCCTGGCAGTCGCCGGTCTGCAGATGCAGACGGTCTTCCGCAACCCGCTGGCCGGACCTTCAGTGCTCGGTGTAAGCTCCGGAGCAAGCCTCGGAGTGGCCTTCGTAGTGCTGCTCTCCGGCAGGCTCGGCGGAGTGGCCCTGAGCCGCCTCGGCTATATGGGCGAGATAGCAATGACGCTGTCGGCCATAGTCGGAGCCCTGGCCGTGATGCTGCTCATCGTCTGGGTGGCGGGCAAGGTCAGGGGCAATGTCACCCTGCTGATCATCGGCGTGATGATAGGCTATGTGGCCACCGCCATCATCGGAGTGCTGAAGTTCTTCAGCGCCGAGGAGGATGTCAGGGCCTATGTGGTCTGGGGACTGGGCAGCTTCGCCCGCGTGTCCGGCGGCCAGGTGGCAACGTTCGCCATCATAATGGCCGTGCTGCTGCCGCTGTCGATGCTGCTGGTCAAGACCCTCAACCTGCTGCTGCTCGGAGACGGATATGCCCGTAACCTCGGCCTGAACGTCGCCCGTGCCCGCATCTGGGTCATCGTATGCGCAGGAGTGCTGGTGGCTATAGTGACTGCCTACTGCGGTCCCATATCGTTCCTTGGCCTGGCAGTGCCGCATCTGTGCCGGGGCATATTCCGCACATCTGACCACCGCGTGCTGATGCCGGCATCTCTGCTGGCAGGCTCTGCGCTGGCCCTGCTCTGCAATCTGATCGCCCGCCTTCCGGGCTTCGAAGGGGCGCTGCCCGTCAATTCCGTTACTGCACTGATCGGTGCGCCGGTCGTGGCAGTCGTGCTGTTCAAACATCGTAAAGAAGACACTGGAGAATGAAACGCGAAGAAACCATACGCCTTGCCGGCCTGACGATAGGCTACACAGGAAAGCATTCGGTCAAGAAAGTGGCCGAAGGAATCACCGACACTATCTGCAGCGGCGAGTTGACCTGCCTGATAGGAGAGAACGGTGCAGGCAAATCTACCCTGCTGCGCACACTCTCCGGCTTCCTGCCGCCGCTTGCCGGTGAGATAAACATTATGGGCAAGCCACTGAAGTCGTACCGCGAGACGGAACTCGCTAAGGTCATCGGTGTCGTGCTTACCGAGAAGAACAACCTGCAGAATATGACTGTGGAAGAACTCGTGGGTATGGGCCGAAGCCCTTACACCGGGTTCTGGGGAAGACTCAGGGCGGAGGACAAGGCCAAGGTTGCACAGGCCATCGGCCTGGTCGGCATCGAAGCCCTGAGTGGCCGTATGGTCCAGACCCTGAGCGACGGCGAGCGGCAGAAAGTGATGATAGCAAAGGCGCTGGCCCAGGAAACTCCAATAATCTTCCTGGACGAGCCGACAGCCTTCCTGGACTATCCCAGCAAGGTGGAGATACTCAATCTGCTGCACAGGCTCTCAAGTGAGGAAGGCAAGACCATCTTCCTTTCAACCCACGACCTTGAACTGGCGCTGCGCGTGGCAGACCGCGTCTGGCTTATGACAAAGCAAGGTGGAGTGAAGACCGGCTCTCCCGAAAAACTCATCGTCAACCCCGACACCGGCCGTTTCCATTTCGAATAAAAAAAAGCGACCGGCAAATCGATGCCGGCCGCCACTTTAAAGAATGCTTATGGAATCGGACTGCTATTCCGGATTCTTAGAGTGATAGTAGTCGAGAGGCTCGCCGTTGATAGCGTCCCTTGTGTGGTCCATCCAGATCTGGCGGATAGTCGGAAGTTCCAGAAGACCTTTCTCGATCATAGTGCTGTTGTCGCAGGTGAAGCCTGAACCTTTGGCACCGAAGAATACCTTCCAGCTGCAGTCTTCAACCTCACCCTCGTCATTGGCTTCATCCAAAAGGTCGTCGATAGTATAGCTCTTGCCTTCGAACTGCTCGGGCAGGTCGTCGCCGGCCATATCGTTGTGACCGTGGTCACCGTCGATGGACATCAGCGGGTGGAGGTATACCTTGCGGTTGGCAGTGTTGAGGCCGGCCTCAGCCATACGCTCGTATACGTGGGTTTTAAAGTTTTCCATCATATCAACTGTTCCTACGAAGTAGTGGGGGTTGAGCTCCTGGAGAGCTTCCTCGAGCTGGGTGTAGCGGACGTTGGCCTTGTAGGTGTCGTATGAGTCGGGGTTGCCGTGGCCCATAAAGGCTACGATGTCGTTGGCAGCCTGGCCCTTGTAGAGATTGTTGAGAGCCTTGGCTACAGCATTGACATCCTTGTCTTCATCCTGGAGCAGGGGAACGCCGAGCTTGAGCACAACGTTTGCAAGGTAGTCATCGTCGATGTCGCCGTTGGCGTTGTTGGCGAAGTCCTTGATGTAGTTGATCACGCGGGTGTACTCCTCACCGGGGATTACCTGCAGTGACTGGACTACGATTTCGCTGTACTTCACGCCGGTCTGGGCGAAAGCGGTGAGCCAGAAGGGGGGAGCGTAGTAGTTGCGGATCTCTGCTCCGTCAGCTACGTTTTCGCCGGCAGCAGCGCGGTTGATGCAGATAGCTGAAGAGAATGACAGATAGACGTCATAGCCGGTGAAAGCCTTCTTGTAGGCTTCAACAGTCTCGTCGAAAGCGTCGAAAGCCTGCTGCCAGGTTGAGCCGAAGGCTACCAGCAGGATGGCTTTGTTGTTCTTCTTCTGAGATTTTACGGCTTCGTTGACAGCCCTTTGGTAGGCTGTGTAGTTGTACTGCTCGCCGCCGTTCTTTTCGCAGGAAACGAAACTGAAGGCGAGGGCAGCCAGCAATGCGAGTGAGAAAAATCTAGTTTTCATCGTTTGTACTTGAATTATAATTGTTACTTATGGTTGTGTTGAATGTGTTCCTGACTTTGCGTCCGCTGTTGAAGTTGACGGTGAGACCTATGTAGAAGGTCCTTCCGGGAGTGGTGGTGCCGAGGTGGAGTCCGTGCGGGGTACGGTCCACATAATTGAGGATGTTGTCCACTCCGGCTTCGATGCGCCAGACAGTGCGCTCGAAGTCGCCCAGGTCGTGGGTGGTGGAGATGCGCCATATCTGGTATCCCTTGCCGTTGCCGTCATCCTGGTAGAAGCGCGTCGACGACATCCGGCCGTAGAGGCCTGCGCTGATTTTGTAGGCAGGGCCGAAGCGGTGGTTCCAGGTGGTGAAGAAGTTGCCCTTGTGGTGTGCGGTGCCGTCGATGATCACGTTGTGCATACGGTCGTGGCTGGAGTCATACTGGTTGGCGTCAGTGTCGAGCCAGCTGTATCCCAGGCCGAAGGCCCATTCGCGGAAACTGTAGCGCACGCTGACATCGACACCTATCGTGCGGGCGTCGTCGACGTTCTGGTACTGGCGTGTCTTGACGGGGTCGTACTGGATTATGTATTCGGCAGGAGCCTGGTAATTGGGGATGGTCACCAGCGTGATCATATCCCTGACGCTGTTGTAGTAGCCGGTGACGTTGATGCTCAGTCCGGCGTGGGTGTATTCTCCGCCGAGGGAGAAGTAGTTGCTGGTCTGGGGACGCAGCGCCGTGTTGCCAAGGTAGAGATAAGTGCCGGACATCTGCTTTACGTAGCGGTATTCAAGTTCCTTGGGGGTGGGGGTCTTGAATCCCTGGCTCCACGTGGCCCTGATCCTCCACGGCAGTCCGAGACCCAGCATTGCCGAGAACTTGGGAGTGAGCTTCATACCGAAGCTTCCGTTCCAGGTCAGCCTCAGGCCGCCTGCAAGGTGAAGCAGGCTGTTGTGGCCGAACTCATATTTGAACTCGTCCTGCGCGTATACGGCAGCCGTCCAGTCCGTTGCCTTGCCGCCCACCACGCGGTTGGGGGCTGACAGCCAGTCGTAGCGGTATTCTGCGCCGGTGTTGAGCAGGTTGCCTGCCGGCAGCGTGAAGACGCCCTTGAGGCTCGCCATCGTGCGGCGCTGGTCGCTCTGCATCTCGATCTGGTCGGGGAGATAGGGGAAATAGGGATAGTAGATCGTTCCCTTGCTCTTCTCATAGTCTTCCACAAGGGTTGTGGCCGTGAAGTAATACATATAGGCGTGGCGGTTCCAGTCCAGGTCGAAGGTCACCACGTCGGTGTCGTTGGGCTTCCAGGTGCCGCCGGCCGATGCGGATGCGTTGTGGTATTGCAGGTCGTAGGTGTGGACGTCGTACTGGGCATATTTGCCGCTTGGACGGTAGATGCGCTTGGCATAGAGGGTTCCTCCGGCGTACAGTTCCAGACGGTCGTTCACCGTGAAGGTCAGCTGCTCGCCTATCTGCCCGTTGGAGTGGCGGTTCACTGTCTTGTTCTGGGAATCGGTGATGGGCGTCTCCGTGCCGACGGTGCGTTCCACGGACGTGTTCTGCCAGCCGTCGGAGTGCTGGAACTGGAAGTTGGTCAGCGAGCTGAAGCGGCCGAATTTAAGGCCGATGGCGTTGTGCTGGCGGATGTCGTTGTAGGACCCGTAGCGGCTGCTGTTTTCGAGCAGCAGGCCTTCTTCACGATGCTTGCGGGTGATGATGTTGATCACGCCGGCGATGGCGTCGCTGCCATAAAGGGCCGATGATGCGCCCTTGACTATCTCTATTTTCTCGATGTTGCGCGGGTCGATGAGCGACAGGTCGTTCTCGCCTCCCACGTCGCCGTGGATGCGCTTGCCGTCGATGAGTATCAGGATGTAGTTGTTGCCAAGACCGTTGAGCTGCATATGCGAGCCCATATCGTCTTCGTTGAAGGCGAATGAGGGGGCGAGACCGCTCAGGATGTCTTCGAGCGAGCGTCCCGAGTAGTTCTGCAGCATCTGGCGCGAGATGACTTCGGTCTGCACGGGGGCGTCCTTGAGCAGATGCAGGGTGCCGGTGGCCGTGATGACGGTCTCCGGGATTGAATCCTGCAGGAAATCCTGCGCTGCCAGCGGCTGGAGCAGGCACAACGCCGCCCCGATGAGCAAATACTTTATTATCTTCCTCATAGTCAGTCCCGTCTGTTCCTGAACGGGCATCTAATTTTAACGTCTTGGCAGGTCTTCTGGCTTTCCCCGGTCCGCCTCACCTTCCCAGGCCTTGCAACGAGCAACTCCGGACAGACGGATGAATCGTTGCGCCCAGTGGCGTTTTGGAGGCGGACCCCTGAACGGGATCACAGCTGCAGGCACAGCCCCGGTCTTGCACCGGGTTCCCTTGCACCTTGACGGCATCGTGCCGCCGGTTACCAAAACCGCCGCGAAGGTAGCATAATTTTCCTTCTTTTTATACTTTTGTGCTCGCAATTTATTCCATCTATGAAATCACGACTTACAACACTATTTTCATTTGTTTTATTTACATTGTTCGGGGTTGCCGGGTGCAATCCTGTGCCTGAGCCTGTGCCTCCGACTCCGGAGCCCAGCCTGCTTTCGTTCGACCTTTATGTTTGCGCCGTCAAGCACGGCGGAATGGGTCAGAACAAGAACGGCACCTACGTGCGCAGCGTGCCGTCCCTCGATGCCGACCAGCCTCTTATAGAATTCACCGGCAAGGGCATCGACATCACCCAGAAATTCACTATGGAGAGCATCACCCGCGGCAAGTATTACTATCAGGTGCCGCAGGAGGGTGCCGACCGTTTCGTCAAGTTCCATATCGAGCGCAATGAGGCCGGCGAGGAGTGGATTCCCGAGCCCCTCGACGCCGAGGTGCCCTTCAAGCAGAATACTTACTATGCCCGAAAGTACACTCACGCGTGGCTTGACAACGGCAGCACTCTTCTTATTGTCGGTACCGACTCCGATCACAAGCAGGTAGTATGGACGAAGCTCAACGAGAGCAACCTCGCGATAATCGAGGAAGGGAAGCTGGCTCTGACCCTGCCCGAGGGTTTCGATATGTTCTCGACTTCCGGCCTGCTGACTGTGAGACCCACCGACGGCACTCTGTTCTATATCTATTACGTCAAGACCGAGAATTCCGACCGCAAGCCTGTGACCCACATCGCTGTTCTGGATCCGAAGACTATGAAAGTGGTCTCTGACGCCCCTGTTTCTGAGGGTATTATGGAAGAACCTGTGACGGCTGCCTACGGCGAGTTGCTGCGCAATATCATCGCCTACGACGAGTTCGGAACTATGTATGTGGCCGGCCTCTGCACCTACAACGGAGTGAAGCTTGGCGTTTTGCGCCGCATAATGCCGATGGAGAGCCAGTTCGATTCTTCGTGGAATGGTTTCCCCAGCCCGGAGGGAAGGCTGCTGACCGTCCAGTATGTCGGCAACGGCCGTATGCTGGTTTACTCGCGCGATGAGAAGCTCGGCACCAAGATTGACAGCCGCAGCCATTTCTACAGCATCATCAATCTGACCAACGGACAGCGGGAGCGCGTGAGCTATAACGGAACGCCACTGCGCTATTGCAGCGGCGGCTATTCCCAGCGCAGCGCGATTGTCGACGGCAAGGCGTATATCGGCATTACCGAAGGCGACGGTCCTGACGACAATCCGATGGTCTACATCTACGATTCTGCCACTGACCGCGTAGTACCCGGAGCAAAACTCTCGAAAGGCTTCTGCTTCGACATCATCCGCGCGATGGTAGAAGAAGATTAGTCATTAGTAGCTGACCCCATAGGCTGAACTGCCCCTTGGCGAAGCTCCGCTCACTTCGTTCGCTCCGTCCCCTCCCATTGTCTACTTCGTCATCGCTACGCGATAACTCGTATCCAACGGGCCCCTCCCCCTGCCCTCTCCGGGGGTGGAGATGTTCGCTACGGGGCAGTTCTGCCTATGGCGTCAGCTATATCAGGATCAGGGCTTTCAGGCCGGTGACTACCAGTACCATTAGGATTTCGGCGGCGCGGTTGATGCGCGTGGCGCGGCGCATATCGGCGGTGGTCAACGGGCGGTCGTTGCTGCCGATGTAAGGCTTCACCACCTCCTCCCCGAAATAATCGTGGGGGCCTCCGAAACGACAGTCGAGGATGCCGGCGAGGGCGGCCTCGGGCCAGCCTGAGTTCGGACTCAGGTGCTGGGGTCCGTATTTGCGCACAAACGGCAGCAGCTTCAGTTTTCCGGCTGCCAGAAGCATTAGAAACGCTGTCAGCCTTGCCGGAATCCAGTTCGCCGCATCGTCAGCCTTCGCGGCGAAACGTCCGAATTCGAGATATCGCTCGTTGCGGTAGCCCACCATCGAATCGAGGGTGTTGACCATCTTGTAGGCCACCATTCCGGGAACACCGAGCAGCAGGAGCCAGAACAGCGGGGCGACCACTCCGTCGCTGAGGTTCTCGGCAAGCGTCTCGAGGGCAGCAGTGCGTATCTCCTGGGCTGACAGACTTGCCGTGTCGCGGCCGACTATGCGGGCTACCTGCCTGCGGCCGTCTTCTAGGGAGCGGTCCACCGCGCGGAACACTTCCCGGACTTCGCGGATGAGGGTCGTGCCGGCCAGGCAGTAGAACACCAGTATGGCTTCGGCAGCATATTGCAGGATGCGCCCCAAGCCGATGGCTTCGGACAGCCAGCCGAGGCCGAGCAGCAGGGCGCAGGTCGCCAGGAATGCTCCCGCAATCAGCGCTCCGGCGAGGACGGCTCCCTTGCGGCGGCGGCCGTCACCCTTGTTCCAGCGCTTCTCCCCGGCGGCGATGAGCTTGCCGAAACCCACGACGGGGTGGGGGAGCCACGCCGGGTCGCCGACCAGCAGATCGAGCAGCCAGCCGGCCAGTATCGCTATGAGATGCCCTGTCATTGCAGTGCCTCCAGCCATTCCCGGATGGCGGATACAAGCATATCGTTCTCTTCAGGAGTCTGTGATGCGATGCGGAAACAACCCTCGTCGAGTTCTTTGAAGTTCGAAGCATCGCGTATCAGAAGGCCTCTTTCGTTTGCCAGCCAGTCCTTGAGCAGTGCTGCGCGTCCTTTCTCCATACGACAGAGCATAAAGTGTGTCTGGGTAGGGTAGACGCTGATGCCGGGGATGCCATTGAGGGAGTCGCGCAATCTTTGAGCCTCCGCAAGAAGTGCGTCAAGGTCTATCGGCGCTGTGTCCGGGTGCGCGGCAAGATAAAGCCCAGCCTCGATGGCAAGCGCATTGACAGACCAGGGCATACGCACGGCTCTCAACTTGTCGAGAAGTTCCGGACAGCCGGTGACATAGCCGAGCCTGAGGCCGGGCATCGCATAGCGCTTGGTCATCGAGTGCAGCTGCAGAACGTTGGGGTAACGCAGCGCCTCGGCGGGCGAAAGCAAGGGCTCCTTCGTGAAGAAGCCGTAGGACTGGTCTGTCACGAATATGGTGATCGGGTGAGCCTTGATGAGAGATATCACGGCTTCCTTCGGCATTACATAGCCATCAGGATTGTTGGGGTTGCAGAACCAGAACAGATCCGCCCGGGAGAAATCCGTTTCCTCGATGGAGTGCCCATAAAGATTGCAGGCATCTTCATATTCGCTGAACGCAGGTTGAAGTATGGCGCTGCGGCTTCCGCTGAATGCGTGGGCGATGAGGTAGATGGCTTCGGTGGCGCCGGAGGTGACGCAGACGGAACTTGCATCGATACCGAGCCGGCGGGCAATGGCGGCTTCCAGCCTGTAAGGCTCCGGCTCCGGATAGTTGCCTATTACGTCAAGATGCGCGGCCAGATGCTCCTTCAGCTGTGAGAGGTCCACGTGGCTGTAGACATTCGAGCTGAAATTGGCCCGGATAGGCCGGTCAAACCGGAATGCATCGTCTCCGTGTCCGAGAATCATCGCTTCCCCTCCATAATATCGTATAACAGGCCTATGTCCACGTATTTGCGCACGTGTGCGGCCAGAAGGTCATATTGCTCTTCCTTGAAAGCGTGGTAGTCGAACGTGCCGGAGGCGGCAGTCAGCTTGTCGCCGTGGGGGGCGAGCAGGGTGTCGACGAAGGCCGGATTGTCGAGGATGCCGTGGATATACGTGCCCATACACTTGCCGTCGACGATGCAGCCGTCGCTCTGGCCGTTTTCGAGGATGTTGAGAGGAACCGCGGTGCTGCCTTCGGCCGGAGAAGTCTTCCCCATATGTATCTCGTAACCCTCCATAGTCCCGCCTTTGCCGTCGGCGGCTGTGAAACGCACCTGCCTGGTGACCTTGTCCCAGAGCATTTCGGTGACTACGGGCAGCAGCCCAAGGCCGGGCATAGCTTCGATGTCGCCTTCGACGTGACGGGGGTCGCGTATCTGCACTCCCATCATCTGGTAGCCGCCGCAGATGCCGAGGACTGTGGCCCCTTCTCGTCGCGCCCTCAGGATGGCTGCTGCCGCACCGTTGCGGCGAAGTTCGTAGAGGTCGTCGAGGGTGCTTTTGCTGCCGGGCAGGATGATGATGTCGGCCTTGGCCAGCTCGTCGACGTTGTTGGTGTAGAACAGGTGGACGCGCGGGTCACGCTCCAGCGAGTCGAAGTCGGTGAAGTTGCTGATGTGGCGCAGCAGCACCACCGCGATGTTTATCCTGCCTCGCTGCGCGGCTGCGGATTTGGCGGCGAGGGCCACAGAGTCTTCCTCCTCGATGTGGATGTCGGTGAAATAGGGCACCACGCCGAGCACAGGGATGCCACAGAGCTCTTCGAGCATCTTGCGGCCGTTTTCGAAGAGGCGCAGATCGCCGCGGAACTTGTTGATGATTATGCCCTTTACATAGCAGCGCTCCTCGGGCGGAAGCAGCATCACCGAGCCGTAGACGCTGGCGAACACTCCGCCTCGGTCGATGTCGCCGACGAGGATGATGTCGGCCCCGGCGTGCATAGCCATAGGCACGTTGACGAGGTCGGAGTCGCGCAGGTTGATTTCGGCCAGCGAGCCGGCTCCTTCCATCACTATGGGGTTGTAGCGGGCTGCAAGCCGGTCGTAAGCGGCATAAACTGCGTCACGCAGCTCCTGCCGGCCCTCCTTGCGGAAGTAATCGTAGGCATCGCGGTTGCCGATGGGGCGGCCGTTCAGCACGACCTGCGAAGTGTGGTCGCTCTGGGGCTTGAGCAGCAGCGGGTTCATATCGGTGTGGCAGGGGAGTCCGGCTGCTTCTGCCTGGACGGCCTGGGCACGGCCTATCTCCAGTCCCTCTGGAGTTGCGAAGGAGTTCAAGGCCATATTCTGGGCCTTGAAAGGGGCGGGGCTGTAGCCGTCCTGGAGGAAGATGCGGCACAGCGCCGTGGCGAGGACGCTCTTGCCCACGTCGCTGCCGGTGCCGGCGAGCATAACGGGATGAAGCTTTCCTTTCATCGCTTGTTCTTGTATGTAAATGCTTTCCAGCGTTCTTCCGGCCAGTTCTGGCGGGCGAGGTCGCAGCGGGCCATCACGAAGAACAGGTCCGAGAGCCTGTTGATGTATTTCAATATCTCTTCCGGGACGGGGTCCTGGCGGTTGAGGGTCCACAGGCGGCGTTCCGCACGTCGGCAGATGGCCCTCGCCATCTGGAGCTGGGCTGCGAGAGGGGTGCCTCCGGGCAGCAGGAAATGCAGGCCAGGTCCGGACTCTTCCGTGAGGACGTCCATCGTGGCTTCGCAGCGTGCCACGAGGTTCTCCGGCAGTTCGTGGGGATTGCCGTCCCGTTCCGCTGAAGGTGTCGCCACCAGGCTCATCACCATCATCAGGTTTTTCTGTATCTCGTGCAGGATTTCATCCCACACCTGCACGCCGGAGGCGAGTGTGCTGCGCACCACGCCTATCTGGCAGTTCAGCTCGTCGAGGTCGCCGTTGGCCTCGATGCGGATGTCGTCCTTCGCCACCCGCTTTCCGCCGTGGATCCCCGTTGTCCCCTTATCCCCGGTCCTTGTATAGATTCTGTTCATAGTGCGTCATTTATCTCCATAATGGCCATAAGAAGAGACTACATATACCTCTACTATATTATCCTCGATAGTGTAAACCATACGATGCTTTTGACTGATACGCCTTGACCATTGACCGGCTCTGTTGCCAGATAAAGGCTCTGGTTTGCCTGTTCCAGTTCGTGGATGCTCCCGTAATTCTGACAGCAAAAGACCAGCTTTTTGAAATGCCTTAGGCTCGTTTTTACGAAGTTTTGACAAATCGAGGACTGCTTCTGGTGATAATTGGATAATATAACTCATAATGATTCAAGGAACCTGTCAAGTTCTTCTTTCGAATTGATCGTATAACCTTTGCCCTCCTTTATTTCCTTGATACCCTTGTCAATCTTGCTGAAGAACTCTTCCTTAGTCATAAGAGTGTCATCTTCCGTAACTGGAACAATCTTGAATGAACCAAGACTGCGGGTTTTGAGAACTACGCCTGTGCCATTAGCCGCCATACCCAGATATTTACTCTGATTTGAACGGAAATCTCTGCTGCTGATAACTACCATAATTAGTTTCTTTATATGTTTGATAGCAAATATAGGGATAATAGTTATGGATACCAAATTGGATACCAAAAATATTTATTACATTTGTAACTATGAGCAAATCTAAGATAATTGTGGCCGGGATAGGGCCCGGAAGTGCGGTGGAGGTGACTCCCGCTGTGCTTGAGGCCGTCCGGCAGTCTGATGTCGTCATCGGCTATAAATATTATTTCCAATTCATAGAGCCGTACCTGAAGCCCGGAACGCCCTGCATCGATACCGGGATGAAGAAGGAGCGTGAGAGGGCCGAAGAGGCCTTCGCACAGGCAGAGCAGGGCCGCACGGTGTGCGTCATCAGCTCCGGCGATGCAGGCATCTACGGTATGGCGCCGCTGATCTGGGAGATGAAGCGCGAGCGGGGAAGCGACGTCGAGATTGAAGTGCTCCCCGGCATCAGCGCCTTCCAGAAGGCTGCCTCGCTGCTCGGAGCCCCGATAGGCCACGACCTCTGCATCATCTCGCTTTCGGACCTTATGACTCCCTGGCAGACTATAGAACGCCGCATCCGCGCCGCCGCAGTGGCGGATTTCATCACAGCCGTCTACAATCCCAAAAGCCACGGCCGTTACTGGCAGCTCTACCGCCTTCAGGAGATCTTCCTGCAGCACCGCAGCCCCTCGACTCCGGTGGGTTTCGTGCGTCAGGCGGGCCGCGAAGACCAGCAGCTGACAGTCACCACCCTCGGCGCTTTCGATCCGGAGCAGGTGGATATGTTCACTGTAGTGCTCATAGGCAACTCCCAGTCGTACATCTATGACGGGAAAATCATCACCCCGCGCGGCTACTATCGGGAGCGCGAAGACGATGGCAGCAAAGGCATAGGCCAGGAGATAATGACCGAGAGCTTCCGCACCATAGAGAGCGAGCTGCGGCAGCCCGACATCCCGCTCGGCCGCAAGTGGGCTCTGCTGCACGCCATCCACACCACTGCCGACTTCGAGATGGAGCGCATCCTCAAGGTCGACGACGGCGCTGTCGAAACCCTCTATGCCGGCTTCGCCGAAGGCCGCATCAAGACCATAGTGACTGACGTGACAATGGCTGCCTCCGGCATACGCAAAGGGGCCCTGCAACGGCTCGGAGTTGAGGTGAAATGCTACCTTTCCGACCCCCGCACCGCCGCCCTGGCCGCCGAAAAAGGCATCACCCGCACCCAGGCCGGCATAAGGCTGGCGGTGGAGGAGCACCCCGACGCGCTCTATGCCTTCGGCAATGCTCCCACTGCGCTTATGGAGCTTTGCGAGCTGATCCGTAAGGGCACCGCCCGTCCCGCAGGCATAATCGCCGCCCCGGTCGGCTTCGTCCACGTACGCGAGAGCAAGCATATGGTCAAGCCTTTCCGCCAGATTCCCAAAATCATAGTGGAAGGCCGCAAAGGCGGCAGCAACCTGGCCGCCACGCTGGTCAACGCCATACTCTGTTTCAATGATGCAGCCCAGTTAAAACCCGGCCGCGATGTCTAGGCAGCATTTCACAGTGATCGGTATGACCGATGACCGCGAGGTCTGGTTCCCTCCGGAAGTCCGCGAGGCCATCGCCCGCGGCAGCGTCTTTTCCGGCGGCAGACGCCATCACGGGATAGTAGCTCCCCTGCTTCCGCAAGCTGCACGTTGGATAGACGTCACAGTGCCGCTGGAAGCCGTATTCGAGCAATACAAAGGCCACGAAGAGATTGTGGTGTTCGCCTCCGGCGACCCGCTATTCTTCGGCTTCGCCAACACTATACGCCGCGAACTGCCGGATGCTGAGCTGACGGTATTTCCGGCCTTCAACTCCCTGCAGCTGCTCTGCCACAGGATGCAGCTGCCCTACGCCGATATGCGCACGGTGTCTCTGACCGGCCGTCCGTGGGATGCCTTCGACGAGGCTCTCATCCGCGGCGAAAGGCTCATCGGCGCCCTTACCGACAGGCAGAAGACTCCGGCGGCCATCGCTGCCCGGATGCTGGAATACGGCTACGACAATTACCGTATGACGGTGGGAGAGTGCCTCGGCAACCGCTCTGAAGAGCGTGTGCGCGGCTTGTCGCTGCCGCAAGCCGCGGCCGCGAGCTTTGTTTTCCCGAACTGCCTGGTTCTGGAGCGGACAGAAGCCCGTCCGCACCCCTTCGGCATTGCCGAGCGCGAGTTCGAGCTGCTCGACGGCAGGGTGAATATGATCACCAAGATGCCCGTGCGTCTGCTGACCCTCAGCCAGCTGGACCTTCCCCGCCGCAGTTCGTTCTGGGACGTGGGCTTCTGCACCGGCTCTGTTTCGATAGAGGCGCGGCTGCAGTTCCCGCACCTCAAGGTGACGGCTTTCGAGATACGCGAGCAGGGCCGCGGACTGATGGAGCACAACTCCAGAAAGTTCGGCGCTCCGGGCATAACTGCCGTCATAGGTGACTTCCTGGAGGCTGATCTGAGCGCCTTGCCGGCGCCTGATGCAGTTTTTATCGGAGGCCACGGCGGCAAGTTGGTGGAGATAGTACGCCGCATCGACTCAGTGATGCTGCCCGGCGGCGTGATAGTATTCAACGCTGTCAGCGAAGAAAGCCAGGCGCTGTTCTGTGAAGCCGCCGCCGCGGTAGGCCGCCGCATAAGAGGTCAGATGCGCGCAGCCATCGACAATTTCAATCCCATCACCATCCTTAAAGCAGAATGAAGAAGATCGTCATAATATCAGTTGCTGAATCTGCCCTGCCACTGGCACAGACGCTGCAGGAAGCGCTGGGCTCGCAGGCAGAAGTGGAGATATGCCGCAGAGCGGCGCTTAAAGACCGCTGGGACGCCCTCGACGCGGTGGTGTTCATAGGCGCAGTCGGCATTTGCGTGCGCAGCATCGCTCCTTTGCTGAAAGACAAATACAGCGACCCGGCAGTGGTGTGCGTAGACAGCACCGGCAAGTTCGCCATACCTGTGGTGTCCGGACACGTGGGCGGAGCCAACGACCTGGCCCGCGGCATAGCTGAGGCCATCGGTGCCGAAGCCGTGGTCACGACTCAGAGCGACAATGAAGGTCTCTGGGCCCTCGACACCCTGGGCAGGGAGTACGGATGGCAGACCGAAGCCGGTCGTGCTCAGATGAACCGCGCGGTCTTCGCCTTCGTGGAGAGGCGTCCGACCGCCCTGCTGCTGGAAGTGCGGGACGCGGGCACAGCTTTCCTCGGGAGGACCCGTCCGGAGCACGTGGAAGTGTTCCACAGCCTCGACGCTGTAGACCTTAGCCGCTTCGACCTGCTGGTGGCCGTCACTCCGCGTCTGCTGCCGGACCTTCCCAAGGGGCTTGCGGTGCTGACCTTCCGTCCGGCCGTGCTGCATCTGGGCTTCGGCTGCCGCAAGCAGTGCGATCCTGCCGGCATCCCGGAGTTCATCGAAGGGCAGATAAGGCAGGCCGGGTATTCTCCGCTGTCCGTGGCGAGTGTCGGCACCATTGAACTGAAGAAAGAAGAGCCTTTGCTGGGCGCTCTGCTGGAGCGCTGGCCTCAGGCTCATTCCGAGATATATTCCGCTGAGACTCTCGCGGCCGTCGACGTGCCCAATCCTTCGCAGAAGGCTCTTGAAGCGACGGGCAGCGCAGGGGTGGCTGAGGCTGCAGCTCTGCAAAGCGCAGACTTCGGTCCTCTGCTGATAGAAAAGCAGAAGGGTAAGCTGACTGAAGGAGGCGACTTTACGTTCGCGCTCGCGCAGCAGGCTGGCTCTTGTCTGGCCGGCCACATCGAGATTGTCGGCGCCGGTCCGGGCGACCCCGAGCTCGTGTCGGTGCGTGGCAAGCGTTTCCTCGAACAGGCCGACCTGATCCTTTATGCGGGTAGCCTGGTTCCCGTTGAGCTGACGCATTACGCAAAGCCGGGCTGCACGGTCCGCAGTTCCGCCTCTATGGATCTTGAGGAGCAGTTCGCCTTGATGAAGGAGTTTTACGACCGCGGTCAGCTTGTGGTGCGTCTTCACACCGGCGACCCTTGCATCTACGGCGCCATCCAGGAGCAGATGGCTTTCTTCGACCGTTACGGTATGCGCTACCACATCACTCCCGGCATTTCGGCCTTCCAGGCGGCAGCTGCGGCTCTGCGTTCGCAATTCACCATCCCCGAGAAGGTCCAGACCATTATCCTGACCCGCGGCGAAGGCCGCACTCCGATGCCTGAGAAGGAGCAGCTCCACAAGCTGGCTCAGTCCCAGAGCACGATGTGCATCTACCTGAGCGCTGCGATTGCCGAGGAGGTGCAGGCGGAACTGCTGCAGGCCTATCCTCCCGAGACGCCCGTGGCTGCCTGCTACAAACTGACCTGGCCTCAGGAACGCATCTACCGCGGCCAGCTGAAGGACCTGGCGAAGATCGTGAGGGACAACAACCTTACCCTGACCACGCTTCTGGTGGTCGGTGATGCTATAGACAACCGCGAGGGACTTTCCCGTCTCTACGCGCACGAATTCAAACATCTGTTCCGCAAGTAACGATGATACTGATACTCGGCGGCACGACTGAAGGCAGGCTGGCGGTCAGGGTGGCTGACGCGGCGGGGTCGCCGTACTGGTACTCTACGCGCAGTGACCTGCAGCAGGTCGAGTGTCTCCACGGCAAGCATATCAGCGGTGCTATGGACGAGGCTGCGATGGCTGCGTTCTGCGCCGCTCACGGCATCCGGCTGCTGGTTGATGCGGCTCATCCTTTTGCGACGGAGCTGCACCGCACGGTGGCATCTGTCGCCGAGTCGCTGGATCTGCCGGTAGTGCGTGTGGAGCGCGTCTACCCCGACGAGGATCCGGCCATACGCTGGTGTCAGGACTTTGATGATGCCGTGGCCCGTCTTGAGGCTGACGGCATCGGCAGCCTGCTGGCTCTGACAGGGGTGCAGACCATCTCAAAGCTGCGGCCCTACTGGTCGCGCCACGATTGCTGGTTCCGCATCCTTCGCCGCGACGAGTCTCTGGAGAAGGCTGCGCGGGAAGGGTTCCCTGCCGAGCGGCTTGTTTATTATGAAGAGGATGACGAGGCTTCGCTGATTGCCCGTCTCTGTCCTCAGGCGATTATTACCAAGGAGAGCGGCGAGTCGGGGGGCTTTTCCGGGAAGGTGGCTGCTGCGCTTGCGGCTGGTGTCGCGGTGTATGCTGTGCGTCGTCCGGCGCTGCCCGACGGTTTCGAAATTGTTACCGGTGAGTTTGGACTGCGAAAGGCCATCGAGCGGCTGGTGCCCGGGTTCTTCCCGCTTCGGAGCGGCTTTACGACCGGTGCCTGCGCTACGGCTGCAGCTAAGGCGGCGCTGCTATGCCTGCTTGGCCGCCCTGTGGGGGATTCCGTGGAGATAGGCTTCCCGGACGGCGAGCGCCTGGCTCTTCCTGTGGATTCTGTCTGCTCCCGGCCACAAAAAGGGGCCGAGACGTGGCCGACGTGCAGCGCGACGGTGATAAAGGATGCCGGGGACGACCCGGACGTGACGAACGGCGTCGCGATCGTGGCCACTGTGGCTTTCAGTGACCAGCCGGGCATCCATTTCTTGCAAGGGGAAGGCGTGGGGCGTGTGACCCTGCCCGGCCTCGGCCTGCCCATCGGCGGTCCTGCCATCAACAGGGTGCCCAGGCAGATGATGGAAAGGGAGCTCTCGGCCTTGTGCGACCGCGGCCTTGACGTTACTATCAGCGTGCCGGCCGGCCGCGAGCTTGCGAAGCGTACTTTCAACCCCAAGCTGGGTGTGGTGGATGGCATCTCCATAATCGGCACTTCCGGCATCGTGCGGCCTTTCTCTAACGAGGCTTTTCTTGAATCGATAAGACGCGAGGTGGAAGTTGCAATTGCTGTCGGCTCTCCGATGCTGGTCATCAATTCAGGCGCCAGGAGCGAGGCTTTCCTGAAGGCTCGTTATCCTGACCTGCCGCCGCAGGCTTTCGTCCATTATGGCAACGCCATCGGAGATACGCTGAAGATTGCGGCTGAGCTGAAGGTCCGCAAGGTGGTGATGGGCATAATGCTCGGCAAGGCGGTGAAGCTGGCCGAGGGGCATCTCGACACCCACAGCAAAAGCGTGGTGATGAACAAGGCTTTCCTGAAGGAGTTGGCTGCGGAAGCCGGATGTTCTGCTGCTGCTTGCGATGCCATCGACCGCCTGACTCTTGCCCGCGAGCTGTGGGACGGTCTGCAAGCCGCAGACGCCTGCAGTTTCTTCAGCGCCATAACAGCGCGCTGCGCTTCTGTCTGCGCTGCCGCCTATCCGCCTTCGGCCGGAACCCTGACCATCCTCCTGATGGATGAGAAGGGCAATTTCCAAAACGCCTGATCAGAGTTCGATGCGGATGATTCCGCCGAAAGGGGGGAGGCTGGCGAAGGCGTCTTCGGGTTTGACGTGGCCGGCGTAGATGAGGGCTGAGACCAGCACTCCGCCGTGGGCGAAGACTGCTACCCGCGAGTAGGGTTTGCGGCGCAGTTCTTCGAGGAATTGGCTTACGCGCTGATATTGCATCATAAATGATTCGCCGCCGGTTACGGGGACGTGTATGTGGTCGGCATACCATTCCTGCAGGTGAGGGTCGTCAATCTCGTCGAAGAGTTTCATCTCCCATTCTCCGAAGTTGATTTCCATTATGCGGGCATCCCGCTCGGCGTCGCCGTAGCCGCAGTACTCTGCCAGGCGGAGGCAGCGGGACAGCGGGCTGGTGTACGCGTAGTCCACCGGCCCGTAGGTCTCAAGGGCAGCCTTTGTCGCCGCGGCTTCTTCTTCGAAGCTGCCTCTCAGCGGCACGTCGGTCTGTCCGTAGCAGGTCCCGGCGGGCACATCTACTGAGGTGTGGCGTATGAGTATTACTTCCATAATATGTTCTTTCCGTCGACTGTTGAAATGCGGATGGTCGATGATTCTTCGTCACGGCCCTGGTGTACCTTGACGTTACGGTAGATGTACGATCCGACCTTGGTGTTGGGGAAGTAAAGATACAAAAAAAAAGTCGTAGCTTTGTTAGGTAACGATGCTTAAGATATGAAAAGACTGCTTATTCTTACAGCGGGGATAATGCTCCTGCTGGCTGCCGGCTGTGCGGACCGCAATTCAGACAATCTTCCTGACTGGGCGCTGGGTGGCTTTGAGAGGCCGCAAGGCGTCGGCCCGGTGATCAGCCCTGACACGTCTGCACACTTCTTCTGTCCGATGCAACAGGCAAACGTCGGCTGGATGGAGAGCGACACTTTCAATCCGGGAGCAACAGTAATTGACGGCAAGATTGCAGTCGTTTTCCGGGCGGAGGACAATTCTGCAACTGGCATCGGAAAACGCACGTCCCGTCTTGGCCTGGCCTACACTACTGACGGCATCCACATGGACATCCAGCCTGAGCCTGTGCTTTTTCCTGCCGAGGACGAATGTAAGGACTATGACTGGCCGGGCGGCTGCGAGGATCCGCGCATTGCCGTGACTGAGGATGGATTATATGTGATGATGTATACTTCTTGGAACCGCAAGGTGCCGAGGCTGAGCGTAGCAACTTCCCGCGACCTGGTACACTGGACGAAGCACGGGCCGGCTTTTGCTGATGCCTGGGACGGCCGCTTTGCTGACACTCAGAGCAAATCGGGGTCGATTGTGACTACTTTGAAGGACGGAAAGCAGGTGATTGCGAAAGTGGCAGGAAAGTATCTGATGTACTGGGGCGAGCACATGGTGAACATCGCTGAGTCGCAGGACCTGATCCACTGGACGCCGCAGGTTGACGCGGAGGGCAAACTGAAGGGCGTCCTCTTCCCGCGCGACGGTTTCTTCGACAGTGCGCTGACTGAGTGCGGCCCGCCGGCGCTGCTGACTGACCGTGGCATCCTGCTGCTCTACAACGGCAAGAACCGCAAGGACGAAAGGGGAGATGCCCGCTACCCCGCCGGCACCTACGCAGCCGGGCAGGTGCTTTTCGACGCAACCCAGCCCTACCGGGTCCTGGAGCGCCTCGACGAGCCTTTCTTTGTTCCGACAGCAGACTTTGAAAAGAGCGGCCAATACGTCGACGGCACCGTCTTCATCGAGGGCCTGACCTTCTACAAGAACCGCTGGTACCTCTACTACGGCTGCGCCGACTCCTTCGTCGGCGTCGCCATAAGCAAGAAGGTTAGAATCTAACTTGAACGGCAAGGCCTGCGCTCGGTCTCATTGAACCGGACTGAGATGGAACGAATGATACTGCAGGCGAGAATGCCAGTTCAATCGGTTTGTCTTTGCCAATGAGATCCTGGTAATACATATTCTTTACTTTCGCTATTCTGCTGGCGTCTATGCTTGACCAAATTGCAAGCCCAAGATCTACTCCAAGGGCGCTGAGCATTACTGCCATATTTGTCTTTCCTTTTTTTTCGTCAGTATAACCGATAAGGAAACCTTTGTCATTAGTTATTGCAATCTCTTTGATGGTAGATGCGGTCTCTGCAACAATAGACATCAGGATAACTTCTCCAGCTATGAAAGCAATGCCTCGTCCAACTTCGCCTGACAGGAGCTGGCCAACTCCGGGTACAAAGAATGATGCGCACTCGTACCAACCAGCGTTATACGGATCGGTTGCTTGCTTTTCATACTCTTTAAAGTTGTAACTACCCTTAAGATCTCTATAGTGGGTACTGTTTGCAGATTGTGCATTAGCCGTTGCAAATGCTGATAAAGAAATGAAAATGATGATGAATAAACGTTTCATGGTATTTGATTTTTATGATTATTATCCTTGTCGTTTGCTGATGCAAATATGAATACTGAATCTGCCCCTTCCAAATACCAGGGACAGACAGCTAAAATGCCGGACGAATAACTATGTGCCCGGACGAATTACAAGGGAAAAGGATAAGTCGCTATGCTATATACGACTTGAGTTTGGGGACAAAAGAGCGTGAGACGGGTACTGTGGCAAGCCCTCCGCCAAGCCCCAGGACATAGCCGTTTGAGTTTCCTTTGGCGGAAGTGATGTTATTCATATTTACCACAAATGAGCGATGGCACTGGAAGATGTTATGATAATTATCGAGTTCTTCCAGCAAGGTGGAAAGCGTGGTTTGAACTTCTTTTTGATTGAGCTTGCCTTCGTCAACATAGTAAACCACTACGTTGTTTTTCTGCGCCTCCGCATAGAGCAGATCGTTGAGGGGAAGTTGCACGTCATTTCCTCTGACCCGGTTATCGTGGATGGTTACTTGAATTCCTTCCTGCTCTTGAGTGGTTTTGTCCAGCAGAGAGTTCAACTGTCCACGCATATATCGCTGGTATGAAATTGTTGTGGACAGGACCGTAACGATGATGCCGATGAGTGCTGTCCAATAAAGGATTTCAAGG
Organism: Bacteroidales bacterium; assembly: GCA_017527625.1. The sequence continues at coordinate 17,529 of JAFXPV010000116.1, read as the reverse complement.
CATGACTTCAATTCTACAGGGAATTTGAAAAGGATGCAGGACAGTAGAAAATTGCAAAGCCCAATGATCAATATTTCTATGAAAAGGGTTAAGGCATGATGCCAGATTCTCCACGGTTTGGCTCGCTTCTGCAGGGGAACGACTATCAGCGAATCCATCGCTACGCTACATACGAAAGTGACCAATCCGAATGCCAGAGACATTATAAACTTGTTCCCCTCATACTCGCTGATACCAAACGGTTGCAGAAACAGCAAGATTAAAAACACAATGACAGCCGCCAGCAAACCTTCCTTTGCCGGATTGTCATTTAACTCAAACGGGTACTTTCTCTGAAGGATAGATGCCAAGCCTCTTTACTTTTCGCACTCCAAAGATACGATGTTTTCCCCGAAACTCATTTTCCTGTTGCGAAATGAAGCGGTAATTGAACTCGAACTGGTTAGTGACGCTAACCAGTTCGTCCTCGTTGCAGATGTCGTGAACTCGTGAGTGACGCTCACGAGATGAAATCTCCGAAGACTTCTTGATAGTATTCTTCTACGGTATAAGTGGGGATTGTTGTGAATCCTTTGAATTTCTTATCGCGAGTTACGATGCAGTCGAATTCTTCTCCCATGGCGCAACTTAGCTGGACGGCATCTTCATAGTCGGGTATTGTGCTGCCGTTTGCTTTCTCGATGTCATAGCTCAAGACAGGATAAATCTGGATGATGTCGCAAAGAAATGACATCGCCTGGCGGAAAACCTTCAAAGGAACTTTACCGGCTTGTGTTATGACGTATGCGGCATCCACGATTGATTGAGTCGTAGCGGCAAGTTTGATGGCACCTTTCTGCGCAGCAGAGAGCAGCAAAAGAGCTTTTGCATGATCTTCTCTTTTTCTGTCGAGTATATCAATGATTACGTTGGTGTCCAGGAATGTCATTTCGATAGAATGTATTGCGATTTGGGATCAAGCTTGTACATTTCCTCTGTTGTCCCTTCGAGCAACAAACCCAGTTCCAACAACTCCGGAGAGGGTTGATAATCCTTGGGATTCAATTTGGGCAAAGTGCTGGCAACTGCTTCGTCAAGCAGAGTGTTGATATAACCATTGACAGAACTGCGCTGTTTTTTTGCTGCTGCCTTGACTTTCTGGTATAGGCTCTCGTCCATCCGGACAATAGTCTGCCTCGTAACTGTTTGCATCTTGTCTTGAATTTTCGGCAAAGATATAAAATGTTATCATAATTTCAAAAATATGATAACAAATTACTGGTACTCCAGTCATTATTTGTTTAATTCGTCTATTTCTTCGAGGAGGTTGTAGAGGCTGTCCTGGCCGAGGACGCTGCGGTCGACGGCTTTGCTGATGGCGCCGCGTTCGTCGGCTTCGTAGTCGTCCTGCCAGCTGGTCGTGAGGTACTGCTCGAGTGCGCGGATATCGGCTTGCCTGGCTTCGAGGGCTGCAAGGCCGTCCTGGGCCTGCTGCAGGGCACGGCGCACGGCCTTCATCCTTGCGCTCTGCGCGGCGACCCGCCTGTCTGCCTCGGACAGTTCAGCGGCAGCGCCGGGCTCTTCGAGATACATTACTTCTTTGCCTGTCGCGCGTGCGTATTCTATCTCTGACCGGGTGCTGGAGCCGATATAGCCGCCGACATTGATGACGTAGATTGCATCGGCCATATCGATCTTGCGCTTATGCATATCGTCGAGCATCTCTTTCGTCCCCTCGGTCCATACTTCGTCATCGCCCGAGTGCCCGAAGAGGCCCACGCTGATCACTATGTTGCCGGCGAGCGTAAGCTGTTTCTGTGCCTCAAAGAACTGCTCCTTGAAGCGCGTGCTCCCGCACAAGGTGATCACTTTGTACTTTCCGGTCATAATTGGTACACATTTATTCTGTGAACTTCTTGCCGGCGCCCCAGGCTTTGCCTACTTCTTCGCCGATGACGCGGTAGCTCATTGCGGCTGCGTCGAAGACTATGGGCTGGAGTTTGGCCAGGTCGACCTTGCCGTCGGTGAGGATGCTCTCGGCTGCGCTCATATTGACTACTTCGCCCACGAGGATGCCGTCAGCCCAGCTGAGGACCTTGCATTCGAGGGTGAGGGGATACTGGTCGATGATGGGGGCGTCTACGTTGGGGCTGGGGGTGACGCTGAAGCCTACCTTGGCTACTTTGTCAGCCACTTTGTTGCCGCTCACGAGGCCGAAGTAGTCCGACTCGGCCACAGTGCGGGCGTCTGCGAAGCTGACTGTGAATGCGCCGGTGCTTTCGAGGTTCTTGGTGGTCTTGTGCTTCGACAGACTGACGACGATCTGCTTGAAGTCGTACTGTCCTGCCCAGGCTGCCATCATCACGTCCGGGGTGTGGTTTTTATCCCAGGTGGCGATCATAACGCAGGGCTGGGGAGTGGTTACAAGTGCGTGGTCCGGGCCGAAGTTCTTGCGGCCTGCTACTTCATTGAATGTATTTTCTGAGTTCATATTCTTATGGTTTTATGCAAAGTAACAAAAACGCGGTTGTTTTCCCGAAAATAATTAGCCTACGATATACTTACCGAAGGGGAGTTTGCCTATCAGGCGTGTGATGAAGTAGCTCAGGATGTAGGTCGCTGCTGCCGTGAGTATGATTGCCAGGGGGGCTGGAAGCATTGGACTCAGCAGTCTGAATATTGCCGGGAGCATCAGCATATGCATCAGGTACATACCGTAGCTCGCTTCGGATATTTTACGGACGAGGCCGTAGCACCGGCCGGGCTTCTGTATCAGTCTGAAGATCAGGAAGAGGCAGGCGCTCATAAGTCCGGCGACAATCGTGTCGTTCTGCCAGTGCATCTCCAGCTCCTGAGGCGTATCGACGAGGAAACTGCGATGGTAGAACTGCCACATTCCAAACACGTAGCATACTGCAAGGACCGGAAGGCAGACGAGCAGTGTCTTCCGTGCAGACCACTGCAGGTGTGTCCGGATATAATGACCGAGGATTATGTAGCCTATGAAGCCGGAAACATAGTAGAACAGGGGATAGGGATTCCACCAGCATTCACCGAAAACCGGCCCTGCGACATCCCTGAGCCAGTAGAAGCACAGGGTGAATGCCCACAGGCCGAGGAAGAAGCGCTCTTCTTTCTTCCCTGCCTTGGCCAGCCACGGCGAAATCACGGGCATCACCAGATACAATCCGAGCATCATATAGACGAACCACAGGTGCGATTCGCGGGGAATGAAGTTGATGCCGGCCTGCTTGACGTTCGCCCAGGCTTCGGTCCACGAGAATTCTCCCCATACTGCGGGCAGGAAGGCGTAGAGGAAAAGGAACACTACGAAGGGGATGCCCACGCGCGTGAAACGTTTCTTGAAGAATTCCCCTGTGCCTGTCTTCACCGGTACGAGCAGATAGGCCGAGGCCATCAGGAACAGCGGCACTGCCACCGGCCGGACGAATCCTTGTATGAACATCACGCTCCAGCGGGCAAGTTCAGACGGGAACGAAAAGGAATAATCGTCCGAATAGATGCACTCGCTGGCGTGGCACAACATTACCATCAGACACGCTGCTGCACGCAGCCAGTCCAGAAATACTATGCGTTGCTTTTGAGTCATTCTTTGATACTTTGTTCCACAAAGATAAAAAAAGAACTCTCACAGCAACGCTACGGCGGATAATCACACAGTAATGCCGTTGATTTCGTAGCGGTAGGAGACTTTGCTCTCGTCGAGGAATGTAGGCCGGCGTGGAGCGATTTGCCCGAGATTTGACTGCAATCCGCTTTATCTAATGCTTCTGATATCCTATAGCACAACGACAACTCCGGCGATCAGCGCGGCGGGGATGGCCAGCAGCATCCCGATCAGACCGCCCTTGATGTGGAACCAGTAGTCGTGGTAATCGGCCACCATATCCTCCGTGCCCGGAATCACGAAATGCTTGTCGTGGCAGAACCATATGCAGTCCAGCACGAAAGCATCGAACCAGTTCACCACGCACCAGAGTGCATAAGCCGTCAGCACGCCGCACCGCCAGGCCTATTGCCAGAATTCACCAGACCGAGCTCCTCGCAACGCGCAATGATGGCAGGAGGATAGTTGAAGACAGTCTTGATCGGATTCCTGGACATCAGGAACACGAACAACGTGAAAACCGCGCAGGCTATGATAGATTCAATAAGGAAAGTCATATTCGTTACTTAGCAGCAACAAAGATAACACAATTAATTTGGGGGATTAGGGGGAATTTTTAGGAAATTCCCCCTAATTATAGGAAATATATTATATTTGCAAAAAAGAAAAGTTATGATTGAATCTGCGCCTAAATTGAATAATTCTAACACTCAATCAGCCGTCAAGCTTTTGATTGATCCCAACAATAAGGATCTCTTTACAAAAATTGATGATGGCTACTTGTATTGGGATAAGATAAAGTATATGGCTCCATCTGGTGTTAAGCCAGAGGTTCTATGGCATGCTGCAAAACTCAGGCGTTCAGTCAATGTAGTTAACATCAGGTTTGGGAAGTATTTGTTTCATTTTACCATAACAGGTAAGATGCAAGCCTTACTTCATGAGTTCGATATGAATTTTGGCGGTAACCTTGGGACGAAGAGTATCATTCCGGCAAAGGATAGTAATCTTTATTTAATCAGTTCCATTATGGAAGAGGCTATTGCTTCCAGCCAGATGGAAGGGGCATCAACAACTCGGAAGGTCGCGAAGGAAATGCTTCGGAAGCAATCTAAGCCAATCAATAAGAGTCAACAAATGATTCTGAATAATTACTCCACTATCAGATATCTTGTTGAGCATAAAGATGAGCTGTTCTCTGTTGAGGCCTTGAAAAGCATTCATCAGTCAATCTCCCAAAAAACTCTAGACAATCCAAATGATGAAGGGAGGATTAGAACTGATAATGACATTTATGTAATGAATGAAGTAACTGGAGAGATAGCACATACTCCTCCGGATTATTCTGAATTGAATGGATTACTGGCAGGACTTTGTGATTTCGCCAATACCGACAACAAGGATCTATTTGTTCATCCTATCGTCAAGGGAATAATCATTCATTTTATGCTTGCTTATTTCCATCCTTTTGTTGATGGTAATGGTAGAACTGCGCGTTCACTCGTTTATTGGTATCTCTTGAAAAAAGGATATTGGCTAACCGAGTATCTTTCTATATCTCGTGTAATCTATAAAAGCAAATCCCAATATGAGAAATCTTTCCTCTATACAGAGAACGACGGTTTGGACCTTTCTTATTTCATTAATTACAACCTTGTTGCGATGAAGACGGCATATGAAGATTTAAAAGCCTATTTGCAAAAGAAGATTAAAGAACAGGAAGATTTTTACACTTTTAGAGGATTCTCAAGCATAAATGAACGTCAGGCCCAGATAATTAAGATTCTCAAAGACAAACCGACATCTTTTTTTACTGCTAAAGAGATCACGACTAGATTCAATATCTCTCCAAAGACGGCGAGAACTGATTTGCAACATCTGGTTGCTCTTGGCTTGATGAAAGAGTCCCCTGTCAATAAGCGAAAAATCGGCTATTTGCGCTCTGATGAGTTTGATGCGGCTCTCAGTGAACTTACAAACAATTAGAGGGAATTAGGGGGAATTTTGAGGGAGTTCCCTCTAATTTGCTAATCGAATTCTTCGACATCAAGACCACGAACAACGAGAAAACAGCGCCAGCCAGCAGCTCAGAGGGCACGAAAACGCTCGAGCGGCGGCTCGCGCTGCGTCCGCCTGTCGCGACGAACTCGCCCTTATCGTGCCGGCCTTCGTCCGGCCCGAACGTGGCTCAAACAGCGTCGCTCCCGGGCGGCGGACTCCGCTAATCCGCTTTATCGCCCTCGCGCCAGTGCCCTCTACTGCACCGGCCTGGCGCCTGGGGCAGTTCGTGTCCGTTTTGTGATATTTCCGCCAAAGGAAAGTTGGACGATGTGAAAATTAATCTTACTTTTACGCTAAGAAGTAAACCGCGTGATGGATGAGGTATTTCGCTAAGTGCAAAGCCCCCGCCTCGAGCCTCACCGAATGGTAAACATCCAGCGCGTATTCCAGGGGCAAGTATAAGGATGACCAATTCGGTCATCCTTTTTACGTCTCAAGAGCAGTAATATAATACTGGGCTATACTACCGGGCAGCGGGCTCCGCTAATCCGCTCTCTCGCCCTCGCTCCAGTGTCCTTAACGCCGCTGATTTGGAGCAGAGGGGCTGAGAAGACATTGCTTTAATGATTTAATAATGAGATGGGGTAGAAGGCGCTATGCAATAGTTGTCTCTGTGACACAGAGTAAGTCTCCCGGTAATTCGCATATATAACCTTTTTCAGTCAATGCCTTTGCTGCACTGCGATACTTTGATGAGAATAAGTTGTATTGGGGTAATGTAGAGAGCGATATTGGCTTTCCTTGAGTAAATAGAATCGAGAAAATTCGCGCTTCAGTAGGATCAAGGTCAATTTCCTTAAACCATCCGTAAACAGCAAGCATAGTCTGCTTGGAAAAATTCTCACCTTTCGCAATGGCAGCAGCAACATAAATGATATCGTTAGTTGTCATTTCCTCAATTGGAATATCGCAGACCATCTGCTTTCTCGCTTTTGAAACACTCAGTTTCTTTTCAGCGGTAATAGGATAGAGGTTGAGGTCATCCCCGATATAATTATATACAACGCCACGAGCTAAAGCTTCAGCTTGCTGCCCGTCGCATTCAGCTACGAAAATATCTTGTGTAGACATACTTTGTCTGACAGCTTTGAGAGCATAATTAACATTGGGAGTCCTATCCCCAATATTGTCCAGAAGCCTTTCCAATAACAACCTGGCAAGTTCAAAAGCCCTTGGAGTCATATTTTGCCTCTTCTGGCTACAATAAAGTTGGATCTCCTGCGATTTCTCGCTGATCCGCTTTTCATTTACAGCTTTCCAGTCAACAGGCATATTGTTCGTGTATTATAAATAAAAAGTTCTGCTTTAGCTCACATTCCTTCTTTTCGCAAATGTCATTTCCCCAATAGCAATCATTATAGCCTCATACTTTTCTTTATCCTCGCCGAACAAAAGATTATCTATTGTGATTTATGGAAACTCTATCTTGCGGCATAGTCAAAGAACTTAAAAAACTCGACGGGAATCATTGTTTGTAATTGGCTTTCTTGTCGATAATTCTAATCACATTGCGGTGAGAACTGCATCATGCTAAGTAACTGGATTGATATGGTCCGGTTTATGAGCAACACAATTAACAAAAACTTCTTACGGGGAGGCTGATACCAATTTTATGGAATTTTGAGTAGCCAGAGACACTGGCCATCTCCATGCTATCTAATTTATTCGGAAGGGTCGGAGGACACGCTTGGTTGGCATAAATAATCAGGCAGTCAATAATTTTGTCTTCTGGCAGCTGAAGCTTCTTATAGACGCCCGTCATACGAGCATAAGCAACTATTTGTCGGATGTCTTCGATGTCCGGCTCCGAGTAATGGTACCGGGGTTTGTACTTTGCATCGACAACAATAGGGGTGCCATTCTGGGGATTGATCAGGAAATCCAGCTCGCGCCAGCGCAGATGCATGTGATAATGTACATCTCCGGGTATGGGATAAAGCTTGCGGAGCTCGCGGTAAACATATAGTTCGAAAAGCTTGCTCATGTCAATCCAATACGGCGGTGTGGAGTCAATATGCTTTGAGGTTCGATTGAAACCATAGGCTGAGCGCTTCAAGATAAGGATTCCATATTCCAGGGCCTTGTAGTAATCTTTGAAGATGGGATTTGCCTTGAAGGAGTCAACCTTAGAGAGGTCACAATCATCACCTACCCCACGGAAGTATGGATAAATATAAGCTATGGTTTTCTTGAGAGAGCTGATGTCGAGGCCACCACGGTAGGAAGAGAGAATATGACTGGAGAGGAACAGGGCCTTTTTAAGGATCTTGTTCTCCTCCGAGTTGACGCCATATTCCTGATATTGGCAGAATTGGTCAATCTTATTGCCAGTGCTCAGGTTCTTGCATACATTCTGGCCGACCAGAATTTTTCCTTTTAACTTTGAGTTGAGGTTTGCAGAAACCAGATAGTACGACATCCGGAGGCCTTTCCTAACGGCTTTCTTCAGCACCATCAGGAACTGGGAGACAATAAAGGGAGACAGCATATCTTCCTTCTCTTCTAGCGGAATTGGCTTGGCGTTGAAGTCGATATGCAGCAGCCCGTCCAAGTGCTCTGTATTCTCTGGCTCCTTGAGCGCTTCGGTGAGCATCCGGAGATAGTCAATGTGTTCACTCTCTCCTTCAACTTTGGGCCTGACTTGCACGGCAAGGTCATCTGTCACCCAATCGATACCGACGAAATAGCTGGTTTTTATCAAGTAGCCATCAGGTTGTTTATCAATGCAGTAGCAGAAAGCATCAGAATCTTCCCTGCCCGGCATCTTGCGGGCATACGAGTCAGTATGCTCAAGCAACGGAGTATAGATATTATCCAGACTCCAGTTACACTGCTCTATGACATTGATAAGTCGCATTAAGCGTTGAGGGCAATTTGTTTGAGTTTCTGGATGACCGCGTTAACAGGCGTTTCGTCCACAAAGACTCCATCTTCAAGATAATGCTCCAAAGTAGGGATAATCTCAAAGAAGATGTTGTTGTAAAGGCTATCTGGATTATTTTCGTCCGTGATGAAGTAACTGGGACCAATCCAAAGATCGATGGGTTTGAACTCCAGGGAGAAACATTCGGCAGGTACCACCGGTATATGCACATCCTCCAGATACTGATCATAATTGGCGATAAACAGTTTGCTGACCATAGCAAATAAATCTTCTTTAAATATTTTGCCTGGCATCGGTTTTATTTCAACGAGGCCATAAGCCATTGAAATGAAACGGAAGCGGCGTCGCATAGCGTAATCAAACTGGCTCAGGCTCCTGTCTGCCGTGTTCATCGTGCCAATCAAATATAGGTTGGAAGGAATGGTGAAGTCAGACTTGGAATAAGGCAGGCGCACAGTCAGAGGCATAGTCCCATCGCTACGTTTATCTGCCTCAAGCAAGGTGATGAGTTCACCAAATATCTTGGACACATTACCGCGGTTAATTTCGTCGATGACGATGATATATGGTTTAGTGTTCTTTTCGGATGTTGCCGATCCAGCAGCCGAATGCTTTTTCAAAATCTCACGAACAGACTCAATTGAGATGTCGTTCAGTTTATAAATGGTGCTGAGTGTCATGATTTTGCCCATGATGGCGGAGATATCTTCCCGAATATTTTTGATCAGCCAGCGAACTTTGCGAAGCCGTTTATATCCGTCATACTCGTCGTGCCATTCTGGTTCGCCAGCTACAATACCAATAGCATCAATGAGCTTATGGGTGTAGCATGAAAGGACGATATCTCCTTCTGCCATCTTCTTGTAGAAGGCGTCTAAAACTATCCTTCCACCGAATTTATAGGAGGACTGCTCTTCGTAATTCTCACCATAATCATCCCATCCAATGCGTATGTGACCATTTTCAAGACACTCTGTGCGAACCTCGTTTTCGTAAGTTCCCTGAAGCGAGACTTTCCAGATGGTAGCATTGGGGCTCAAATCAATACTATTGTTCTGAATGATGGGCTTTGCTGCATCCTTGCATATAGTCTTGAAAATGCCATCTACGACATCATAGTATACATTCTTATTGTCATCTACGAGCGGGCTGAGCCCCTCAACGAAGTCTTCATAATCCATTGACTGATGGAAGGTAGTAAAAACTACTCTTTTTTCTGCTACCAAACGACCAAAGGCCTCCATTACCTGTCTGCGATCTGACAAGTCGATGTCTGATTCGTACAAGCGAGCCACGATTTCCGGAACAGCGTAAGTTTTACCTGTTCCAGGAGCGCCTTGAAGAATGATACTTTTTTTATCACGAAGAGCTGCTGTGATTTCGTCGTAGTAATTGGAATCCATAAAACTGTTGTCTTGGGTGTCAGGGTCGGTATTGTTGTCATCACCCCATCCACCTATCTTATCGCTGTATGCGAAAATGTCCTCTGAGGGACTTTTTAGGTCATAGAGATATTTATTTAACTCATATACAGACGCTTTATTTGCATCGGTATAACCGCTTTTCTCTGCAATTGGTGCCAAAATACGTTTTGCATAAATCGGAAGAATCTGTTGGCCGGAATAGAGAAAAGCGAGTTTCCACTTTACGGCATCGCCGAAAACATTGTTCTTCTCTACTGTGGAAAAATCTCCCTTTGCCGCAGCTCCAGCTATCTCAACAATTGCGCTACGAATAATCTTGAAAGCACCTTCCGCAGTATCTGCTTTCAGCCATTTGTACCAAGCATACTTTCCGTCAAATTGGATCTTTTGGCTCTTTGGCTTATTCGCATAGCGATAGATACCGAACTTGAAGGATGACCCCCCTGCAATACTACCCAGATATCTTGTCTTGACCTCTATCCAGTAGCAGAAAGAGTTTGACCTGTGAAGGTCAGTATACTGTTCTAGTGTCATATTCTCCAACGATTTCAAGGGGAATCGTGAGATAAACTGCAAGTACAGTGCGTGTCTATCTTCCATATTGGTGCTGCTTAGTATTATTCTTTGTTATTCTTACTTCCATATTTTGGCCCTTCTGGTTCGGCAGCTATACGGTATTCGGGATGAAGTTCGTATGCCTTGGGCTTGTAACCATCCACGTAAGCGGAGGGGCCATAGCCATAGTCGTATTCGCTGGAATCCACATCTGCCCACTGCTCACACTGACGGATAACTGTTTCAAGTGCAGATTGCTCTTCCTCGGGCGGATAGTGGTATTTCTTGAGGAGTCGCTTAACCTTGGAACGCATTCCTGCACGAGCGGATTCTTTCTTCTGCCAATCGATAGTACGATTTTTCCGGAGTTCTTCGGTCAGTTCCTTAGTGAGATTGACCAGTTCCTCGTTGGTATAGAAGTCCTTGACCGCCTGCGGGCGCGTGATGGCATCGTAGAAGGCTTTTTCCTCGGCGCTGAGCCCCAGGCTATCAGCGACTTCCTCGCTCTGGGCAATCTCCTTGGCCAGATCCAGTAACTCTTTGATGACTTCCTCGTTGGTGAGGAGACCTTTGAGATAATTGGAGAGGGCCATGTTTATGAGGTCGGAGAACTTCTGAGCCTGAACTAGGTTGGTTCGCTGGTAAAGGTGGATGCGTTCCTTGAGCAGTTTTTTCAAGAGCTCGATGGCAATGTGTTTCTCTTTCATCTTGGAGATTTCCTCCAGGAAGGCTGGGTCAAAGAGGGAGAATTCTGCCTTGACATCTGAGAACAGATTGATGACTCCCTCGCTCTTGATGCTCTGCTTGAGGAGTTCACCGATGCGCTCGTTGATTTCCCGTTTAGAGACCTTTGTCTTGATGTTTTTGATACGGTTGATGGCTGTGCGGACGGTCTCAAAGAAGGCTGCTTCGTAGCGCTGCTCTTCGTTCAGGAGGCTCCGGCACAGACTTACGGCATTCTTCAGCAGCAGGGCTTCCTTCAGGAACTTGGTGCATTTCTCCTCCATCGAGGGTGCCAGCATAAAGTTGACGGCGCCCTTGATGATTTCTGCACGGTCTGCATCGGTGCCATCGTGGAATTTAGCGTAGTTGAAGCCGTGGAAGAAGTCGCGGCAGACTTCCAGTTTCTCCTTAAACTTGACCAGGGCGGTTTCCTTGATGTCCGGATTGCCGTAGTTTTCCTGGTCCTGCTTGGTGTAGTCGCGCATAGCTTCTTTCAGGGCCTTGGCGATACCGATGTAGTCCACGACCAGGCCACCGGCCTTACCGGAGAACACGCGGTTCACGCGGGCAATGGCCTGCATCAGATTGTGGCCGGACATAGGCTTGTACACGTACATAGTGGCCAGCGAAGGAACATCAAAACCGGTAAGCCACATATCAACCACGATGGCAATCTTCATCGGGTCACAGTCATCCTTGAACTTCTTGGCCAGTTCCTTCTTATACTGCTTGTTGCCAACTATGTCGTGCCATTCCTCCGGATCGTTGTTGGAACCGGTCATCACAACCTTTACCTTCTCGGTCCAGCCGGGCCGGAGTTCTAGGATGCGCTTGTAGATGCGGATGGCAATAGGACGGGAGAAGGCCACGATCATAGCCTTGCCTGTGAGCTCAAACTGGCGGTTCTCCTCGTAATGCTTGAGGATATCCTGTACTAGAGAATCGATGGTTTCAGGTGCACCGAGAATCTCTTCCAGATGGGACATCTCGTGCATACTTTCCTCAATCTGTTGAGGCGTGGCACCTTCGTCGGAGAGTTTCTCGTACTCAGCATCAATCTTCCGGATTGTTTCCTCATCCAATTTGAGATTGACCACGCGGGACTCGTAGAATACCGGGCAGGTGGCGCCGTCCTTGACGGATTGCGTCATGTCGTAGATATCAATGTAATCACCGAAAACTTCTTGTGTATCGCGGTCTTTTAGGGAGATAGGCGTACCGGTAAAGCCGATGAATGAAGCATTGGGCAGCGAGTCGTGAATAATACGGGCAGTGCCAACACTGATGCGCCCTTGGGCGTCCACCCTCTCTTCAAAACCGTAGTGACCACGGTGGGCCTCATCTGCCATAACCACGATATTCCGTCGTTCGGAAAGCGGTTCGTTTGATTCCTCAAACTTCTGCATTGTTGTGAAGATGATGCCGTTAGCCTCACGACCAACAAGCAGCTCGCGGAGATTCTCTCGGCTGGAGGCCTGAACAGGTTTCTGGCGAAGGAAACTCTGGCACTTGGAGAACTGGGTGTAAAGCTGGTCATCCAAGTCGTTGCGGTCCGTGATAACTACGATGGTGGGTTTGTTCAGGACCGTCTGAATCAGATGAGCGTAGAACACCATAGATAGTGACTTTCCACTGCCCTGGGTGTGCCAGAAGACGCCAATCTTACCGTCACCATTGGTGGCCTTGACGGTGCGGTCCACGGCCTTCTTGACGGCGAAATATTGATGATATCCGGCGAGAATCTTTGCGGAACCTGCTTCGTCCACGCTGAAGCAGGTAAAGTTCTTGATGAGATCCAGGAAGCGGTCACGCTTGAACATTCCCACAAAGAAGGTGTCGTAGTCGATGAAGTCCTTGGTCTCCTCCATACCGTCCTTGGTCTTCCATTCCATGAAGCGGTCTTCCTTGCTGGTAATGGTGCCAGCCTTTGAGAGTGCCATATCACTCATTACGCAGAAGACGTTGTAGATAAACAAGGACGGTATTTCCTGAATGTAGTTACGGATTTGACGGTATGCCGCAGATGCATCGGTTTCTTCCCGCGACGGCGACTTTAGCTCCACGAGAACCAACGGCAGACCGTTCACAAAGATTATGATGTCTGCCCGCTTCTCAGATTTCTCCACGTAGGTCCACTGGTTGATGGCTTGGAAAGAGTTCCGGTCAGGATGGGTGAAGTCAATGAGGTAAACAATATCATTAACCGCCTCTCCCTTGTGCGTATAGCTCACCTCTACGCCATTCTGGAGATAATCCATAAACTGCTGATTCTTCTGCACCAGGGTGCCGGAGTCGATGTCGCGCACCTTTCGGATGGCCTCATCTATGGCCGCAGCCGGTTTGACGGGGTTCACCAGCATTAAACTGTGGGCGAGCTGAGCCTCATAGAACGGGACACGGTAGTCACGTTCTATATCCGGGCCGTAAACGTGGTTATAGCCCAGATTCTCTAATAGTGAGAGAACCGCTTTCTCGTAACTTTCTTCGTCAAAGAAACTCATATAGGAAAGTCTTATTTATCAATTATATATAGTCTTATCGTTTTCTTCTATGCCGCCAAATTATGATTTATGCGATTGTTGAGTTCTATCTTATCGGACAGAGATTTAATTATTTCAATGATACGCTTCTGCTCTTTAAGACAAGGAAGTTCTATCTCAACCTTCTTGAACGTCGTGGAGGGTCGTGCTATAGCGGGAACGCCTACTTGAGACGCATTCGCTAATAGCCGATGCTGTCCAATCCGCGTGTGGAAATAGAACACTACATATTCTGGCAATGCAACTTTTGGGTTAACCCGTACCCTAAATTGACTCTGAGAAATAACATATCGCTCGTATTTGGAGTCTTGGGGGATGTATACAATTTGGCCTAAAGTCCCTCGGTGAGTAATCACTATGTCTCCTCTATATGCGTTTGCCTTGTTCAGACTATCTGCCTTTTCGGTTGTCACGTAATTAAACGAATCCTCGCGGAGCTTAAAACCTTGCAGGTTTGCGCCATTTAAAACAGGCACTCCAGAGTCCACGAAACAGTCGACCTTGATATTTGAGCCGAATGGCCCCATAGCGATTTCCTCTATGAGATCTTCCATCAAGTATGTTTTGAACTCTTCCATAAATGAGAATTTAGCAATTCATAACTAGCTCTCCAGACATCAAACGAGGCAGTAGAGAGTTGCGGATTTGTTCAGCATGGTATATTTCCTTCTCTAAAACCTCTTGTTCGTTAAGAATTGGAGCAAGTTCTTTTTCAAAGGAATCTAGCACACTCTTTTCTGGAACAAGAGCAGGGAAAGACTTCATCAAGGATCCAGAGGCCTCCTTAAAAGTAGAGCCAGATGCCTGAGATTCTATAGCATCTGTATTCTCGAGAAGCCAGTAGTAAATATAGGCAGTTCCTGCATATGTGGGGACAACGGACTTAAAGCCCTGGTTAGTACATATATATCCCTTTGCTATGCTGATATAGCCAATAGGGGCACGTGAACTAAACAGGACTGAGCCTCGCGGCATTAACTTGGCACTACTGTTCTTGTAACCATCCTCTGTGATGTCAGTCTCTCCTCTGGCAGTAAACTTATTGCATTTGACGGATAAATCCTTTGGAGTCAACCAAGCGATTCCGTTATTTGTGTAATACTCTGGCTTTGATTTAGGGGGAGTCCCTCCAGCCACAATGTCACCCAATTCTGAGAGTGTTCCCACTCGCCAGCCAGCCGGAATCAAGCCCAATTCTGAATCCGCGAACTCACCTCCCTTAAATGGCTCAAAATCAACGAACCAGGACTTATACAGCGCCTGGGCCTGTTCCTCTAAATTATGATTTATGCGATTGTTTAGGGCAATCTTATCTTCCAATGATGCAAGTATTGAAGCTCGGCGTTTCTGTTCTGACAACGATGGGAGCATTATCTCTTGCTTAGCAAGCGTCTTTACAGAAAGCCCCGGCTGTGCTGATTGTGCAGAAAGATTACCTAAATGCATTGTTGATAGGAGGTACGTCAGATACCTCGTGTCCGCCATTTCATTACCGACTACGACTACTGCATGTTCTGTCATATATGCTTCCCCTGAGAAGTAACGGACATTTCCACAGTATGCTCCTTGCCGTCCAATTACGCCACATTCTCCCGAGAAGTTACTCTTTAAAGAATAACCTCGAAGGCCGTTACCGCCTATTACAGGAAATGGTCCACTCTCTAAGACCTCTTCTGAAGAAATGCCTTTGCCACTGCTCAATCTTGAGCAGACATCACCAAGAATGTATTTCTTCATCTCTTCCATAAATGAGAATTTAGCAAGTTAATTGGCCCGAAATGAGTTGAGGTAGCAAAACGTCTCGGGACGATTGAAGTGAAATCATCTCGCGCAATGTCGCAGTAATGGACTTAAACAAAGGGGTCGCAATACGAGAGAAAAAAGCCAAGACATCAGAAGGAGGAATGACTATCTGTAAATTCCCCGTCTCGACGGGGCTAAGGTTTAATTGAGCTGTTCCACGTGCAATCTGATACATACTTTCCTTGAACTTCTCATTTCTGGCCAAGAAATATGTATATGCCCTATTGTACTCTTTCTTGGGAGCCATTTTTGCCACGCGCTGATTCAACAATAGCCCATCCCTGTCTACTATGCAGACTCGACCAACATTGCCAGTCAAAGATAAAAGGATATCACCTACGTTTAAATTGCAGTAGTTTGGCATTTTGGAAGGTAGCGGAGCATCGAGAGAATCAGCACCAGAAATAGTCAATTGTCCATCTTGGACAGCTTTTATAGTGATAAGTAAATATTGCCCTCTTTCAACAAATGATTCGGACTTAAAAGGGAAGCCAGATTGAATATCCATTATCTCGTTTACAGTGCCCACACGCCATCCTTCGGGAATCATCCCAAGCTCAGAATCCACAAACATGCCATCCTTAAACGGCTCAAAATCAACAAACCAAGACTTGTACAGCGCTTGTGCCTGTTCCTCTAAATTATGATTTATACGATTGTTTAGGGCAATCTTGTTCTCGAAGGAGTCAATTGCTGCAACAATTCTATCTTGTGTCTCAAGCGATGGAAGCTTAATTTCGAACGGTGCTAACTCGGAGAATGTGATTTGAGGGAAAGTCCCTGACCGTGATTCCGCGAGAGCCTGTAGTTCTTCCAGCATCTCCTGTCTCTTAAGGAAGTGAAATAGATATCGAGGGCGTACCTTATCTGAACTACGGATTACCATCAATTTTGTTGAGGCGATGTAGTCTGTCGGGTCGAAATCAATGTACGCGAAACGTTTATTTGCCGGGCGAATTTCGCTATAAAGGATATCGTCAACTTTAAAAGTCTTTTTAAACTGACCTTTAAGGTCTTTATTCAAGACATGAGTATGGTTTAAGCATACGCCATCAAGGACATCGGAAGTGTTTACCAACACCACTGAGGCGGAACCGCCACGGTAAGTATCGGAAACGCTTTCACATATATCACCAATTCTGTATGTTTTCCACTCTTCCATAAATGAGAATTTAGCAGGTTATTTTAACATCTCCAGCCATCAATTTTGGAAGCAAACAATCGCGCTCATTTTTAAGTATCCTATTCTCTTTTTCGTTATTTATAATGACCTGGAGAATCGGAGATATTGTATCCGAAAAGAGCGAGGAAGCTTTTTGGTTAAAAGGGATGGTGTATCTCAATGTATCTTCAGCGTGAAACCGTTGATGACTACCCGTAGCTCCATTCACCCTCTCCATCACCTTCTCATAGAAGGACTCACTATTAAGATAGCACCACACAAATGCATGATGCTGCTCGCTGAGAGCTTTGTATGCTATAAATTCGGTAGAGCAAACAGAATCAGGAGCAACAACATCGACTGGCCAGAGTCTCTTGATTCTAGGATTGAGCTTGGAGAATAATACCATCTTGTTATCAAGCCGGAACTTGTTACTCATAATTTCAGCACCTTTTTGTAGTTCGGGCTCTTTTGAATTGTCAAAAGCAGGCAGGCTATAGTGTGTAAACAGAGTGTTTGGGCTCTTTTGAGGATTGACCGTTTTCTTTCTGTATTCAAGAATCCGGGAAAGAGGTACACATTCCCATCCTTCCGGAATCAACCCCAGCTCCGAATCCACGAACTTACCATCCTTAAACGGCTCAAAATCAACAAACCATGACTTATACAGTGCCTGGGCCTGCTCCTCTAAATTATGATTTATGCGATTGTTGAGTTCTATCTTATCGGACAGAGATTTAATTATTTCAATGATACGCTTCTGCTCTTTA
>JAFXPV010000115.1 GCA_017527625.1 Bacteroidales bacterium | reverse complement strand
CGACATCGACCGCAAGGTCCTGAAATTCATCCCTTTGAAGGGTTCCGACAAGACCTATCTGCTTGACGGCGGCAAGTATTGGAGAGTCTCAGTCTTCATCCCCGATGCCAAGACCTACGAGACCGTCAATCCGGAATTCTCCCGCTACGCCGGCAAGGCATTCGGCAACTTCGAGGCGATGCTCGCCGACATTCCCGACAAGCTTGGCGAGACCATCCCCGACTTCCACAATATGGAGCTCAGGATGCGCCAGCTTCGCGAGGCCGTCGCAGCTGATGCCGCTGGCCGCCTTGCATCAGACAAGGGCGAGCTCAAGGCCATCCTGGACGAGATTTTCGCCAATGCCGAGGAGATATGCAAGGCCGAGCGCCTGCACCGCGAAGGCATCCTCCCCAAGCGCATATGCCACTGCGACACCAAGGTCAACAACATGATGTTCGACGACAAGGGTAACGTCCTGTGCGTCATCGACTTGGACACCGTGATGCCGAGCTTCGTCTTCTCCGATTTCGGCGATTTCCTCCGCACTGCTGCCAACACCCTCCCCGAGGATGACCCCGACTGGAAGAACGTCCAGTTCAAGATGGATATCTTCAAGGCTTTCTCCGAAGGCTACATCGAGGGCACCCGTTCCTTCCTCCTCCCCATCGAGAAGGAGAACCTCCCCTATGCCGCCTGCCTCTTCCCCTTCATGCAGGCCGTCCGCTTCTTCGCCGACTATATCAACGGCGACACCTACTACAAGATCAAGTATCCCGAGCACAACCTGGTCCGCACACGTAACCAGATGGCCCTGTGGCGCAGCGCAACTGCAAAGGCCCCCGAAATGGCCGCCTGGATCGCTTCGCTCTAGAAAGCATTGATGGTTACTGTCATCATCATAGTCATCACCGCCGCCGTGAGCCTCCTGTGCTTTTACGGCGGCGGATTCGATGCACTGAAGTTCAATGCCTACCAGGTCTGGCATCAGAAGCAGTGGTATCGCTTGTTCTCCTATGGCTTTGTGCACAGCGGCTGGGGGCATCTGTTCTTCAATATGCTCACGCTGTATTTCTTCGGCGGTGTGGTCGAGAAGTACTTCGCTGCCGCTTTCGGGAGCACGACAGGCGTCATCCTCTATGTTGTCCTGTACACCACGGCATTGGTAGTTTCCACCATCGGGGACCTTATCAAATATCGTAACGACTTCTATTACAATGCAGTGGGTGCATCCGGCGCTGTTTCAGCCATCCTCTTCGCATCCATTCTCTTCGAGCCGAAGATGGGCATCTACATATATCTGATTCCCATTCCGGTGCCCGGTTTCATATTCGCTCCACTGTACCTCCTGTACTGCTGGTATATGGCCAGGCGCAATGCCGATAACATCGGCCACTCCGCCCATTTCTGGGGAGCAGTCTATGGCCTGCTGTTCCCGCTTGCCTGCAAGCCAGAGATTTTCAGCTTCTTTATCAGCCAGTTACAGTAACCCGTGCTCTCTTTATGACAGATTTTGCAGCCATAGATTTTGAGACGGCCAACGAGCAGCCGTGCAGTGTCTGCAGTGTGGGCGTGGTGATTGTCCGCGGAGGAAAGGTGGTGGATTCTTTCTGTTCCCTGATTCATCCTGAGCCGGAGTATTACCAGTGGTTCTGCCGTCTGGTGCACGGACTGGGGCCGGAAGATACCGAGGATGCGCCCGTTTTCCCGAAGGTATGGGCCCGCATCGCCCCGAAGATCGAAGGCCTTCCGCTGGTGGCGCATAATGCCCGCTTCGATGAAGGATGCCTCAAGGCTGTGCACAGGGTATATCAGATGGACTACCCGGACTACGTGTTCTATGACACGCTGGCCGCCTCGCGGCAGCACTACGGTCACAGCCTTCCTAACCATCAGCTCCAGACGGTAGCGGCCGCCTGCGGCTACGACCTCACCAACCATCACCACGCCCTCGCCGACGCTCAAGCCTGCGCCGCAATAGCGGTGAAGCTGCTGTAGGTATTATCGTGTTTACTTCTCGCACACGGTATAGAACACTCCAATTATTCTCGTTTCCCTGGCATCTTCTCAATAAACTGCTCCTTGACGAGTGTGTACGCGGCGATAGGATCGAATGGCTCAGCTCCCACTCGCAGCAGGATATCGGAATCGCCAAGGAACTCCGGGCTTGAATACAGGACAACGCCAATTTCAGTATTCCGGCTGAGCAATAACTCTGATGGAATAGCCGGATACGAGTCTTTCAAAAATGTTCATAACACCAGTCCTCCTACTGCTCGTCTATGTCGATGATGCGGCCCAGGCGGTCAACCCTCTTCTCGAAGCGGTTCACGCCAACCACGGCAAGGATATAGGCCAGTCCGTTGGCAATGATGGCTAAGCCGATAAGGGCCGTGAGCACACCTGCGGTGACATCCAGGTTCTTAAGGCCGAAGTAGCCAAGAACGGCGGCGCCGGCTCCCAGAAGCAGAAGCACCCACCACATAGGGAAGCCAACCCGCTTGTAGTCGAAGCTCTGGACCGCGATTACCACACCCTCAATCATTACCCAGATGGCGAATACCACGGGAAGGGACACTGCTGTCCCAAGGATGTTGAACAGGAAGAAACAGCCGAAGAAAATGTCCAGCAGGGCACTCAGGGCGCGGGTTCCGCTGTTCGGCAAGAACGCTTGCGTCTTGAAGGTGAATACCAGTTTGGAGATACCGGCAATGAGCGTGAAGCACCCAAGCAGCCAGGCGGCAGAAACGAGGGTGATGTCGGGTTTGGCGATGCACACGACGCCGAGGATGATTAGGAGAAGGCCTGCGATGCAGAGCCAGATTTTAGTACTTGTTTTCATGCTAAATATAGGTTTTAGTTGTTTGTTACCTTGCGGTTTCAATATGCAAATTTAACCATTTTTGCCGACATCTTCAAGCTCAGCACAGGTTACAACCCTGTCCGGCCCATCCCGGTTGACGAGTTTGACCGCATTGCCCGGCCGCTGATCATGTAACAAAAGGAACGGAACTTGCAATACGTTGGTAACAACTTACCATTCATTTTAAACGGTCTTGGCAGAGACCAGTGCCACAAAGGTTACTACAAGGAGATCACGGAGCCCACAGG
>JAFXPV010000008.1 GCA_017527625.1 Bacteroidales bacterium | reverse complement strand
GATGCGCCTGCCGTCATAAAGCGAGAAGGCGGGGGCGCCGATGATGCAGTTGCTCTGGTGGTGCTTCTTGTTCTCGTCGCGGTGGAACACGTTCACTTTGACCTCGGGGGCTTCCACCGGATGGGTGCACGCGTCGGCAGGAGCATATTTCAGCATATGTTTCTCCACCGCGTCAGCAATCTTTCCGGCTTCGAAATCTCCCACCACGGTGAAACTCATATTGCAGGGGACGAAGCAAGCTCTGGTGAAGGCGTGCAGGTCTTCGGAAGTGATGCGCTTCAGGGTCTTTGCCGTGCCGAGGATGTGGCGGCAGATGGGACTGCCCTCATACAGGAACTTCTCGAAATCGTCGAAGATATAGTCCGAAGGGGAGTCCTTGTAGAGGTTTATCTCGTC
Source organism: Bacteroidales bacterium (assembly GCA_017527625.1). The sequence goes on along the minus strand of JAFXPV010000008.1, from coordinate 34,261 downwards.
GACGACAACGCTCTTCTCCTTCTCCAGTTCCTTGGGGGCGAAGACCGAGTCGAAGGCAAGCTCGAACAGCAGGTCGATGGCCTTCATCACGTCTTCCTTGAGGGTGGTGGAATAGAGGACGATCTCTTCCTTGGTGGTGTAGGCGTTCAGCTCGCCGCCGAGCCTTTCGAGCCTGTCGTTGATGGAAGTCGAACTGCGGCGTGATGTGCCCTTGAACAGCATATGCTCGGTGAGGTGGGCCAGCCCTCCGAGGGCTTCCGGCTCGACTGAGGTGCCGCAGCGGATGCTCAGTGCGCAGTATGCCACCTGTGAGTTGCTATGCTTCAGCGCAAAGCGCAATCCGTTGGAAAATGTCCTTATTTCCTTGCTTTCACTTTTTCCCATAACGGCGCAAAAATAGACAAAAAGTCATTATATTTGTCATTATGGCGCAGTTCATTGTATCAGCAAGAAAATACCGGCCTTCAAGCTTCACAGGCCTTATAGGACAAGACAATATAGCCCGCACTCTCAAGAATTCCATCTTGACGGGACAGCTTGCCCACTCATACCTTTTCTGCGGTCCCCGCGGAGTGGGGAAGACCAGTACGGCCCGCATTTTCGCCAAGACCATCAACTGTCTGAACCCCGGTCCGGATATGGAGCCCTGCGGCGAGTGCGAGTCCTGCCGTTCGTTCGCAGAAGGCCGCTCGTACTGCATCCACGAGCTGGATGCCGCCAGCAACAACTCTGTCGACGACATCCGCAACCTCACCGAGCAGGTGCGCATCCCGCCCCAGATCGGCCGCTACAGCGTCTACATCATCGACGAGGTCCATATGCTCAGCCAGGCCGCCTTCAACGCTTTCCTCAAGACCCTTGAGGAGCCGCCGGCACACGCCATCTTCATCCTCGCCACCACCGAGAAGCACAAGATCCTGCCGACCATCCTGTCGCGCTGCCAGACCTACGATTTCAACCGCATTTCCGTGGCCGATATGGTGCGCAATATGAAGGACATCGCTGCCGCCGAGAATATCACCATCAGCGACGACGCGCTGCACATCATCGCCCAGAAGGCTGACGGAGCGATGCGCGACGCCCTGACCCTCTTCGACCAGACGGTGGCGTTCTGCGGCACCGACATAACATACGATATGGTGATCAGGAACCTGAACGTCCTTGATTACGACTATTATTTCAGGCTCACCGATTTCTTCCTTGCCGGAGACTATCCGTCGTGCCTGGTGCTCTTCGATGAGATACTCTCGAAGGGTTTCAATTCCCTGCATTTCATCTCGGGTCTGAGCACCCATTTCAGAGATATGATAGTGTGCTGCAACAGCGCCTCCCGTGTGCTGGCGGAGCTCGCCCCGACCATTGTGGCCAGATATGACGAGTACAGCCGCAAGTGCAGCATCAAGTTCCTATACGAAGCCTTGGGCATCACCACATCCTGCGAGGCGGCCTACAAGGCCAGCGGCAACGGACGCCTGCTCATCGAGTTCGCGCTGATGAAGCTCTGCGCGCTGAGGGGAGAACTCCCCGCCGGCGATCTGCAAGGCGCAACGCCGGCTGCGACGCCTGCTTCGACGCCGGCTGCGGTTCCGGCGGCGGCAGCACCCGCTCCGACAACTCCAGCTCCTGCCCAGGCAGCTCCCGCTCCGGCGGCAGCTGAGCCAGCAAAGCCGGCAGCAGCAGAAGACTCCATCTCCAACCTTCTGAAGAAGGCGATGCAGACAGCCAAGGCTCCTGCCGAAGCCGTTGCAGCGGCGGCGGTGGAAACTGCCGTGAAGGCCAGCCCGGAAATCACTCCCGAGGTTCTTGCCGGCGCCTGGACCAAGGTGACCGACAACGTCTCCAATCCGCGCGTGCGCTCAGGCCTGACCAAGTTCAGTCCCGTCTACGACAAGGACAGCAACACCGTCACCCAGTTCGTGCTGAACTCCGCCCAGAAGGAATGGATCGAGAAGAACCTGATGGTCCAGCTGCAGGCCGACCTGCAGAAGGCGCTTGAAAACAAAGATCTCTCGCTGAAGGTCGAAGTCCACGAAGACGGCGCCGGCGACGAGACCCGCAAGCCCTACACCACCCGTGAGATAGCAGAGGCTATGCGCGCCAAGAACAGCGATATGGTCCACTTGGAGACAGGCCTGGACCTGGAAATAAAATAACGGATCACCAATGAAGCTATTCTGTACAAACCTTGTCAAGAAATACGGCATCAGGACCGTAGTGAAGGGAGTTTCGATTGAGGTCGAACAAGGCGAGATAGTGGGACTGCTCGGACCTAACGGCGCCGGCAAGACCACCAGTTTCTATATGATATCGGGTCTTATCAAGCCTAACGAAGGCCGCATCTTCCTCGATGAGGAGGAGATAACGACCCTGCCGATGTATATGCGTGCCCAGAAGGGCCTCGGCTATCTGGCTCAGGAGGCTTCCGTGTTCAGGAAGATGAGCGTCGAGAACAATATTATGTCGGTGATGGAGTTTGGCGATATGACCAAGGAGCAGCGCAAGCAGAGGCTGGAGGAGTTGCTCGACGAGTTCGGACTGCAGAAAGTCCGCAAGAGTCTGGGCATCCAGCTCTCCGGAGGTGAACGCCGCCGCTGCGAGATCGCCCGCTGCCTTGCCATCGACCCGAAATTCATCCTGCTGGACGAGCCTTTCGCCGGTGTGGACCCCATCGCGGTGGAGGATATCCAGCACATCATCGCCCGCCTCAAGACAAAGAACATCGGCATCATAATCACCGACCACAACGTCCACGAGACCCTGGCCATCACCGACAGGGCATACCTGCTCTACGACGGCTCCATCCTCGAGAGCGGAACTCCGGAACAGCTTGCAGCCAACCCTGAAGTGCGCCGCAAGTATCTAGGCCAGAACTTCGAACTGCGCAAGGCGGTGCTACACAAACGTCCAAACACTCAAAACAATTGATACTATGAAAAAACTTCTTCAGGAATTCAAGACCTTCGCTATGAAGGGCAACGTTGTCGATATGGCTGTCGGCGTTATCATCGGCGGTGCATTCGGCAAGATCGTGACATCTCTCGTGTCAGACATCTTTATGCCGCTCATCGGTCTTCTCGTCGGCGGAGTGGATTTCACACAGTGGAAGATTGTCCTCTCGGCAGCCAATGAAGCAGCAGGCAAGGCTGAAGTGGCCATCACTTACGGCAACTTCATCCAGGTAGTGCTTGACTTCATCATCCTCGCTTGGGTGATCTTTATGGTCATCAAGGGCATCAACAAGCTCACTGCCAAGAAAGAAAAAGAAGAGCAGAAGCCTGCAGAGCCGGCTCCCACTCCCGAAGACATCCTTCTTCTTCGCGAAATCCGCGATTCTCTCAAGAAGTAATCCTTATTGTCGCAGCTTCAGCACGGTAACGGTACGTGACGGCAGATACAGCCGCAGGTAGTGCTTACCGTCGCTGGGGGTTGTGACGTGGCTGACGCTCTCGTCAATCCTCCCGAATCCTCCGAATTCCTCGCGGTCGCTGCTGAAGAGCACATCCCAGGTACCTTCCGGCGCTTCCACACGGTAGTCAGTGAATGACTTTTCCGGGTTGAAGTTGAATGCGAAATAGCATTCGCCGCGCGTGAAGCAGAGGATTTTGTCATCTTCGTGCGCCAGGTAGCAATAATGCGGCTTGGACAGGAGTTTCTCGCTTGCGAAGAGGTGTATAATCTTAGAGTCGAAGTCGTTGAGACCCTTGAAGCGCAGGTTGTCGTCCTTGATGAGGCTCCACTGCCTGCGGGCGTGTTTGTATGACCAGCCGTTGCCTTCCCTCGGGAAATCAATCCATTCGGGCTGCCCGTACTCGTTGCCCATAAAGGTGAGATAGCCGTTGCCGGCGGTAGCCAGCGTCACGAGCCTGATCATCTTGTGGAGGGCTATGCCACGGTCGATCAGTATGTTCTGCGACTGCTTGTCCATCGAGAAATACATCTCCTTGTCGATGAGACGGAAGATGATGGTCTTGTCGCCCACGAGGGCCTGGTCGTGGCATTCTGCGTAGCTGATGGTCTTCTCGTCCGCGCGTTTGTTGGTCAGCTCATACCATAGGCCTCCCATACTCCAGTCCCAGTCGCTGCGCTCCTTGATCCATTTGATCCACATATCGGGCACGCCCATACTCATACGGTAGCCGAAGCCTACGCCGCCGCACTCCAGCGGAGCGGCCAGTCCGGCCATACCGGACATATCCTCGGCGATGGTGATCGCGCTGCGGAACACTTCCCTGGTGATGATGTTAGCCAGAGCCAGATAGGTCACTGCATCTTCATCCACACCGCCGTCGAAATAGCTGCCGTAGCCGCTGAAATCCCGGCCGAGGCCGTGGTCGTGGTAGAGCATACTGGTGACGCCGTCGAAACGGAATCCGTCGAGGCGGTATTCTTCCATCCAGAATTTGCAGTTGGACAGCAGGAAGTAGCGGGTCTCGCTCTTGCCGTAGTCGAAGCAGCGGCTGTTCCAGGCCGGGTGCTCGCCCCTCGGCCCGTCGTGGAAATATGTGGTGTATGAGCCGTCCAGCCGGCTGAGGCCCTCCACTTCGTTCTTTACGGCGTGGGAGTGCACCAGGTCCATAATGACAGCGATGTTGTTCTTGTGCGCTTCGTCCACCAGCCTCTTGAAATCCTCGGGAGTGCCGAAGCGGCTGCTGAGGGCGAAAAAGTTGGAAACCTGGTAGCCGAAGGAACCGTAGTAGGGGTGCTCCTGCAGCGCCATAATCTGGATGGTGTTGTACCCCAGCTCGATGACGTGCGGAAGTACGTTGAGGCGGAATTCCTCGAACGAGGCTACTTTTTCCTCTTCCGAACTCATTCCGATATGGACTTCGTAGATCAGCGGGTTTTCCACCGTGACGTGTTTGCGGTGTTTCCAGCGGTAAGGCTTGGCAGGGTCCCATACTTCGGCAGTGAAGATTTTGGTTTCGGGGTCCTGGATGCACCTGTATGCGTATGCTGGAAGCCTTTCGCCGCCGCCTGACGGCCACTCCACGAACCATTTGAACTTGTCGCCGTGATGGATTACGTCTTCGGGGACGAGCAGTTCCCAGTTGCCGCCTCCGACCGGTTTCATCTCAAAATCCGGACTCTTGCGCCAGTTGTTGAAATCACCGGTGACATAGATGCGGTTCGCGTTCGGAGCCCACTCGCGGAAGGCCCAGAAAGCACCCTCCTTGTGGAGACCATAATAGAGGTGGTTGTTGACAGCGTCGTACAGCTTGCCGTGGTCGCCGCGGATGGCGTCCCTTGCTGCTATGATTCTGTCGTGTCTGGCGTCGATGGCGCCCTTGAACGGCTCCAGCCAGGGGTCCGTCTCGTAAATTTTTTTAATCTTCCTGCCCATTTATGATTTTGTTTATGTCGTCTTCACTCTTCTTGAGGCAGTCCTTGCAATATTTTGCAAGTTCGCTGGCCTTCTTGACGTCGTCGGTCAGGGTCGTCAGGTCGCGTTTGGGGTCTTCGATGCTCTCCACGAGCTTCTGCAATTCTTCCAACGCCTGCTTATACGTTAATTTCTCTTCCATCGTTATTGCAATTTTACATTTTTAACTTCACAATCAGCCCTTCCGTCCTTCAGAATCACAGTGATGCCGTCTCCTGCTTCCAGACCTGAGGCCGTAGTCACTTTCTGCCCTTTTTTCAGGGGTATGGCGAAACCCTTCTCGAGGATGCTCATAGGATTGAGGGCAGACAACCGCAGCTCGAGCATCTGGATCTTGTGGTTCTCGGCCTGCAGCCTTCCGGCGGCGGAATTGGCCGCCCTGACCAGCAGCATATCTATGCGGCTCCCGGCAACGTGCAGTTCGGAAAGGATGCCTGCGGCAGCCCTTGACAGCAGCATCTCCACTGCGCGCCTCTCACGCTGGATGCGGAGCAGCACGCTGCCCGAAGCCCTCGCCAGGAGTCTGTCCACGGCGGCCGTCGCGTCTGCCCTCTTGCCTTTCAGGGCCATAAGCATCCTTGTGGCAAGCGAGTCCACGAGCTGTTCTTCTGCGGCGAAGATGTCCACGAAATAGTCGGCCAGGGCAGTGGGGGTCTTGAGGTAGCTGTGGGCGATGAGGTCGGCCACGTGGCAGTCCCTTTCGTGGCCAATCGCAGTCAGCACGGGAAGCGGATACTGCGCTATGTTGACGGCCAGGTCGTAGTCGTCGAAGCAGGCCAGGTCGAAGTTGCTGCCGCCTCCCCTGATGATGAGTACTGCGTCGAAGTCTGCGCTGCGGGCGGCGATACGGTCCAGGGCGGCGATGATGCCGGCCGGAGCCTCCGCGCCCTGCATCGGGGCCGGGAACAGCTCAGTGTGGAATTTGTAGCCGAAGCCGTTGTCGTGCAGGTGGCGCATAAAGTCGCCGTAGCCTGCCGCGGTCTCGGCCGAAATGACTGCGAAGCGCCTCGGCAGGTCGGGGAGGGGAAGGGTGCGGTTCATATCCATCATACCTTCCTTCTCCAGACGGTCGAGAATCTTCTGCCTCTCGAGGGCGGTGCTGCCGACGGTGTAGTTCGGGTCGATGTTGGACACTATCAGCGAAAGCCCGTAGATCAGGGAATACTGAACCCTCATCTGCAGCAGGACCTTCATTCCGGCCTGCAGTTTCTCTCCGGTGGCAGTCTCGAAATAGGGCCTGAGCACCCTGAAGGTCGAGGCCCAGATTATGGCCTGCGCCTTGGCCGCTATGTTGGTCGTGGTCTCGTCTTTCTCGACCAGGGTGAGATAGCAGTGGCCGCTGGCATTGACGGATATGTCCCATATCTCGGCACGGACCCATAACTGGCGGTCGAAACTGTCTTCCAGACTCTCTTTGATGAGCTTCTGGAGCAGCAGAAGATTGATTTGTCCGTTGTTGTCCATAATCGCGGGGCGCTTTCTACAAAGTTAACAAAAGTCTGACTTTTATTTTACTCTTTCGGGGGATTCTGCTATCTTTGTCGATGACTGAAAACACGTCAAAATCACCATGAAGATAGCTGAGGCAAAGTTCGTAGCTAGTTGCAGTTCTGTCGCTGACAAGCCCAAGCTATCCTTGCCCGAATTCGCTTTCATAGGCCGCTCCAACGTGGGCAAATCCTCCCTCATCAACTTCCTCACCGGCCGCAAGGGTCTTGCGCATACCTCTGCCAAGCCGGGCAAGACTCTCAGCATAAACCACTTCATCATCAACGACAGCTGGTACCTTGTGGACCTGCCCGGTTACGGCTATGCCAGAGTGTCGAAGGAGACCAGGGAGAAAATTGAAAAGATGATTGACGGCTATGTCCTGACGAGCCCCGAGATGATGGTGCTCTTCGTGCTGCTCGACAGCCGTCACGACCTTCTCCGCAATGACCTGGATTTCCTCCTCAAACTCGGAGAGGAAGGCGTCCCTTTCGCCGTCGTGTTCACCAAATGCGACAAGCTCGGCAGCGGCGCGCTGGCGGCCCAGGTGGAGAAGAACAAGCAGGCCCTGCTGGAATACTGGGAGACGCTGCCCCCTGTCTTCACGACATCAACAATCGACGCCACCGGAAGGGAAGAACTGCTGGATTACATCGACGAAGTATTGACAAATCATAAAACAAACAAAATTTGAAATGGAACATTACGAGGATCATCAGATGAAAATCTTTTCCGGCAGGAGCACTCGCTACCTCGCTGAAAAAATGGCTGCCAGCCTTAATATGGAGCTTGGAAAGTCAGAAGTGGTTGTTTTCTCGGATGGCGAATTCCAGCCGGCCTATATCGAAAGTGTCCGAGGTGCGACCGTGTTCATCGTCCAGTCGACATTCCCGCCGGTAGAGAACTTGTTCGAACTGCTGCTTATGATCGATGCAGCCCGCAGGGCATCGGCATACAGGGTAATTGCCGTCATCCCTTATTTCGGATGGGCCAGACAGGACCGCAAGGACCGCCCGAGGGTGTCGATCGGTGCCAAGATGGTGGCCAACCTGCTGCACGCCGCAGGATGCGACAGGGTAATGACAGCCGACCTCCACGCCGACCAGATCCAGGGTTTCTTCGATGTTCCGGTAGACCATATCTACGCTAGTTCCATTTTCCTCCCTTACCTGAGGGGCCTTCAGCTTGAAAACCTCTCCATAGCGTCCCCCGATATGGGCGGTGCGAAACGCGCAAATGCTTACGCGCGGATCCTGGGTGCGCCTATGATCATCTGCCACAAATCCCGCGAGAAGCCCAACGTAGTCGGCTCGATGACAGCTATCGGTGAGGTAGAAGGCCGCAACGTGGTCATCGTCGACGATATGGTCGATACTGCCGGCACCATCACCAAGTGCGCCGATATGCTTCTGGACAAAGGCGCCCTCAGCGTGCGCGCCATCGCAACCCACCCCGTGCTGTCAGGCACGGCGTACGAACGCATCAACAATTCCGCAATCAAGGAATTCATTGTCACCGACACCCTTCCCCTGCGCAAGGATGAGAATACGGACCTGTCCAAGTTCACCGTCCTGTCGGTAGCGCCCATCTTTGCGGAAATAATGGAGAAAGTATTCCTGAACAAGCCTATAAGCGACACATTCGTATACTGATATGCTGTTCTTTCCCGAAATATCGATCGGGTCCGCTTACGACCTTCTGCTCGGCAAGATAAGGGCCTATTTCGAGTCTGCACACCAGACCAGGGCCGTCGTGGGCCTGTCAGGCGGAATGGACTCCGCCCTCGTGGCAGCCCTGGCGGTCGATGCCCTGGGGGCCGACAATGTCCACGGCATCCTGATGCCCTCCGCTTTCTCCACAGACCACTCGGTGAAGGATTCAGTCGACCTGGCCGAAAGGCTTGGTATGAGCTATGACATCGTCCCTATCAGAGACATATACGACCAGTATCTGAAACAACTCAGCGGCTACTTCGCAGACGTAGAGTGGCACGTGGCCCTCGAAAATATCCAGGCCCGCATCAGGGGCACCCTCCTGATGGCCTATTCCAACCGGTACGGGGCCCTCGTGCTCAACACTTCCAACAAGAGCGAGCTGTCGGTGGGCTATGGAACCCTCTACGGCGACCTTGCCGGAGCCATAATGGTCATCGGTGACCTTTACAAGTTGCAGGTCTACGAAATGGCTGACTACATCAACCGCGACTGCGAACGCATCCCCGCGTCGATAATACATAAGGCTCCTTCCGCCGAGCTTCGACCCGGCCAGAAAGACAGCGACAGCCTGCCTCCGTACGACGAACTCGACCCCGTGCTGCACAAGCTCAACGACGGCGGCCTGAGTCCCGACGAGGTTGTGGCCGGCGGAGTCGACAGAGCCCTTGTAGAGCGCATCGTACGCCTGCGCAACGGTGCTGCTTTCAAGGTGATGCAGGTGCCCCCGGTGCTGACAGTTGCGGGGAAACCTCTGCTTCCTGATTTTAAATGTCTGTAGATGAAGATTTTCCTACTTTCCTTGGCTGTTGTCGCCCTTTGCGTCTTCGGGATGTGCTTCAACATCATATTCCGCAAGGACGGCAAGTTCCCTGACGGGGAGATATCCCGCAACAAGGAACTGCGCAAGCGTGGCATCGTATGTGCCAAGGAGGAGGAACTTCGCTTGTGGGGCAAGCACCACGGCAAGAAGAACCCGACCTGTGCAGATCTGGGTTGTACTTCCTGCGGCGGCTGCAAGATCTTATAAAGCTTTGCGGATTATCGGCTCAAGGCTCGCCACGTCATAGACGTCCTTGGCGAGGAATTCTCCGTCACGTCCTATTACGAACATCGTGGGCACGTGCTCGAGGTTGTAAGATACGATCGAGGGTGAGTTGATGCCCCTGCCGTCGTTGACGCTGATCCAGGGGAGTTTCTGGGAACGGACGGTGGCAGCCCAGGTGGGCTTGTCGGTATCGAGAGATATCTGGTATACCTCTAGCCCCTTGTCGTGGTATTTCTCGTAGAGAGCAGTGAGCTCCTGGTTGAAAAGCTTGTGTTCTGTCTGACCGATGCTCCAGAACGACAGGATGATGACATTTCCTTCCAACTCAAGCAGGGAATGGCTCTTGCCGTTTATGTCGTTCATCCTGATGTCCGGGAAAGATTGCTGGGCAAGAGACTCCAGCTTGGAATCCATTGCTGAGGCGGCTTCACGACGGGCGATCTCATCCTTTACGGCAAGCACGAATTCGCTGTTGGGATAGATGTTTGCCAACGAGTCGTATACGCTCTTGAAGACGTATATGTCGGTGCTTTCGTTGAACAGCGGCAGCTCGTCGTTGAATTTCTGGAAGAGGGTGGTGGCGGCAGTGATGGAGTGGGGATTGCTCATAATGTGCTTCATCATATCCCGCTTGTGGTTGATATAGATCCTGCTGAGCTGGACGTTGACATCTTCCGGGGCCTCGTCGAGGACTGCTACCATCGCAGCGGCAGCCTTGGCAAAGGCATCGTCCACGTATTTGAGATTCTTGCTCTCCTGCGAGCCTTCGACTGTATATGAGCCGAGGGTGTCTGCGTTGACAGTGACTGTTTCGCCGTTGCTGAGCACCATACCGGCCAGCTTGACTCCGTTGCGGTAGATGTAATAGAAGGCGGGGTCCTTGCCTGTCAGTTCTACTTTGTAGCTGAAGTTGCCGTCGCGGTCGGTGGTGACTGTATCGACTACCGTCAGCCTGTTGAAATGAAGTTTCTCAAATACGATTCCGGAACGGTCGAGACCTGCGATGTTGCCTTTGACGGTCGCTGAATATTTGGTGCACGAAACTGCGGCGACGAGCGCCACTGCGAGTGTCAGAGCATTCCTGAGGGTCAGTTTCATATAGCTGCTGCGATTTTTTGGGCTATTTCATTGAATTCTTCCGGAGTAAGCGAGAGCTTCTTGTTGCGGAAGTTGAGGTCTCCCTCAGTCTGGAGAGGCACCAGATGGATGTGGGCGTGGGGAACCTCCATACCGAGCACGGCGACGCCGACGCGCTTGCAGGGGATGGCTGCCTTGATGCCTGCTGCGACCTTTTTGGCAAAGGCCCAGAGGCCTGCGTAGGTCTGGTCGTCAAGGTCGAAGATGTAGTCTACTTCTTTCTTGGGAATGACCAGGGTGTGCCCTTTGGCGAGAGGGTTGATGTCAAGGAATGCATAATAATTCTCGTCTTCTGCTATTTTGTAAGACGGAATCTGCCCTGCGGCTATCAATGAAAAAATACTTGCCATTTTACAGTGTGATGTCTAGGATTTCGAACTGGAGGACGCCTGAAGGAACGGTGACATCCACGATTTCTCCTTTTTTGCGGCCCATCAGAGCCTTGCCGATAGGAGTTGCGACTGCGAGCTTGCCTTCCTTGAAGTTGGCTTCGCTCTCACCTACGAGCTGATATTCCACTACTGCGCCGGTCTTGATGTTTTTGATCTTGACTTTGGTCAGCATCTGGACGCTGTCGGTGTTGAGACGTGATTCGTCGATTACGCGTGCGTTTGCTATGGAGTCTTGGAGCTTGGTGATCTTGAGTTCAAGCATGCCCTGGGTTTCACGGGCGGCGTCATATTCTGCATTTTCAGACAGGTCTCCCTTGTCTCTGGCTTCTGCAATGGCCCTTGAAATGACCGGACGTTGCGCAAGGAGCTCATCAAGCTCGGCCTTGAGGTCGTCCAGTCCCTTTTGTGTAAGATAGTGAATCTGTGACATGAATTGACAAAAATTAAAAAGAATCCCGTAAAACGGGACCCTTTCGTTAAATCGATACCAAAGTTACAAAAAATATTGAGTTTTCTAAAACTTGGGTTTAAGTATTTCGGAATAAATGATCATCTTCTCGGGGTCCAGGTCGAGATCCTTGCGGACATCCTTGTCGTTTTCGTGCAGGTCAGCCACGGTAGTGCGCGGAACGTCCTCCCCGTAGTAGGCGGTATTGTCCTGCGGGACGGTCGTGGGTTCGGGAACTTTGAATTCGTCCGCATTGAAAGCCTCCTGCTGAGACTTTACCCTGGCCCTTCTTGCATCAGCGCGTTTGCGGCGTTCCTTCTCGCTTTTCGCAATCGAAATGACGATGAAGGCGATGAATGCCATAAAGAAGATGAAAAAAGGTTCCATATCTCTCTATTTCAAAATTTTATCAGCTTCGTCAGCATCTCTGAACAACTGGTCGCGCAACTGGTCCATCGAGTCGAAACGCTGCTCGTCGCGTATGAATTCCACGAAACGGACGGTGAGGTCCAGCCCGTAGATGTCATCTTCGAAATCCAGCAGATGGGTTTCGATGGTCAGCCCGCGCCCGTCTTCGGTAGTGGGGCGGTAGCCTATGTTGCATACGCCCTTGTAGGTCTTGCCTTCGACTGATGCGCGCACCGCATACACTCCGTTGTAGGGGATGAGCTTGAGCGGGTCGTAGAGGCTCATATTGGCGGTCCTGAAACCTATCTGACGGCCTTTGCCGCAGCCCGGGACGACGACTCCTTTCAGAGTGTATTCGTACCCGAGCAGTGCATTGGCGCGTTCTATGCCTCCGGTTTCGATGAGATTCCGGATGTAGGTGCTGCTTATCGTGTTGTAGGAGTCGCTGATGGCCCCGACGCGCACGGCCTTGATGCCGCATTTTCCGGCAATCTTGACGATGTCGTCGCTGCCTGTCTTCTTGCAGCCGAGCCTGTGGTCATAGCCTACTATCAGCGTTGAGACTCCGAACTTGGCAATCAGGTATTCATTTATGAACTCTTCGGCGGTCTTCTTGCTGAACTCCCTGGTGAAATCCACCACGTGGACTTCGTCGACGCCGAGAGCCTTGAAACGTTCTTCCTTCTCTTCGAGGGAGTTGAGCAGACGCAGTTTGCCGGCGTCCTGTCTCAGGATGCTCCTGGGGTGGGGCCAGAAAGTGACGACGGCGCTCCGCTTGCCCTCGGCTTTCGCCGTGGCGCACAGAAGTTCGATCACCTTGGCGTGGCCCAGGTGGACTCCATCGAAGAAACCTGTAGCGGCTACAACCATTTTACGAGTTCAAAATCTTGACGGTGAGGGAGCTTGCTGTTCTTTGCGTACATACGGGAAGCGACTTCGCACATACCGGTGGTCTCAGGAGTGATGTTGACCTGGTAGGTTGCGATGCCGTCCTTGCAGCTTGTCAGCTGGTACTCGTGGATTTCCCTTACGTGATAGTCGCCCTTGGCGTCCTGCTCTGCAAACACGATTTCGAAGCCGATATCCTCAGGATCTACTTCACCGAGGTTGACGACAATCGTTGAGATCCTCTCCTGACCGAGGACGAGCGGATTGTTGGTGGCTTCGTTCTTTGAGTTGGAGATGATTTCGATGCTGTTCCACTCGCGGCGCATATCCTTCTTCCAGAGAGCGATTTCGCGGGCTTCCTTGAAGTCGTCTTTACCTAACTGGGCACCACGCTTTGACAGGGGGATGTAGTACTGGTTGAGGTAGTCCTCCATCATCCTGTTGGTGGTGAAGTTGCAGGCCACCTCGCTGATGGTGTTCTTGATGGTGGCGATCCATTCAGAAGAGATTCCGTTATTGTCCTTGTCGTAGAACTGGGCGGCAATCTCAGACTCGATGATGTTGTAGATGGTAGCCGAGTCGAGTTCATCCTGGAAATCCTGGTTGTCGTAGGTGCGTTCCATCTGAAGGGCCCAGCCGGCGCCGGGTTTGTATCCTTCAACCCACCATCCGTCAAGGACGCTGAAGTGCATTACACCGTTCATTACGGCTTTCTCGCCGCTGGTTCCGGATGCTTCCTGAGGACGGGTAGGGTTGTTCATCCATACATCCACGCCCTGCACGAGCAGTTTGGCGATGGAGATGTCGTAGTTCGGGATGAACACGATCTTGCCTATGAACTGAGGCATCTTGGAAATCTCGACGATGCGCTTGATGAGGTCCTGGCCTGCGCCGTCGGCAGGGTGAGCCTTGCCGGCGAACAGGAACTGGACGGGATGCTTGGGATCGTTGACTATCTGGTCCAGACGCTCAAGGTTGCGGAAGAGCAGGGTTGCACGTTTGTAAGTCGCGAAACGGCGTGCGAATCCGATGGTGAGGATGTCGTCCCTGAGGGTCTTCTTGATCTTGACGATCTGCTGGGGAGAGTAATGTGCGGTTGCCGAAGTGTCGGACAGGATGTTCTTGACGGCCTCGATAAGTCTCTTGCGGAGAAGGTTGCGTGTCCACCAGATTTCCTCGTCCCGGATGCTGCGGATGCCGCCGAAGCAGGACTTGTCGTAGTGGTGAGTCTGGAATGCGTCGCCGAACACGCGTGCGTGTATCTTCTTCCATTCGGGGGCTGTCCAGGTAGGGTAGTGGACACCGTTGGTCACGTAGCTTACGTGCAGCTCCTCGGGCAGGTAGCCAGGCCACATATTGGCCAGTATCTTCTGGCTTACCTTGCCGTGCAGCCAGCTGACGCCGTTGACCTCCTGCGACAGGTTGGCTGCCAGGATGCTCATAGAGAATTTCTCGCCCGGGTCGGAAGCATTGATCTTGCCGAGCTGCATAAATGCAGTCCAGTCGGATTTCAGGTAGTCGGTAACCTGCGACATATAGACGCGGAGCAAATCTTCCGTGAATGAGTCGTGGCCTGCAGGGACGGGGGTGTGGGTGGTGAACAGTGAAGTGCTGCGCACCATTTCCAGAGCCTCCATATAGGACAGTCCGTCGTTGTTCACATATTCGCGCATCCTTTCGATGCCCATAAAGGCGGCGTGGCCTTCATTGCAGTGATATACGTCGGTATTGATGCCGAGAGCCCTGAGCGCCCTGACGCCGCCCATACCGAGCAGGATTTCCTGTTTGAGGCGGTTCTCCCAGTCACCTCCGTAGAGCTGATGGGTCACGCGGCGGTCTTCGTCGTGGTTGTCCTCGAAGTCGGTGTCGAGGAGGATGAGGTCGGTGCGGCCGACTTCAGCCTTCCAAAGCCTTGCAAACATCGTACGTCCGGGGAAAGCGATGCTGACTGTAAGCCATTTGCCGTCCTTGTCCAGGATAGGGGTTACAGGAGCCTTTGCGAAATCCTGGGGCTCGTAGTAGCTGACCTGGTCACCCTGGGCTGAAAGCTTCTGGGTGAAATAGCCGAATCTGTAGAGCAGGCCGACGGCAGTCATATTGACTTTCATATCGCTGGCTTCCTTGAGGTAGTCACCGGCAAGGATTCCGAGGCCTCCGGAATAAATCTTCAGTGAAGTGTCGATGCCGTATTCCATACAGAAATAGGCGATTGACGGGCCCTGTCTGTCGTCTTTCTCTTTCATATAGGCCTTGAAGTCGGCGTATACGCGGTCCAGACGGGCAAGGAATGCTTCATCCGAGCAAAGCTCTTTGTATTTGGACAGCTTGATGCGGTCGAGCAGCTCGAGGGGGCTGCCTTTAGACTCTTTCCAGAGTTTGCTGTCGATAGATGCGAAGAGTTCTATAGCTTCCTGGTTCCAGCACCACCAAAGGTTCTTGGCAAGTTCCTCCAGAGGTCTGAGACGTTCCGGAAGCTGCCTGGTGATGATCATTCTGGTCCAAGAGGGGGTGTTTGTTGCCATTTTAGTATATGAATTTGCTGTTTCTTCCCTGTATACAGGGGTTTTCCCATACTTCGCCACGACTTTGTCTATAGCCAGGGAGTATGCTTCTTTGTAATATGTAATGTTGTTTTTCCAGAGAGCTATCTTGGAAATCTCCCTGGCGTTGTCGCGATATGCGGCTTGTTGTTTCTTGTTGAGCGACGCTATTTCGAGGATGCGGCTGCAGACGCTCTCCACGACCTCGTCATAGTTGCCGTCGGTGCGTTTTACGACGCAAATACCTTCTTTCGGCTTGTCGGCGGGATAGTGGTCGTTGACCCAAAGCCCGAAACCGGCGGTCGTAGTGGTCACCGTAGGCACCATAAAAGCCAGCGACTCCAGCGGAGTGTATCCCCAGGGCTCATAGTATGACGGGAATATCGTCAGGTCCATTCCGGCCAGAAGGTCGTAGTAGCTCATATTGAATATTCCGTCGTTCCCGTTGAGGTAGCTGGGAATGAAGAATACATCTATGCAGGCGTCTTTGCCGTTGTCCAGGTGCAGCTCCCTCATCCGGCGGCTTATGATGTCATAGTCGTCCATAAGATAGTGGGAGACAGCGGTCGTATAGGACAGTGCGGGATTCTGCATCTTCTCGAGCAGGGTCTTGTCGGGACCGTTGTTGCCGCTGGGAACCAGAATGAAGGCGGCTGCCCTGCGGCCTTTGACACCTTCGGCATTCAGCCTGCCGAGGGCGTCCAACACTACGTCGAGGCCTTTGTTGGCGTATTCATATCTGCCGCCGGTAGACAGCAGCAGGGTAGAGTCGTCGTATTCCTTGCCGCTCATCAGCGCTGCCACCTCCAGCAGTTTCCTGCGGGCTGCGGCGCGGACTTCGGGCATTTTTTCGACAGTGGGGGCGATGCTGTCCTCGAATCCGTTGGGAGTTACGATGTCCACCTCCCTGCCGAGGAACTGCTTGCACTCGACGGCAGTAAGGTCACTTACTGTCGTGAAAACATCGGCCTGGGCTGCGGAAGCTTTCTCGAGAGTGTGACGGGCGGCCATGCCGTATTCCACTGCAAGTTTGTCGGCGTCAGCCTTGCCGAGCTCGTCGTAGAGCGGCAGGTTGTTCGAACTCAGGCAGCGTCCGACGACGGTGGCGTGAGTCGTGAAGATCGTTCCGACCGGGATGTTCGCAGATTTTAGGTAGAGCAGGCCGGCTCCGGTCATCCATTCGTGGAACTGGGCCACAACCTTCTTGCCGGATGCGATCCTGAATTTCGTGAAACTCTGGATGACTTCTCCTGCGGCGTAGCCGAACAGTGCGGACTCGACATATTCCCAGTCTCCGGTGAGGGAGTCAACCCCGTAGCTGGTCCACAGGTTGGTGAGTATGTCGTTCTTGCGGGCGATCAGGTGCGTGAAATCCACGAGGAACGCTACCGGATTGCCCGGCACGTTCCAATGACCCACGCGCACGCGCAGGCCTTCTTCTTCAGCGGCCAGGCGCCACGATTTATAAAGCGACGGGTCTTCGGTGAATTCCGGGTTCCTTTCGGTATTGCGCCAGACGTCAGGCCCGATGTGTATATGGTGTTTTTTCAGTTCTCCGGCCAGATGGAGGGCTTTCGTCGCAAGGACGGTATGGATGCCGCCTATCTTGTTGCAAACCTCCCAGCTGACTTCAAATAGATAATCAGGCATTTGTCTTATTATTCTTGTTTTTCAGGAAAGCGTCGACCCTGAGTTCGAAATCACTGAGTACGTTCATATAGTTGATGAAAGCCTCGTAGGGTGTGTCGTAAGGGTTGAAGTAGCTGTGGACGGCACCGTCTGAGAAGAATTTCGTGCACATATAGTAGAAGTGGTCGCTCTCCTGGAGCATCCTGTAGGTCTTGATAAGCTCCTCGTCCTTGGTCCTTTTGACCTTGGCTCCGATTGCGTAGACTTTGTGGAAAGCTTCGTTCTGGAGTTCGTTTCCGAGCCAGGCGCTCAGATCCCTCTCCTCGTCGGCCCACGAAATCGGGTCCGGAACGTGGAGCGGAGCTACCGGCTGGTGCATCCTGGCGACTTCGGCGGGGGTGTTGAAGCTGAAGCCTTTCGCCAGCAAAGCTGCGGGCAGCGCCTTGAGGAAATCGAAGATGCCGCTTTCTGCCTGCTGGTGCTCTCCGAAGGTCTCATAGTCCATAAAGAGGTTGAGGGTGTCGTCGTTCTGCAGGGCAGCCTCTACCCAGGAAGCATATTTCTCGGCTGTGAGCGGCCAGCCGTTCCAGTTCTTGTCTGAGAAACGGAAGGCGATGTCGTCGCTCATTGCGCTGTTCTTGAGCAGGAGCCTGAGCCTGGGGTTGATGGCGTTGGTGTATACGAAGTTCGGGCTCTTCCAGCCGAGGATGTGCTTGGCACCCTCTGTGAGCATCGTGGTGTAGCCCATTGAAGCTACGGTGGCACCGATGGCGTCAGAGTAGATGAGCTCGGTGTTGCGGAATGTCACGGGTTTTACTCCGAAAGTGGCCTCGATGAGCTTGCTGTGGTCCTTGACCTGCTGCTTGAACTCAGCCTCGTTAGCTACAGATGCCAGAGAGTGGGCGTAGGTCTCTGCGAGGAAGTCTACGCAGCCGGTGTCGGCGAGAGCCTTGAAGCTGTCGATCACTTCCGGGGCGAAACGTTTGAACTGGTCGATAGCCACTCCTGAAATAGAGAAAGCTACTTTGAATTTCTTGCCGTTCTTGCGGATCAGGTCGACGAGGAGGGCGTTGACGGGAAGATAGCACTTCTGGGCCACCCTGCGCATTATGACCTTGTTGGTGAACTCGTCGCAGTAGTTGCTGTCGTTGCCGATGTCGAAGAATCTATACTGTCTCAGTCGGTCAGGTTGATGAACCTGAAAGTATAAGCAGATACTTTTTGTTGTTGCCATAATATGATTTTTTTACTATTTCAAATTCATTGCAGCCTGGTATACGTCCTTGATCTTGGCTGCCGCGTGGTCCCACTTGAGGGAGTTGACTTCGTCATAACCCTTCTCTCCGGCCACCTTGGCGATGGCGGGGTAGGTGACCAGACCGTAAATCGCATCGGCGAGGGCGTCGATGTCCCAGAAATCCACCTTGATGGCATATTTCAGGACTTCGGCTACGCCGCTCTGCTTGGAGATGATGGTGGGCACGTTGCTCTGCATCGCTTCAAGCGGGGAGATTCCGAAAGGCTCGGAAACCGAAGGCATAACATAGACGTCGCTCAGGGCGAACATCTTCTGCACGTCGGCGCCGCGCAGGAAGCCGGTGAAGTGGAATTTGTCGGCCATCCCGAGCTGTGCGACACGCCTGATTGAGCGGTTCAGCAGGTCTCCGCTGCCGGCCATCACGAAACGGACGTTGTCAGTCTTCTGGAGGACTTTGTATGCAGCCTCGATGAAATACTCGGGACCTTTCTGGAAGGTGATGCGGCCGAGGAAGGTGACGGTCTTCTCGGGAACGCCGCGCTTGGCGACGAGGGTCTCCCTGTTTGAGAAGTCGACTGCGTTGTGGACAGTGACAACCTTCTCGGGGTCGATGCCGTATTTGTTGATGACGATATTCCTGGTCCAATCGCTGACTGTGATGACCTTGTCGGCTTCGCGCATACCCATCTGCTCGATTGCGTAGACCTGGGTGTTCACGTTCTCGCCGGTGCGGTCATATTCGGTGGCGTGCACGTGGATGACGAGCGGCTTGCCGCTGACTCTCTTGGCGGCTATGCCGGCCAGGTATGTGAGCCAGTCGTGGGCGTGGATCACGTCGAAATTGTTCTGGAGAGCGAGAGTTCCGCCGACCATAGAGTAGCGGACCACCTCTTCCATAAGGTTGGTGCCGTACTTGCCGGAAAACTTGTATTTGTTGTGGAAGTGGTATTTGAACTCTTCCGACTGCATCAGGCGCTCTTCTGCGGTAAGCTTCGAGTAATCTTCAGGGTCTACGTAAGGCATAATGTTGCTGCCGATCCTGAGGAATTCTACCTTGCCGAGGAATTCGTCGATGCTCAGCACTGTGTCGGCTGTGGCGACGTCGCTGGCATTGATGATGCTAATGTCGCTCTGGTCTTCGTCTCCGCTGGCGGAAGGCATCACGAACAGCACGTCGACATCGTTGTGAGCCAGACCTTTGGTCATTCCGTAGCAGGCAGTTCCCAGACCGCCTGAGATATGAGGGGGAAATTCCCATCCAAACATCAAAACTCTCATCAGTTATTCTCCTTATATCGTTTGATCATATAGATAATATTCAGAATCTCGGCAGTGCTGAGTGCGGAGTTGATGGCTCCGTGAGGGATGAACGGCGGGTTGCCGTCATAAAGCTCGGCAACGGCGCCGATGCCGTGGATGGTCATATCTTCCTCAAAGCCTTTGATCAGAGACTCGGCTTCGTGGACGAATGCCGCTCCGTGGAGCTTGAAGCAGGCTGCTGTGTAAAGACCGAGCAGCCAGGGTCTGGTCGAACCGTTGTGGGAAGCGAGGTCGCGGGCGTGGTGGTCTCCGTCGTAGGTGTCCTTGTAGAACGGGTTCTTGGGAGCCAGGGTCCTGATTCCGCGGGGAGTCACGAGCTCACGCTTGACGGCCTTGAGCACTTCGTTCTGGGCGATGTCGCTGATGGGGCTGTACTGGAGGGTGCAGGCATATAGCTGATTGGGGCGCATAAAGACGTTCTGGCCTTTGCCGTCGACATAGTCGGCGAGGTGCTTGCCGTCCTTGACCCAGAACATATCGAAGAACACTATGTCTATCTTCGCTGCGATCTCCTCGAGATGCTTTGCGAATTTCTTGTCTGAGTCGAATTTGTAGCACATATCGCTGCAGAAGCGCAGGGCGTTGTACCACAAAGCATTTGTCTCGACCTGATAGCCGGCTCTCTCGACAACGGGATGGCCGTTGGTGTAGGTGTCCATCCAAGTGAGGGCCACGCCGTTCATCTGGGCCCAGAGCAGGCCGTTGTCGTGCATATGCACCTCGGGTCTGCCAGCGATGTAGCTCTTGATGATCTGTTTGAGCGTCTTGCCGTATTTGCTCCAGATGCCTTTGCTGTCACCGGTGAAGTCGATGTAGTTCTGCATCAGCAGGGCCATACGCAGAGGAGCGTCGACCTGCTGTGAAGAGATGAACAGATTCTCTTTCCATTTGTCGATCATTCCGTCGATGACGCGCAGGTATGCCTTGGTATCGCCGTTGTTGTAGATAGTGAGACCTGCAGCGGTCATCGTGGTGTCGCGCAGCTGGCCTACGCCGAGCCACGGGAAGCCGGAGCATATCTCAAGCCTGCCGGCGCGCTCGAAGAAGAGCCTTGAAGCTGCGCTGCGCAGGTTGGATTCGAAGTCTTCGCAGATTCCGACCTTTGAAAGTTCGGAGTTGAAGGTGCGTTTGAAGCTGGCCGGTTCGTAAGTTTCAGTGGATGCCGAGAACACGATGCTCTCGCCTTTCTTGATGGGCATCTCAAAGAAACCGGGGACGAAGAGGTCTTCCTTGTAGTTGTAACCTCTTCTTCTCTCTTCGGGATATACGATGCCGTAGTACCAGTCAGGGTTGGCTACATATTCTGACTTCTTGGACAGTTGCATGTTCAGCGTGGGCAGAGCGTCGTACATCTTGAAGGCTTTGCCGTTCGGAATGTCCATATAGTGGGTGTTTGCGCCGATGTTGCTCTGGGTCAGCTCGTGGATGCTCCTGAAAGAGAGATACGGAGTCAGACGCAGGGTGGTGTCGGAGTGGGCGTCAAGAAGGGTGTACTTGATGAGCACCCTGTCCTGGTCGCGGACCATAAGGATCTGTTTCTGGAATTTCATTCCACCGACGCTGTAAGTGATGGTGGGCACGGGGTCGTTCTCATAGTCGACGATGTACTTGTGCCCCCTCGGCTCAAAAACTTCACCGTAGCAATGAATTCCGAGATTGAACATCTTGCCGTGCTGGATGAGAGTCTCATCAAGGCTTGAAAGGAGCGCGTGCCTGCGCCAGTTCATCTTCTCGATGGGAACGGCAAGCAGACAGTGGTACTTGCGGGTATTGCAGCATACGATGGTCGTATTGGCGTAGGCGCCCGTACGGTTCGTGGCAATAAGTTCCCTCTTGAGAGAATACTCGAGGTTTACGAGCTCAGCTTTGTTGAATTTCAGATAAGCCATAAGTGTCGTATATGTATATCAAAAAATGCAGTTTGGAATCAAACTGCAAAGATATAAAAATCAGCGGAATTACCCCCGATTATTAATTGTTTTCTTTAGCGGCGAAGAAGCGCCACTGGAAGATCAGCAGATAGAAAGCACCTACGGTGATGCAGCTGTCCGCAAAATTGAAAATGGCGCTGAAAAACAGGAACGGTTTCCCTCCCCAGATGGGGAACCAGTCCGGGAGTGTGGTGTCGATGATGGGGAAGTAGAGCATATCCACCACCTTGCCGAAAAACGGGCCTGCATAACCGCCTCCTTCGGGGAAAAGCGTGGCTACCTGGGTGAAACCGCTCTCGCTGAAGATAAGGCCGTAGAAAAGGGAGTCGAAGATGTTGCCTATGGCTCCGCACATAATGGCTGCAATGCCGTAAAGGACGCCTGTGGGGACGTCGTCACGCTTGAGCAGCTTGCGGATGTACAGGAACATCGCAACGCCCAGGACAATCCTGAAAAAAGAAAGCAGGAACTTGCCGACTACGCCGCCGAACGACATACCGAAAGCCATTCCTGCATTTTCGACGAAATAAATCTGGAACCAGTCTCCGATGACATTGATGCTCTGGCCAAGAGTCATATTGGTCTTGACCAGGATCTTGGAAACCTGGTCAATAACCAACAGGGCAATCACGAAAATGGTAATCTTCTTGCCTTTTGTCAGGGCCATTATTTGTTCTTGTCGTTTTTAGCCTCGACGCTCAAGGTGGCGTGAGGTACAAGTCTCAGACGCTCTTTCGGGATAAGTTTGCCCGTTTCGCGGCAGATGCCGTAGGTTTTGTTTTCAATGCGTTTCAGGGCCGCTTCGAGGCTCTGGATGAATTTGTACTGGCGTGCCGCCAGCCTGCTGACCTCTTCTTTCGAAAGGGAATAAGCGCCTTCTTCCATCTGGAAGGTAGGAGAAGTGTCTTCCGTGTCGTTGCTAGAACTCAGGTCTACAGACCCCTTGAGGACTTCATACTCCTTTTTCGCAGCATCAAGTTTCTCTAGGATGAGGGCCTTGAATTCCTGAAGCTCTTCGTCACTGTACCTGACTTTCTCGGCAACAGGGGTGGTTGTGGTTTTCGTCTTTGCCATATCTAACGGAGTTTTAGCTGGTGTTCTAACAAAGATAATAAATAATTCGGAATATTACGCCTTTTCAGCCTTGAGCTCTATGATGGCTTCGTCCCATTCTACTTCAGAGCCGCCGAAGCCTTTTCCGAAATCGAGGCTGACGGCAAGCGTCTGCTCGCATACGTACTGCCGGAAATCCTGCAGGGCGTCGCGTACCTCGGGAAGGTCTTCCACCGTCAGGCGGATGCGGTCGGTGACTTCGAAGCCGTTGTCCTTGCGCAGGTTCTGGATGCGGTTGATCAGCTCCCTGGCGATGCCTTCGCGGCGCAGCTGGTCGGTGACGGTAATGTCAAGGGCCACTGTAAGGTCGCTGTCACTGGCTACGAGCCAGCCCGGCATATCCTCTGAACTTATGCTGTAATCTTCCTTGTCGAGCAGCACGTCGCCGGAAGCGAGGCTGAGCGTGTAAGCGTCGCTCTTCTCTATGTCGGAGATCTGCTGCTGGCCCATCTGCGCGAAGGCGGCGGCGATGTCTTTCATCTGCTTGCCGTATTTCTTGCCCAGGGTCTTGAAGTTGGGTTTTATCTTCTTGGTGATGAGTCCTGTGGTGTCATAGATGAACTCCACTTCCTTGACGTTGACCTCGCTTGAAACGAGGTTGCTGACCTTCTCGAACTGCTCTTTGAAGCGGCTGTCGAGCACCGGGACCATAATCTTGGCCAGAGGCTGGCGCACCTTGATGTTCACCTTGCGGCGCAGTGCGAGAACCATTGACGAGCATCTCTGGGCAAGCTGCATCCTATACTCCAGGTCGGGGTCGATGAGAGCGGCGTCGAATTCGGGCATCATCTCGTAGTGGACGTTTTCAGCTCCTTCCACAAGGTCGCACCATAGCCTGTCCATAAAGAACGGGGCGATGGGGGCCGACAGCAGCGCGACTGTCTTGAGGCAGTGGTAGAGCGTCCTGTAGGCTCCGAGCTTGGATGCGGTCATCCCGCCTCCCCAGAAACGCTTGCGGTTGAGGCGTACATACCAGTTGCTGAGGTTGTCGCACACAAAGCTCTGGATGAGCCTTCCTGCAGTCGTCAGGTCGAAGTCTTCGTAGCAGGCGCGCACGTCCCTGATGAGGCTGTTCTCGAGCGATACCAGCCATTTGTCGATCTCCGTGAGCTCTGCCTCGCCTTTGTCGCTGCCGGGATTGAATCCGTCGACGTTGGCGTAGAGTGAGAAGAATGAATATGTGTTGTAGAGAGTTCCGAAGAATTTGCGGCGGACCTCATCCACGCCTTCCTCGTCGAAACGGAGGTTGTCCCAGGGCTGCGCGTTTGTGAGCATATACCAGCGCAGGGCGTCCGCTCCGTATTTGTCGAGGGCCTCGAACGGATTGACGGCGTTGCCGAGGCGCTTGCTCATCTTGTTGCCGTTCTTGTCGAGGACGAGTCCGTTGGAAATGACGCTCTTGAAAGCGCATTTGTCGCTGACCATCGTGTTGATGGCGTGAAGGGTGAAGAACCATCCGCGGGTCTGGTCCACACCTTCGGCGATGAAGTCCGCAGTCTGTCCGAAGGCGGGCTTGCCGAGGTCCTTGAGGCCCTGCTGGGCATAAGGCATTGCTCCCGAGTCGAACCATACGTCGATGAGGTCGGTCTCGCGGACCATCTTGCGGCCGCTGTCAGACACCAGGAACAACTCGTCGGCGATGGGGCGGTGGAGGTCCACCTTGTCGTAATTCTCCTTGGAGAAATCTCCCGGGACGAAACCTTTGTCCTTAAGGTAGTTGGACTTCATTATGCCGGCGGCCACGGCCTTCTCCAGCTCATCGTAGAGCTCGGCCAGGGAGCCGATGCATTTCTCTTCCTTGCCGTCCTCGGTGCGCCAGATGGGAAGCGGAGTGCCCCAGAAACGGCTCCTCGACAGGTTCCAGTCCTGAAGGTTCTCCAGCCATTTGCCGAAGCGTCCGGTTCCTGTGGACTCGGGTTTCCAGCGGATAGTCTTGTTGAGCTCTATCATCCTGGGCTGCACTGCAGTAGTGCGGATGAACCAGGAGTCGAGAGGATAGTAGAGCACGGGCTTGTCGGTCCTCCAGCAGTGGGGATAGCTGTGGACGTGTTTCTCTATCTTGAAGGCCTTGCCCTGCTGCTTGAGCTCGACGCAGAGGTCTATGTCAAGAGTGGGGTCGTCCGGGCCGAGGGTGTCGTCGTATGCGTTCTTCACATATCTGCCGGCATACTGGCCGTAGCTGGCGACGTCAACCCTTTCCTTTATGAAATCCTTGTCGAGGTCTTCGAGACGGTAGAGCCTTCCGCTGCGGTCCACCATCGGCTGCTGGACGCCGTTCGCGTCGGTGAGCAGCATAGCGGGAACGCCGGACTGTTTGGCGACCTTGTTGTCGTCGGCTCCGAAAGTCGGGGCGATGTGGACGATGCCGGTACCTTCCTCAGTCGACACGAAGTCTCCGCAGATGACCCTCAGGCCGCCTTCGGCGCATTTGACCCAGGGAATGAGCTGCTCATAGCTGATGTCCTTGAGCTGCGAACCCTTGAACGAACCTTCGAGCACGGTGAAGGGGTTCTTGTCGTTGAAAAGGGTGGGTACGAGGGCCTTGGCCACTACATAGATGGCAGGCTCCTTGGTGTAGGGATTGACGCTTTCAACCCTTACGTACTCTATGTTGGGACCGACGCAGAGCGCGGTGTTCGAAGGCAGGGTCCACGGTGTGGTGGTCCAGGCCAGGATGAATACGGGCAGCGGGCTGTCGCCGAACAGGGGCTGGGACAGGCTGTTCTTGATGACCTGGAACTGGACGACGCAGGTGGTGTCCTTGACGTCGCGGTAGCAGCCGGGCTGGTTGAGCTCGTGTGTGCTCAGGCCGGTGCCTGCGGCGGGTGAATAAGGCTGGATAGAGTAGCCCTTGTAGAGGTAGCCCTTCTTGTAGATATCCTTCAGCAGGTACCACAGGGTCTCTATGTAGCTGTTGTCGTATGTGATGTAAGGATTGTCAGTATCCACCCAGTAGCCGATCTTCTCGGTGAGGTCGACCCACTGGTCGGTGTACTTCATAACCTCCTTGCGGCAGGTGCGGTTGTATTCTTCGACGGATATGGTCTTGCCGATATCTTCCTTGGTGATGCCGAGCTTCTTCTCCACGCCAAGCTCAACTGGCAGGCCGTGGGTGTCCCAGCCGGCCTTTCTCTCTACAAGGTAGCCGGTCTGCGTCTTGTATCTGCAGACGGCGTCCTTGATGGAACGTGCCATTACGTGGTGGATTCCGGGCATTCCGTTGGCGGAAGGGGGGCCTTCGTGGAATACGAAGCGCGGCTGTCCTTCGCGCAGGGCGAGGGTATGTTTGAATGCGTCCTGTCTGCGCCATTTTTCCAGTATGGTGCGGTTAACTTCTACAAGGTCAAGCTGTTTGTACTCGGTAAAACTCATCTTCCTATTTTTTGAATTTGCAAAGATACTATAAATAGTTAATTTTGAGCAATGCTTTTGAGCAAGGCGCTTCAAGCAGTTTTCAATGGGCATCATAGATATCGTCATACTCTGCTGTTTGCTACCCTGTCTTTATTTCGGAGCGAAGAACGGCTTTCTCAGACAGGTCATATCCCTTGTAATCATCATAGTCGGCATCAAGCTGTCGATCTCGTTCAGCGCTCCCGTGGCCGAATGGCTGGGCAGCCGCATCGAGCTTCAGCCCGTGTGGACATCGGTCATAAGCTTCACAGTAGTCTTCATCGCGGTGGCGCTCGTCTTCGCCCTCGTCGAAAAGTTGCTGAACGCGGTCATCAAGATCACAATGCTCGGCTGGCTGGACCGTCTGCTGGGCATCCTCTTTTCTATGCTGAAGGTGGTGGTCCTGCTGAGCCTGCTTGCCTACTTCGTGAACTCCGCCAATGAGCTCCTTGGCTTCATCAGCGAGGAGGATCTGGCTGATTCCAATTTCTTCAAACCACTTTTGGATTTGTCAGACAAGATATTTCCGACTTTGAAGTCGATAATCCAAAAACAGCCAGTTTCTGACGTTCCGACAATAGTTGCATAATTGTCGACAGCCTATATTTTTTTCTATTTTTAATCGCCTACTTTGCCTTGAGCAAGCGGGAGCGTAGCTGTGCGTGTGCCTGACGAAGGGGGACGGCCCAAGTACTGCTGCAGATGGCAGACTCCCGTTTGCTTTTGGATGTATGAAAAAGGTAAAGGGAATCAGACAACACGATGCTACGGACTGTGCGGTGGCCTGCATAGTCTGGGTGGCGAGGTGGTATGGCCTCAGCCTGCCCCTGGTGACGGTGCGGCAGATGTGCGGAGCGACCGTGCAGGGCACTACTATCAAAGGAGTGCTCGACGGCTGCTCTGCAGTGGGCCTTGACGCAAGGGCGTTCAAGTCGGTGGCGAAGGATGTGGAAACGCTGCGGCAGGTGCCGAGGCCTGCGATCCTGCATCTGGAGACGGACGAAGGTATGCTGCATTTCGTGGTGCTGAGCGGCGTCAGCCACAAGGGCTTCGTGATAATGGACCCGGCCCGGGGAACCCTTGAGACGGTGTCCGCCGACCGTCTCGGCCGGCAATGGAGCGGATACATCGTCCTTTGCGAACCCGGGGAAAACTTCGTCAGGGGCGACAGGACCGTCAATCCGGTGCGAAGGCTCGCCCGCATCACGAAAGTCTATGGAAAGCAGCTGGCCCTGACGCTTGCCGCTTCCATCCTATATATTATTATATCCCTCAGCACGTCGATATTCCTCCAGAGGATAGTGGACGACGTGATTCCGGGAGGAGAGGCGACGGCCCTCACCGCCGTGACTGCGGCAATGTCGCTGCTGGCCGCTCTGGCGTTCGCCTGCGGCCTGACCAGAGTGACTTCGGCCCTGCAGGCCTCCATAGGAATAGACTATTCGCTTGTAAACGACTATCTGAACCATCTGTTCACCCTGCCGGTCGGCTTCTTCACGCTCCGGGGGAGCGGCGAGCTGGCCTCCAGGGTGTACGATGCCATGAAAATACGTTCTTTCATCGTGACTGGTATGACTACCCTTATGCTCAGTCTGTGTACCCTCCTTGTCTCGTTCGCCCTGATGTTCACCTACTACTGGAAACTGGCCTTGTTAATGCTGATGTTTATACCGTTGTACACCGTTGTGTACGCAGTTTCCAACAAGGTGAACAAAAAGGCGAACCGGGACATAATAGAGTCGACGGCTGCGTTTGAGGAGAAGACGGTGGAGGGCATCTCGGCCATCGGCACAATTAAATATATGTGTGCCGAAAAGGCAGTGGCGGCAAGGATAGGGAAGCAGTACGCGCGCCTTTGCGACCGGATGTACTACGGCGGCCGCTGGGCAGGTATTTTCTCGGAATCCACGGAGGTGGTGTCAAAGGCTCTCACGATAACTCTGCTGTGCGCCGGATCCATATTCGTGTTTTCGGGAGAACTGAGCGTCGGTGAGCTGGTATCCTTCTATTCTATGATCACGCTCTTTTCTGCACCGATGGGCCAGCTCGTGGGGCTGAACGGAAGCTACACGGAAGCGAAGGTCTCTGCGCAGAGGCTGTTCGAGATTATGGATTTCGAGCCGGAGGATGTGACCGGCTCCGATGTGCCAGACTCCGGAGGTGACCTTGTCTTCAGGGACGTCTGCTTCTCTTATCCCGGCTGCAAGCCTCTCATAGAACATCTCGACGTGACGTTCGAGGCCGGGAAACTGACAGCGGTGACGGGCGGCAGCGGTTGCGGCAAGAGCACGCTCGCAGCTCTGGTGATGCGCGGCTACAAGCCTGTCAAAGGCAGCATATCCTTTGCCGGCGTAGACATCGGACTTTACGGCCTGAGGCAGTGGAGGAGCAGGACGGCCATTGTGCCCCAGGAGTGCGTGCTGATGAACGCGACAGTGATGGACAACATCACCGGCGGGGAGAAAGATCCCGATATGGAACGCATCGCGGCACTTGTGGTGAGCCTGGGTATGCAGGATATGCTTGACTCGCTGCCTCTCGGGCTGCTGACCAGGGTGGGCGAGAGGGGTGCTACCCTTTCCGGTGGGCAGAGACAGCGGATTGCGCTTGCCAGGGCGCTGTACCGCAGGCCCCGGCTGCTGGTGATGGATGAAGCCACTTCTTCGCTCGACAGCGCCGCCGAGGCCGCAATCCTCGCTACGGTCCGCAGTCTTGCCGATGAGGGGATGACAGTCATTATGATCACGCACAAGAAAGACAATCTGGCAATGGCAGACAGGACGATAGATATGAGTCTCGCGAGCTCAGAAGGTGAAGCCTGCAGACCTTGACAATTGCAGGCGGGAATCAATCTAAAACTATTACTACTATGGAAGAAAAAAGAATGAAAGTGACCGGATTGGAGGAGATATCTTCTTCCGAGCTGGAAATCAGGGGCGGAAGTGCCGGTGAGATGATCCGGAAGATTCTGGAGATCACTGTGGCGGTGTGCGCCTTCGTCAAAAACTACTGGGGATCGATCCTGAAAGGATACAGGGACGGTTACAATTACGGATACTAAGGATTGAGGAGGACGCGTTATGAAAAACTACAACGACCTTTTCGTGGAAATCACTGCAGACGAGGCCGTCCTCGTATCAGGCGGTGTGGACTCGAGCCTGAAGGAGCTGCTGTACAACGTGGCCTTTTTCATCGGAAGGCTGGTAAGGGCAATCTTCGGACCTAAGGAAGCGGTGGTGTCTGCTTTCTAAGGCTTGATGCACGCAACTGCGGCGGACCTCTGGATTCAGGGGCCCGCCGCTTTTTTTATTCGGCAGAAAAATCCTACTTTTGAGGTCTGTAATGAAAGATAGTCTGATTTTGTCGATAGAAACGAGCGGAGCGGCGTGCTCGGTTGCGCTGTCGCAGGGAGGCTCGCTTGTCGCCACTGTCACCATCGACGACAGCAACCGTCAGTCGTCGATGCTGGTGCCGGCCGTCGAATCCCTTTTCCGGAAATGTTCGAAACAGATGTCCGACTGCGACGCGGTAGCTGTCAGCAGCGGCCCCGGGTCATACACCGGCCTTCGTGTCGGCGTGTCGACGGCCAAGGGCCTGTGCTATGGCCTGAAGTGCCCGCTCATCGCAGTTCCGACGCTGGAAGTCCTGCTGGCTGAGGCTATGGAGACGGAACAGTGCGCCGGTGCGGCTTACTACGTCCCGATGCTGGATGCTCGCAGGATGGAAGTCTATCAGGCCGTCTATGACTCCGCCGGCAATTGCGTCGAGCCGGTGTCGGCCAAGATCCTGGATGCCGGCAGCTATGAAGGCCTGCTCTCCGAAGGCAAGGTCGCTTTCGTAGGCACAGGCGCCGGCAAATACGCTGACGCTTTCCCGCACCCGAACGGGGTGTATGTTCAGACGGCGCCCAAGGCCTCTTATATGGCCGCGGCCGCACAGAGGGCTTTCGACGCGGGCAGGTTCGAGGACGTGGCATATTTCGAGCCCTTCTACCTCAAGGAGTTTGTGGCCGTGGTGAAGAAAAATCCAATAAAAAATTAATACCTTTACGCGATTATAAGTCATTCAACTGCAATATGAACAGAATTATCGAAAAGAAACTGCTTGCCCAGAACATCTACCTCATCAAGGTGGAAGCTCCGCGCATTGCGGCGTCTGCGCTGCCGGGACAGTTCCTGGTAGTCATCAACGACCCTAAAGGAGAAAGGATTCCTCTCACAATCAGCGATTATGACAAACAGGCCGGCACGGTGGATATGGTAATCCAGCAGATCGGCGTGTCAACCAGGCTTCTTTGCTCACGCAACGTCGGCGAGTGCTACTCGAGCGTGCTCGGTCCCCTCGGAGTTCCGTCGGATTTCGTGAAGATGAGCGATGAGGAGCTCAAGGGTCGCAGGTATCTGTTCGTTGCAGGCGGTGTGGGTACTGCCCCCGTATATCCGCAGGCCAAGTATCTGCACGAGAGAGGCGCGATGGTGGATGTCATCATAGGCGCCAAGACCAAGGACCTGCTGATTTTCGAAGAGGCGATGAGCAAGGTCTGCACCAACCTCTATGTCTGCACCGACGACGGTTCTTACGGCTTCGGCGGTCTCGTGACCAAGAAGATCGAGGACCTGCTGGCAAAGGGCAAGACCTACGACCAGGCTGTAGCCATCGGCCCTATGATAATGATGAAATTCGTGACGAAGACCCTGCAGCCTTCGGGCATTCCCTTGACCGTCAGCCTCAACACCCTTATGGTGGATGCCACCGGAATGTGC
This sequence comes from Bacteroidales bacterium, assembly GCA_017527625.1. Next base: position 3,413 of record JAFXPV010000008.1, on the reverse strand, counting down.
GGCGCCTGCCGCGTGACTGTCGGAGGCAAGACCCGTTTCGCCTGCGTGGAGGGTCCCGAGTTCGACGCCTATCAGGTGGATTTCGACGAGGCTATGCGCCGTCAGGGAATGTACAATGCGGAGAAAGTTACTTCACACACTCATAAATGCAAAATCGGGAGGGAATAACAATGCAAGATCGTTTTACCAGAGTTAAAGTCAGAGAACAGGACCCCAAGGTAAGGGCTCACAACTTTGAAGAAGTATGTCTGGGATATGACAAGGATGAGGCTATGCTCGAGGCCAGCCGCTGCCTGCATTGCAAGAAACCGATGTGCGTCGGCGCCTGCCCCGTAAATATCCAGATTCCCGATTTCATAGAGCAGGTGAAGAACGGTGACTTCGCCGCCGCGGCTGAGGTGATCTCCCGCGACAGCTCGCTTCCCGCCATCTGCGGCCGCGTCTGCCCTCAGGAGACGCAGTGCGAAGGCAAATGCATCCTCGGCAACAAGGGCGAGGCTGTAGCCATCGGCAAGCTCGAGCGTTTCGTGGCCGACTGGTCCCGTGAGAACGGCGTGAGGTTCAACGAGTGCAAGCCCGCCAACGGCAAGAAGGTAGCCATCGTCGGCAGCGGCCCGTCAGGCCTCGCCTGCGCCACCGACCTTGCGAAAGCCGGCTTCAAGGTACACGTCTTCGAAGTGCTGCATAAGGTCGGCGGAGTGCTGCAGTACGGCATCCCCGAATTCCGTCTTCCCAAGGACCGTGTCGTCAGCAAGGAAGTCGAAGCCCTCAAGGAGCTCGGCGTTGAGTTTGAGACCGACGTCATCGTGGGCCGCACGGTAACTGTCGACGATCTGATGGACAAGGAAGGCTACGACGCCGTCTTCATCGGCACCGGAGCCGGACTTCCCAGATTTATGAATATTCCGGGCGAGAACCTGAACGGCGTAGTTTCAGCCAATGAGTTCCTGACCCGCAACAACCTTATGCACGCCTACGAAGAGGGATACGAGACCCCCATCTATGCAGGAGCGAAATGCGTAGTGGTAGGCGGCGGTAACGTCGCTATGGATGCCGCCCGCACCGCCCTTCGCCTGGGTGCAGAGGTTACGATAGTTTACCGTCGTACGGAGACCGAGCTTCCGGCCCGTCGCGAAGAAGTCCATCACGCCAAGGAGGAAGGCATTGTCTTCAGTATGCTCTCCAACCCTGTCGAGGTCCTCGGCGACGAGAAAGGCTGGGTAAGAGGCGTGCGGTGCATCCGTATGGAACTTGGCGAGCCCGATGCCAGCGGACGCCGTTCTCCCATCCCCGTTCCCGGTTCTGAATTCGACGTGGAGTGCGACGTGGTGATTATGGCCCTCGGTACTTCTCCCAACCCTCTGATCGCATCTACTACTCCCGGCCTCGAGACCAACCGCCACGGCTGCGTCGTCCTCAACGAGCAGGACCAGACCAGCCGCAAGCACGTCTATGCAGGCGGCGACGTCGTCACCGGCGCGGCGACTGTGATTCTCGCGATGGGTGCGGGCCGCAAGGCTGCCGCAGCCATTATGCGCGACCTCCTTCCCGAAGAATAATCTGCTTTCGATATGGGTGTCGGCAAGTGGATCTCCGGTTTCCTGGGCTGGATGATGTTCGGCCCGATAGGGGGGCTCGTGGGCTTCTTCCTCGGCACTCTTGTCGAAAAAGGCTCTGCATATACCGAGATTGGCGACGGCTCATCTCCCTTCGGGACCGGCGGTTCCGCTGCAGGAGCTGGCAGCGGCGGCTATTCCCGCGAGCAGCAGCGCACCGGGCAGCGCAACAGTTTCCTTATGAGCCTGCTCGTCCTGTCGGCAGCTGTCATCAAAGCAGACGGGCATTTCGTAAAGTCCGAACTAGAGTACGTGAAGGCCTTCCTGCGCCAGAATTTCGGCGAAGATGCGGCTGAACAGGCCAAGGACATCATCAAGGGCCTGATGGAGAAGGATATCAACATCTACGAGGTGGGCTCCCAGATCCGCCTTTATATGAACTACTCCCAGCGCCTGCAGCTCTTCCATTATCTTGTCGCCCTCGCGCAGAGCGACCACAGGGTGACGAAAGAAGAAGTCGACGTCCTCGGAGCCATCGCCTCAGCCATCGGCCTGTCTTCGGCCGACACCGACTCCATAATGTCGATGTTCAAGAACGACCTCGAGTCGGCATACAGGGTGCTTGAGATATCTACTTCGGCCACCGACGACGAAGTCCGCAAGGCCTATAAGCGAATGGCCCTGAAATACCATCCCGACAAAGTGTCGACCCTCGGTGAGGATGTCCAGAAGGCCGCCGAGGAGAAATTCAAGAACGTCCAGGAAGCCTACGAAAAAATCAAGAAGTCAAGAGGTATGTCATAGGCCGCAAGTCTCTGTCTCAGAATAGAAGAATCTGTAATATTTTGTTTTTATAACACTATTATTACAGATTCTTTTTTTGTATCTTTACAAGGATTAGCTTCCCGAAAGCGTTCATTTTTAGCGGTCAACCTTTATCAAATAATTATAAACAATTGTAAATCAATAATTTATTATGACAAAATTCGAATTCAAGCAGGGGTGCAAGTATGCTATGCTGGTTCCGACGAGTATGGGACTGCGCATAACTCCCGGCGACGGTCAGCCCGTTCAATGCAGTGACGTGTTCAAACTTTATGCAACAAGTGCCGAGACCAACGTGGCCAGCGTGTCTTCATACCTGGGCCTTCCGGTGAAAGTGCTGACGACCTTCGTCGAAGGCAGTCCCTTCGCTTCATTCATCAAGGCTAATCTCCGCAGCCGCGGAATGGATTTCGAAGGCGTCGAAGTTCCTCAGGGCGGCCCTTGGGGCTACCGTCACCAGATCAACGTAGCCGACAGCGGTTTCGGCTCACGCGGACCCCGCGTATGGAACGACCGCGCCGGTGAAGTGGGACGTACCCTCAACGCCAAGGATTTCGACCTCGACCGCATCTTCGGCCAGGAAGGCGTGCAGATCGTGCACCTCTCAGGCCTTATCGCAGCTCTCAGCCCCGAGACTACCAAGTTCTGCCTCGAAATCGCAAGGGCTGCCAAGAAATACGGCTCAAAGGTCAGCTTCGACCTCAATTACAGGGCTTCTTTCTGGATCGGCCGCGAGAAGGAACTCCACGACGCTTTCAGCGAGATCTGCTCGATAGCTGACGTGCTCATCGGCAACGAGGAAGACTTCCAGCTCTGCCTCGGCATCGAAGGTCCCGAGGCCGGCGGTAAGGACATCGCAGCCAAGATCGAAGGCTTCAAGGAGATGATCAACCGCGTCCGCAAGGAATATCCGAACGCACAGGTATACGCTACCACCCTGCGTCAGGTCAACCACACCAACAGCCACAACTGGGGCGCCATTATGTTTGAAGACGGCAACTGGCACGTTGTCGAGCCTCGCGAGATCCACGT
>JAFXPV010000114.1 GCA_017527625.1 Bacteroidales bacterium | reverse complement strand
CTCCAGAACACACTTCCGAGGAACGGATGCAGATTTTTCGTCCACGTGTCCACCCAAAGGGGTGTTCTGATGGACGGATGCTGGTTTTTTGCCCGAGTGTCCACCCAGAGGGGTGTTTCAGTGGACGGACGCTGGTTTTTCACCAGTCTGTCCATCCAGAACCCCCATCCGATGGACGGATGTTTAGTTATCCCTTGTCTGTCCACGGAGAGGCCGGTGCTGATGGACAGATCTTTGGCTTGATGAAAAATGAATTGCTATATTTGCAGGAGTGGGACTCTATCGACCAGTTTAAAAAAGCTTTCAGGGAATACATCCGGTACTACAATAGAATCAAACTGAGGCTAAAAGGAAAGAGCCCGGTGCAATACCGAACTCTGTTCCAATCTAAGGCCTCGTAATAATGTTAAACCGTCCAACTTTTGGGGGTCACATCAGTAATACTGGACTTTTTTCGTTGCCGATATGTTTCTAGAAGAGTTTTACGAAGACGTTGAATTTGAGGAGCGGGAAAACGGGGATGCCGCTGATCTTGTCAATCCAGCCCTTGTCCCTGTTGTTGACAGCCTTGCTGTTGATGCTGATGACCTCGACAGGATTCGAGGGATTCAGGGAGTTGCGGATGTAGTTGTATGACTGGGGTTTGATGCCGCCGGTAACCAGGGCTCCGAAATCCATAGTGAAGGTGACGCGGCCTTCGCTGATTGCACGGCCTGCTCCGATGCCGACATAAGGCATTACGGGCAGAACTTTGAAGTCAACGTGTGCGAAACCTTTGGAGTCGGTAGTGAAAGCAGGACCGCCTTCAAATCCGATACCCAGGGTGCCGTATTCAGCCGCATCGAGAGACTTGCGAAGGTCAGCGTCGGCACTTGCAAAATTGCCGCCCACGAACACACCTGCAGTAACGTGGAAAGAGCCTTCTCCGGGATACCAGTCGGCGAGGATATTGCCGAGGCCGCCCTTCCAGAGCTTGGCCTGCAGAGGAACGTTATCCATATTGCGGGGCTTGTTGCCAACATTCGCAGTTCCGAAGTTTATATTTCTGTTGTAAGTGAATGGCACGAGTGAATAGCCGCCTCGAAGCTGGAAGTGATCTCCAAGCGGAGTGGCAGCTTCAAGGCCGAGACCGTCGATACCTACGGAGATGCCGACTGCCAAGTGGTTGAACATATCCTGAGCCAATGCGCGCGGGGCCGAAAGAGCCAGCGCAGCGATAATGATAACGATAGCTTTTTTCATATAGTTACAGTTGATTATTCTCTATGCATTATTACAAAGATAGTTATAATTAACAATAATTGCCCCCTTTTTTTTACATTTGTAAGGCGGTTGCAAAAGGCCGTCCCGTGATATGAAAAGATTCAAGGATTTAGATAAAGTAATGCGCCAATCGGCAGGTGCCGGACTGCTGCTGATTATAGTGGCAGCGCTCACTCTGGAGGCTACGTCGCTCCTTCAGAACTACTTCTCCCGAAAAGGACTGTATGAACAAGCTCAGTTGCGGGCCGAGAGCCAGTTGCAGACCACCCGCCTGCTGCTTCAGGATGCCGCCCACCAGGCCGAATCCGCGGTACGCAACAGCGTATGGATTGCCCGCTGGTGCCTTGACTATCCGGACAGTTTGCCCCGGGTGCCGATGCGCATCGTGGAAGACAATCCTTCGGTGATGGGATCTACCGTAGCAATAGTGCCCAATTACCTTCGCAAGCGTCCCCTGTATTCACCGTATGTATGCAGGGAGGCTGACACACTCGCCCTTAAGTCACTGGCAACGGAAGAATATGACTATCCGTCAAAGGAGTGGTTCACAAAACCCCTCGAAATCGACGGTGGCTATTGGTCAGAACCCTATCTCGACATAGGCGGCGGCAACGCACTGATGACCACCTATTCCGTGCCGATTTACGATACCAAGGGAAAGACAGCCGCAGTGCTTACTGCCGATATTTCGCTGGCTTGGCTTTCCCAGGTCGCCAACAGTTCTGTGGTCTATCCCAATTCCTATCAGGTGGTGGTGAGCAGAGGCGGATCTGTGCTCGCCTGCCCGACAAACGCTCCGATCTTGTGGACCAACATAGAGGATCTGAAGGAAATGCTGGCTGACTCCGAAGGCTTCGACGAGTTGTCCAGGGCAGCAAAAGAAGGGAAGTCCGGCAATATGCCCTTGCGCATCGACGGCAAGGTCAACCAGGTTTTCTTCGCCCCTGTAGAACTTACCGGTTGGACTATGGCAATCGCCATACCTGAAGATGAGATTTACAGCGATATCCGCCGCGTGAAGTGGTTCTCGAGGATGTTCCAGATCCTCGGCCTCGGTATGCTCATTTTGATTCTCCGCGTCACGGCCAAGAACCAGATCAAATATCTTCAGACCAACGAGAAGAAGGAACGTATGGAGAGCGAACTCCAGATCGGCCGCAACATCCAGATGGCGATGATTCCGAACATCTTCCCGCCTTTTCCCGAACGGCACGACATCGACCTTTCTGCTTGTCTGATACCGGCCAAGGAAGTAGGTGGAGACCTGTACGATTTCTACATCCGCGATGAGAAACTGTTCTTCTGTATCGGCGACGTGAGCGGCAAAGGCGTGCCTGCCTCTCTGGTAATGGCGGTGACGCGCAGCCTGTTCCGTACTGTTTCAGCTCACGAAAAGAGCCCTCAGCGCATAGTTACGACTATGAATGATTCAATGTCGGACATGAACGAGAGCAGTATGTTCGTTACATTCTTCTGCGGTATCCTTGACCTGGCTACAGGACACCTGAGATATTGCAATGCGGGCCACAACCCGCCGCTTGTCCTGTCGGACACGGTCAAGCCGCTGAATGTCAATCCCAACTTGCCGATGGGCGTAATGCCGAAGATGTCATTCCACGAGCAGGAGACAGACCTGCATTACGACGATACTCTGTTCCTTTTCACCGACGGCCTGAACGAAGCGGAGAACGAAAAGTTCGAACAATTCTCGGAAGAACGGCTTGAAGCCGTCCTGCAGGAGCGCCGTACTGCGAACGGACATCTTGAAGCTATGAAGGCGGCTGTTTCGGAATTCGTCGGAAATGCAGCCCAGAGCGACGACCTCACAATGCTTGTCATACACTATATGAACGACACACATCCCCAATCAAGCGAACGGCACCTTATTCTGCACAATGACATCCAGCAGATACCTCAGCTGGCAGATTTTGTAGAAACTATCGCTGAAGAAAAGAACCTCGACCAGGGCGCAGCAATGAGCCTTAACCTTGCCCTCGAGGAGGCCGTAACCAACGTTATCCAGTATGCTTATCCCGAAGGTTCCGACGGACTCGTAGACATTGAGGCCGTGCTGCGGGAAGGACAACTGGAATTCATCATCTCCGACAGCGGAAAGCCTTTCGACCCGACGGCCAAACCTGAAGTCGATATTACGGCAGGAGTGGACGAACGCCCTATCGGCGGTCTTGGCATCCACCTTGTAAAGCACATTATGGACTCCGTTTCTTACCGCAGGGAGGAAGGCAAGAATGTTTTGACAATGATTAAAAAAATATAGAACAATGGAAGTAAAGATCAACAAGGAAGGCAAAAATGTAGTGGCCAGCCTTATCGGCCGTATGGATACTCCTGCATCACAGGAGATTGCACCTCAGATTGAAGCCCTCAAGGCTGAAGCAGCAGGAACTATCATCCTGGACTGCAAAGAACTGTCATATATATCAAGTTCCGGACTCAGGCTTTTCCTCACCCTGCGCAAGGCGGCAGCTGAAAAGGGTGGAAAAGTCATCGTACGCTCCATCGGCGACGAAATCCGCAATGTCTTTATTATGACAGGCTTCTTTAACCTCTTTGAGATAGAATAATGCCTCTCTCGATATTCGCCGTAGACCTTTTGTCCGGAAACCTGCTGTTGCTGTGTTCCGTACTGATATTCATAGCGATACTCGTAACTAAACTCGGATCCCGTTTCGGCGTTCCGTCGCTGCTGCTTTTCCTGCTTCTGGGAATGGCGGTCGGCTCGGACGGTCTTGGCCTTCACTTCGAAGAATATGAAGTGGCTGAAGCCATCGGCCACTTCGCTATGACGATAATACTGCTGTCGGCCGGTCTGGAAACCTCGCTCAAGGAGACCCGTCCCGTGCTTGGCCGCGGAATCGTACTTTCCACCCTGGGCGTGTTTATGACCACGATATTGACAGGCTTGTTCATATTCGCAATCCTCGGCCGCAACACGCAGATGTCCTTGCTCTCTTGCCTGCTGCTCGCTGCGGTAATGGGCTCTACCGACTCGGCTTCGGTCTTCTCGATCCTGAAGACGAAGAAACTGAGGCTCAGAGAGAACCTGGCTCCTATGCTTGAGTTGGAATCCGGTAGTAACGACCCGATGGCCTATGCCCTGACAATCATCATAGTCAAGTTGCTGACAAATGAAAGTCTGCAGACCTACAGCGGCATCCAGCTTGTCCTGGCTGCCTTGTTGGTGCTGGCGGTCCAGGTCGCTGTCGGCATAGCGATCGGTTTCGCAGTCGGTTATGCGGCAAGATGGGTTTTGAACCACGTGCGGCTCTCCAGCTTCGCCTTGACGGCGATACTCATCCTGAGTGTCGGTTTCTTCGCCAACGGCGTCGCTTCGCTGCTTCACGGAAACGGACTGCTGTCAATCTATATCGCTGCCATAATTATCGGCAACCAGGCTAAACTGATGCAAAGAAGAGACATCATAACCTTTATGGATGGCCTTACCTGGCTTATGCAACTGGTAATGTTCCTGGTCCTCGGCCTTCTTGCAAGACCGTCCCAGATGCTCCCGGTGCTGGTGCCTGCCATCCTCATCGGTCTTTTCCTGATGTTCGTCGCCCGTCCTCTCAGCGTGTTCACCTGCCTGCTGCCCTTCCGTGACCTGTCAGCAAGGGCCAAGCTCTTTACCTCGTGGGTGGGCCTGAAAGGCGCCGGTCCTATTCTCTTTGCGCTGTATCCCGTGGTTACAGGAGTCGACAGCGGTTCAGTTATGTTCAACATTGTGTTCATCATAACCTTGTTCTCCCTGTCACTGCAGGGAACGACCCTGGGCAAAGTGGCCAAGTGGCTGCGCCTCAGCTATGAAGAAGCCCCCAAGGTCGAGACCTTCGGTATGGAGATTCCCGAAGAGATGGGAATGCTGCGCGACCATATCGTGACTGAAGACGACCTTGTCTCGGGCGTGACTCTGCGCGATTTGCATCTTCCCCACGGCATCCGTGTGATGATGGTGCGACGGGACGGCAGATTCCTGGTTCCTCACGGCAGTATGCCGCTTCAGGTCGGAGACAACCTGGTGATCATAATGGGAGATTCCGACGACGATTAAGTTTGATTATGAAGAAATTATATATTGTAGCATTGCTCCTCCTGACTGTTTTTGGATGCTCCAAAGCCCAGCAGGAGGAGCCGGCTTTTAAGCCGCGTATAGTTGTGCTGACTGACATCGGGCCTGCAGATGTGGAGCCCGACGACAACGAGTCGGCCGTCCGTCTGATGTCGTATGCCGACCGTTTCGAGATTGAAGCCCTCGTCACTACGATCGGATGGAACTGCGACCCTTACCCGCCTCAGTGGGCCGAATACCTGCATCGTGTCGTAGACGCATACGAGAAGGATGTGCCCAATCTGATGAAACGTTCCCGGCAGGAGGGCTTCCTTCCTCTGGAGCAGGAGCAGGGCAGTCAGCAGCTGGGTTACTGGCCAAGCGCCGAATACATCCGCAGCCGCACTGTATATGGCAGCCCGAAGGCCGGCATCGGAGTGATAGGTCAGGACAATGACACCCCCGGCAGCGACCTGCTCATCCGTCTCGCCGACGAGGATGACGACCGTCCCATCTGGGTTTGCGTGTGGGGAGGTGCCAATACATTCTCGCAGGCGGTATGGCGTGTGCAGCACGACCGCTCCGCCGAAGAACTTAAGGCTTTCCTGCATAAATTCCGTCTTTATACAATTACAGATCAGGATATGGTTTATGCGATGCGGAAGAATCGTGAATACAGCTCCCATATGTGGCTGAGGCGTGAATTCGCCGATGAACTGATGCTGGTCTGGGATGAGAGCGCGTGGCTCAACCAGAATGCTCTCGGAAGTGCGGACTGGGAGTCGTACGCAACTTATATCCAGGGCCACGGCGCCCTGGGCGATGTCTATCCGCATTACCTGTGGGGAGTTGAGGGCGACACGCCCAGTTTCCTGCACGTGATGCCGAACGGCCTCAATGACCCTGACGACCCTACTCAGGTCGGCTGGGGAGGAGTGCATCAGTTCGGGCGCAGTCCCGACCAAAGGACCAAGGCCTGGACCAACTGGCAGCAGCCTCTGAAAGATATTTCCGACTGTTACGAGAAATACTTCTACCCTGATGCATTCCGTGATTTCGCCGCCCGTATGCAGTGGGCTGCAGAGGGCAGCGGAAATCGCAACCCTGTGGTCGTGATCGGACGTCAGGCTGGCCTTTCACCCGTCGAAATCAATGCCAAGCCCGGGCAGACCGTCAGACTGGACGCTTCCCGTTCCTGGGATCCCGACGGAGACCGGCTGGACTTCAAATGGTGGTTCCAGGAGCTTCCGGACGAGGCTGCCTTCCCCGTCCTGAACGATGCGTCATCCTCAAAGATCAGTTTCACAATCCCTGAGGATTCTGCTCCGAGGCGCCTGATGCTTGTCTGCGAAGTGCACGACGACGGTCCTTTCACACTTCCTGCATACAGGAGGGTGATAATCAATGTCAGCTCATCGGGATACCTGCCGAAAATGGGTTCTTACACTACGATAGACACTGAGTGCCCTGAAGTTTCCGGCCTTTGCCTGGCTCCGGCCGGCGACGGACTGCTTGCGGCTTCGGATGAGAATGGAGTCTACCATATCGGCTGGGACGGCACCACAACCCCGTTCTATACCGAAGGCAGGATGGACTGCGAAGGAGTGACCATCGATCCTGCGACACGTGACGTTTACTATGTGGTGGAGAGGAAACAGGAAGTACGCCGCCTGTCGGCACCCGGCTACAAGACGTCCGACCTGCTCGGAGTCATCTCTGAAGTCGGACTTGGCACCAACGACGGCCTGGAAGCGGTCACTTACTATAAAGACGGCGCGCTGCTGGTGGGAAACCAGCGCAAGCCTGTCCGCCTGATGAATTTCAAGGACGGCCGCATAGTGGCCCGCGTCGACCTCACCGGGCTGACTGAAATAGCAGACCTGTGCTACGATCCTGTGCGTGATGTGCTGTGGATAGCTGACAGTGAACTGAGGACCCTCAATCTCTGCACGCTTGACGGCGAGGTTCTGGCAACATACAACGTTCCGTTCATAGATAATGGAGAGAGTATCTGTGTCGACCACGAGCACGGATGCATCTGGATGGGCGACGATACTACCTCCAAAATCTACAAGATAAGTTTTGAGAATCTATAAGACTTACCTTCTGGCTCCCATTTCGGGGCGAGGGGGAACCTGAGGCTCACCCATCGCTGAGTCTTCGGCGTCAGCCTCGTTCAGTTTCCATACCATAAACTCGGGCTTGGCGGCAGTGTATGGCGTCCATTCCCCGCCATCCGGTCCGTTCGGATCCGAGTATTTGGCGAAGTTCGACCAGGCGGTCAGCATCTTTTCCGACAGGTCCCAGTCACCCTCAGTCCACGGCCTCCAGCAGTGCTCCAGAGACTTGAACACGAACCAAAGGTCAGACGAGTGGAAAGCGCCCTGAAGCACGTTCGGGCGGCCGTCTGTCGGCAGGGGACGTGCAAACTGGTAGGCGTAGGCCTTTCCTCCCATCTCCTCGCGGTTGAGGCAGAAGGTGCGGATCTGGCCGGCCATATTTCCGGCATCGTTGAGGGTATATCCTATCATATAGGGTATCTGTGCGAGAGAGCCGTCGATGCAGGCTTCGTCGAAGTTTTTGTCCATTACATAGCCGTCAATATAAGGCGCTATGGGAGATGCTGACAGCACGCTGCGCTTGCCGGTGGAAGAAGTATAGAGGGTTCCCATAGCGAAAATGGTTTCGGTGGAAGCCCTGCGCAGGGCTGCGAGGTCCTTGAATCCCGCCCAGTCCGCCACCTCCTTTATCGAGGCTTCAGCCTCGGCGAGGGTATAGTGGCTCTGGGAAGCCATAGGCATTGCAGGCATACCGGGGATGGCTGGTGCTGCAGACTGCTGCACGCGCGGATCCACCAGACCGCTGGCACTCATTATGACAGCTTTGTTGAACAGTCCCTTGGTGAGCGGTGAGGCGCTCAGGAACTTGGTGCTGCGGCCGCCGGCGCTCTGTCCGAAGATCATAACGTTGTCCGGGTCGCCGCCGAACTGGGCGATGTTGCGTTTCACCCACTTCAGCACTTCTATCTGGTCGAGGGTACCCCAGTTTCCGGTGGCGTGTTCAGGATCCTCGGCAGAAAGTTCAGGGTGTGCGAAGAATCCGAAAGGACCTACGCGGTAGTTGAAAGACACCAGGACGACATCCTTGCCAGCCCAGTATTTGCCGTCGAACTCGGGCTCGCTGCCCCAGCCTTCCCGCAGGCCGCCGCCGAAAATCCACACTGCAACCGGCAATTTCTTGTCGGTCTGGCCGGGAGCTTTGGTCCACACGTTGAGATAAAGGCAATCTTCGCTGTATGGCGCCTCGTCGCCATATCCCCATTCAGTCGTGTATCCGCCGGGATAGTGGGCGGCCTGGAAGGCAGGATGGCCGAATTTGTCGCAGATGCGAACTCCATCCCAGGGAACGACGGGTTGCGGGGCACGCCAGCGGTTCTGTCCGATGGGCGGAGCGGCGTAAGGGATTCCACGATAAACAGTTACGCCCGGAGCATCATCCAGGACCACGCCCTGGATCTGTCCGCCTTCGATGGTGAGGACGGGATTCTTGGGGGCTGTAGAGCACGCGGCGAGAGCCAGCGCTACAAGCAGGATCGATAGTTTTTTCATAGAAGTCAGGAATTCTTTTGCTGAAAGTTACGCATCTAAATCCAAAATGACAAACTTGCCCAGGTCAAAAGGGTCAATATTGATTACTCTGGCTATGTCTGTAGAGGATGCCGACGACAGTCACTCAGTCAGACGGCGTCTTCCGCGGCATAGACCAGATATTCATAGTGCCTTTGTCAACAATTGTTACCAGAGGATGTTCTTATGTTGCGAGTGCGTTTATCAGCGACAACAACACCAAATGGACTCAGGGAATATCCGCAGAGGGAGAGATCTGGCTTAATCCTGCCCTCAAGACAAGTGCCGGATGGGAGAATATAGTCCCTGCCGGATGGACAAAAAAGGCCCTTCCTGACGGAACCGATTGGTAATAGTAATAATTTGTCTACATTTGGGAAAGTTTTTAGCGCAATGAAAAGAATCCTGATGATATTTGCCTCCATCCTGATGCTCGGAGGCTCTTTGTCTGCACAAGAAAAGGTCAAGACCGGCAAGACCGTGTACAACACAGTCTTCGACCTGCTTCGCAGCGAACCCGGCGTATATGTAGCCCCCGGTGGCGGAAACGGTGTGATGCCGCAGATATATATCCGTGGCATAGGTACCAACAGCGGCCAGACCCAGCCGCTTTTCGTTGTGGACGGAATCATCACAGACAACGTGACATATCTCCAGCCTGAGGATATCTACTCAGTTGAGGTAATCAAGGATGGAACAACTTCGATCTACGGTATGCAGGGGCAGAACGGCGTCATAATCTTCCGTACGAAGGATGCCGTGGATCAGGAAAAACGTATGGCCCAAGAACGTAAGGCTGAAAAGAAAGCCGCCCGCGCAGCCAAGCGCAATAAATAGCTGCTTACTTCTTCT
>JAFXPV010000113.1 GCA_017527625.1 Bacteroidales bacterium | reverse complement strand
GAGAAGATAGCCCTTGCCATCAACATACCCTTTACCGTCGGCGGTGGCATAAGCAGCGTGGATGATGCCGCAAGGTTGCTGGACGCCGGTGCCGACAAGATAAGCGTCAACACGGCTGCCATCAAGAATCCGCAGCTGATCAGCGACATAGCCTCGAAATACGGCAGCCAGTTCGTCGTGATTGCCATAGATGCGCGTCAGGTCGACGGACGCTGGATGGCGACGACGCACGGGGGCAAGTATCCCACCGACACGGAACTCTTCAGCTGGGCCCGCGAAGCCCAGGAACGCGGAGCCGGTGAGCTGCTCTTCACCTCTATGGACCACGACGGCACGAAGGCCGGCTATCCGATAGAAACCTACCGGGAACTGAACAGGCTCCTGAGCATACCGGTCATAGCTTCCGGCGGTGCCGGATGCATCCGTGACATTGCTGACGTGCTTGCTGAGGGCTGCGCAGATGCGGCTCTGGCAGCCAGCATATTTCATCTGGGAGAGATCCGCATCCCAGACCTCAAACGCGAATTGAAAAAACTTAACATACCTGTAAGAATATGACCTTTGATGATTTTAAACTCGATAAGTGTGCCGACGGACTGCTGCCGGTGATTATCCAGGACGACAACACCCTCAAGGTGCTGATGCTCGGCTATATGAACCGCGAAGCCTTCGACAAGACCGTTGCCGAAGGAAAAGTAACCTTTTTCAGCCGCAGCCGCCAGTGCCTGTGGACAAAAGGTGAGACCAGCGGCAATTTCCTGAATGTCGTGGCCCTGTATCCCGACTGTGATATGGATACACTGCTGGTGAGGGCCATCCCCGACGGGCCGACCTGCCATCGCGGCACCACCGCTTGCTTCGACACCCGCGAGAACGAACGTTTCATCGGTACGCTGCAGGCCTGCATCCGTCAGCGTCACGCAGATATGCCCGAGGGTTCATATACCACCCATCTCTTTACCAAAGGGGTCAACAAGATTGCCCAGAAAGTGGGCGAAGAAGCCGTTGAAACTGTTATCGAAGCGGTCGACGGCAACAAGGAGCGTTTCCTCTATGAAGCAGGCGACCTTGTGTACCACCTGCTCGTCCTGTGCGAACAGATGGGATTCGGCATTGAAGACCTCGAAGAAGAACTCGCAAAAAGACACAAATAATTAGTATCTTTGCACGATTATCGCCGAATTTGCTATGGGGCTTTTTTTCAGAAGGAACAAACAGGAAGAACCTGAACAGAAAAAATCGCTGGACGAAGGTCTGGGAAAGACCAGAAGGTCTTTCTTCGACAGGGTGTCCCACGCGTTGATGGGAAAATCCGTCGTCGATGCCGATGTGCTTGATTCTATCGAGGAGGCTTTGATAGCTTCCGACGTCGGAGCCGACACCACAATGAAAATAATCGAGCGGCTTGAAGACAGGGTCGCCCGCGACAAGTTCCTCGGCAGCGACGAGCTCAACCAGATCCTCTGCGAGGAGATACAGGATATGCTCTGTGCCGACAACAGCGATTCTGACGATATCTTTGATTTTTCAAAGAAACCTTACGTGATTATGGTCGTCGGTGTGAATGGAGTGGGCAAGACCACGACCATCGGCAAGCTTGCCTCCCAGCTCAAGAAAGAAGGCAAGAAGGTCGTCCTCGGCGCCGCCGATACCTTCCGTGCCGCGGCAGTTGACCAGCTCACGATCTGGGCCGAGCGTGCCGGAGTCGACATCGTCAAGCAGCAGATGGGCAGCGACCCCGCGAGCGTCGCTTTCGACACTGTCAAGAGCGCAGTGGCCAAGGATGCCGATGTGGTCATCATAGACACGGCAGGCCGTCTCCATAACAAAGTCAACCTGATGAACGAGCTCACCAAGATCCGCAATGTGATGCGGAAGGTGATTCCTGACGCACCTCACGATGTTATGCTTGTGATCGACGGTTCCACAGGCCAGAACGGCTTCAACCAGGCCAAGGAGTTCACCAAGGCCACAGACGTTACCTGCCTGGCCGTCACCAAACTCGACGGTACTGCGAAGGGTGGTGTCGTGATAGGCATCAGCGACCAGTTCCAGATCCCCATCAAACTCATCGGCGTAGGCGAGAAGATAGAAGACCTTCGCCCCTTCGACAAGAAAGAATTTATAGAATCATTATTCAAATAAGATATGACTGTTTCGTACAATTGGTTGAAAGACTATCTGAAGTTCGATCTTCAACCTGAGAAAGTAGCTGAAATACTGACATCAACCGGCCTTGAGGTCGAGCATATAGAAACCGTAGAACAGATTCCCGGAGGGCTAGAGGGCGTAGTTGTCGCCCACGTGCTGGAGTGCGTGGCGCACCCCGATTCCGACCATCTGCACGTCACCAAGCTTGACGTGGGCAGCGGTGAGCCTCTGCAGGTAGTCTGCGGCGCTCCCAATGTGGCTGCCGGCCAGAAGGTGCTTCTGGCAACTGTCGGTACGAAACTGGTCAATCTCCAGGGCGAGGAGCTCAAGCTCAAGAAGTCGAAGATCCGCGGAGTTGAAAGCTTCGGAATGATCTGCGCCGAGGATGAACTCGGCATCGGTGAGGACCACTCGGGTATAATGGTGCTCGATGATTCAGCCGTGCCCGGCACTCCCGCCCGCGTCGCTCTGAATCTCAAGAGCGACACCGTGTATGAAATCGGCCTGACTCCCAACCGTATCGACGGCGCTTCGCATATCGGCGCTGCCCGCGACCTCTATGCATATTGCAAGCTGAACGGCATCCCCGCTGAATGGACTCTTCCGTCAGTGGAAGGTTTCTCCACAGAAGCAGGAGAGGCTGTCCCGGTTGAGGTTGTCGATCCGGACGGAGCTCCCAGATACATCGGCATCACTATAAAGGACGTCAAAGTAGGTCCTTCACCTGACTGGCTGCGCGAACGTCTGAACGCCATAGGCCAGCATCCCATCAATAATGTTGTGGATGTGACCAACTTCATCCTCAATGAAATGTGCCAGCCCCTGCACGTCTTCGATATCTCAAAGATCAGCGGCGGCAAGGTCATCGTCCGCAAGGCCGCAGAAGGGGAGAAGATCGTCACCCTCGACGGCATAGAAAGGACTCTGACTGCAGAAGATATGGTAATCGCAAATGCTGACGGCCCGATGTGTATCGCAGGTGTTTTCGGAGGTGAAGAGTCCGGTGTAACCGAAGCCACACGCGACGTATTCCTCGAGTGCGCATATTTCAACCCGGTATACATCCGCAAGACTTCGAAGAGACACGCTCTCCAGACTGACGCTTCATTCCGCTATGAGCGCGGCATCGACATTGACAACACGATGTTCGCAGCCAAGAGGGCAGCGATGCTGATCGCAGAGCTGGGCGGCGGCCACATTGTCGGCAAGGTGCAGGAGTTCTATCCTGAAAAGCGCGAGAAGGCCGAAGTCGAACTCAATTTCGCCAGGATGGAGTCTCTCATCGGCAAGAAGATAGGTTCTGACAAGATACTTGAAATACTCGGCTATCTCGGCTTTGATATCCTTTCAAGCCACGAGGCAGGCTGCAGGGTGGCAGTTCCCGCATACAGGGTTGACGTAACCCGCGAGTGCGACGTCGTGGAGGAAGTACTGCGTATTTACGGCTACAACAATATCGAGTTCCCGGACGGTATGAGGGTCTCTGTAAGCCCCACCAGCCATCCCGACAACGAGGTCATCCGCAAGGAAGTTTCTGACTTCTTCACTCACAACGGTTTTCTCGAGATAATGAACAACTCCCTCACCAAGAGTTCATACTACGACAATCTGGAGACTTATCCTTCGTCCAGTCTCGTGAAGCTGCTCAATCCTCTGAGCGCCGATCTGGACTGTATGCGCCAGACCCTTCTTTTCGGCGGACTTGAGGTGGTGTCATACAATATCAAGCGCCAGTGCGGCAGCCTCAGGCTGTATGAGATAGGCAATGTATACAATTACCGCTGCAAGGAAGACGACCCGCTCAGCGGCAACAATCTTTCAAACTACAGCGAGCATACAAGTATGGTGCTTCTGATGAGTTCACCCGCGGAGAAAGCCTGGAGGAACGAGATTCCCGCTGGAAACTACTTCCTCCTGAAAGGTTATCTCGAAACGCTGGTCAAGAGGCTCGGAATGGACCTCTACGCGATGGAGGCAGTCCCTGCTCCCGAAGATATCTTCGCGGAAGGAATGCAGTACAAGCTCCAGGGCAAGACCTTCGCTACTCTCGGCACCGTATCCAAGAAGTTGCTCAAGGCTTTCGACATCAAGCAGCAGGTGTTTGCAGCCGAGATATCCTGGCCGGTTCTGTTCGAAATCGTTCGTCGCAACAGGGTTAAGTACAAAGAGATGCCCCGCTATCCCGAGGTTCGTCGTGACCTTGCCCTTCTCCTCGACGAGAACGTTCCTTTCAGCGAGCTGCGCAAGACAGCTTTCCAGACAGAAAAGCAGATGCTCAAGAACGTATCGCTGTTCGACGTATACCGTGGCGACAAGATTCCTGCCGGCAAGAAACAGTATGCTATGAACTTCGTGATCCAGAATCCCGACCAGACCCTCACCGACAGCGATGTCGAAAGGATAATGGGCAAGATCCTGGGTGCTTTCGAAAACAAACACAGGGCTGCTCTCAGATAGAGAACAACCCTGCGCCCTTGTTTTTCGCCGGGACTGTTTACAGCTTCTTAAGCCATATATTCCTGAACATTATGGGAGTGCCTTCGCTCTGGAGGCAGATATACCCATTGTCGTAAGTGAAGCCGGTGCACTCGTTCTGAAGCACACCATTGACGTATGTCGTGATGTGGTTGCCTTCGCATTCAATGTCTACCAGGTTCCAGTCTCCTACGATGTATTCTGAGGGGGCTTCTTTCTTTTTAAGGACGGGGCTGCGGCCGTTTGCTTTCGCCCAGGCCCTGGTTTCGTCGGTGATCTCGTCGCAGTCAGTACCGCCGATCATAAGCATATCACCTGCGCTGTTGGCAGAAAGCTGATTCTCGAGGCAGGGCGGCCACTTCTTGTCCGGCGGGACCTGTGCGTTCACGAAAATGCCGCTGTTGCCTGGCATTTCGGGATACATATATTCCACGTGCAGACGATAGTTTGAGTAGGGCTTCGCTGTCCTCATATATCCGTACGGCTCGCCGACGATGTAGATCTCCTTGCCGTCAGTGATGCTGAATACATTTTCGAAAGGCACCTGCTGCCCGGACCGGTCTTCGACGAGGAAGAACTCCCAGTTGTTGAAATTGCGGCCGTTGAAAAGGACGGTCTTGGTGCACGAAGTGAATGACAGTATCGCAGCGAGAGCGACAATGCCGGTCATATAACGTTTCATATAGCTTATCTCCTTGCTATTCCTATGTAATAAAGAAGGGTTGCCAGAGAACTGATGGCAGCTATGAAGTAGGTGTATGCAGCCCACTTGAGCGCGTCGACAGCCATCGGTCTCGAGTCGTAGTCGACGATGCCCGCATTCGTGAGCCAGGCGACTGCACGGCTGCTGGCATTGACTTCCACCGGAAGCGTTATGAGACTGAAGAGAGTGGTGACGGCAAAAAGCGCTATTCCGATCCAAAGAAGGTTGGGAAATACATTGACAAGCAGCATACCTGCCAGAATGACCCACTGCACAGTCATCGAAGCGAAGTTGACCACCGGCACAAGGGCGGACCTCATCCGCAGCGGGGCATAGGAGGTGGCATCCTGTATGGCGTGGCCGGTTTCGTGAGCGGCGACGGCGGCAGCCGCGATGCTGCAGCTGTTGTACACGTCCTCGCTAAGGGAGATGGTCTTCTTGGTTGGGTCGTAATGGTCGGTGAGGCTGCCATTGACAGGTACGACGCTTACATCGTATATACCATTGTCGTAAAGCATCTTCTGAGCCACCTGCGCTCCTGTCATTCCGGAACTCAGAGGTATCTGGGAATACTTTGCGAACCTGCTCTTGAGTGTGCCCTGAACCAGCAGGCTGAGTAAAGTCAGGGCGATGAATACTAACCAAATCATCATAATACACAAATATAAAAAAAAGAGCACTTGAAATCAAGCGCTCTTTTCTAAGTCTTCAGAACTGTCAGGCTTCCTGAACGGGAAGGACAGATACGAATGATTTGTTTTCCCTGGTCTTCCTGAAAGTTACCACACCGTCAGTTAAAGCGTAAAGAGTATGATCTTTGCCCATTCCGACGTTCTGGCCAGGATTGTGAACAGTACCTCTCTGACGCACGAGGATATTGCCAGCTTTGGCAACCTGTCCGCCGAACAATTTCACGCCTAAGCGTTTGCTTTCCGATTCGCGGCCGTTCTTTGAACTACCGACACCTTTTTTGTGAGCCATAATCTAAACGTTTTAATTATGCGATTTCTTCAATTTGAATTTTGGTAAGGTACTGGCGATGTCCGTTTTTCTTGGTGAGACCTTTGCGGCGGATCTTGTGGAAAACGATAACTTTGTCAGCCTTGCAGTGCTCCATTACGGTAGCTTTCACAGTTGCACCCTTTACATAGGGGGCTCCGACCTGGACGTTGCCGTCATTGTCGGTAAGGAGAACCTTGTCAAAGTCGATTGAGGAACCTTCCTCAGCTGCCAGACGGTTTACAAAAATCTGGTTGCCTTTCTCAACCTTGAACTGTTGTCCAGCAATGTCTACGATTGCGTACATAAAAAATAAATTTTTTAAAAATTTATAGCTGCAAGCGGATATTGTCAAATACTAAATATCTCTTTTTCAAAAGCTTAACAGCTGTCATCCTTCTTTGGGAGTGCAAATATACTGTTTTTATTTGTACCCGCAAATTTTTTTGCTACTTTTGTAACGCAAGTGTTATTTTTGATATGGAAATACTCTTCGCTTATGAGAAGCCGGCTGAAGGAGCGCAGTTCATAGCGCGCAACGACGAGACAGCAAGGCTGCTCAAATGCGTTAAAAATAAAAAGAAAGCCGTCATCTACGGTTCGCCGAAGACAGGCAAGACATCCCTTGTAAAGAATGTGCTGCAGACCTTGAAGAAAAGCGGCTACAGGGATCTTGTCATCGTTTTCGACCTTTTCAATATCCGCTCCAAGGCCCAGTTCCTGGAGATTCTCTCCCGGGAGATGCTTCCAGTCTTCGACCGCTACAACATCCTGTCGCCGCTGCCTCTGGACATCGACACGTCGAACATATCCGAAAACATACTGATGGACCTGCCGGATATGATGGCGCAGCATTTCGGCCTGAACATAGTAATCTACTTCAAGGAGTTCCAGAACATCCTGGGCTTTGAAATGGGAGACAAGTTCCTCGAGGAATATTCGTCAATAGTCCGCAGACACAGCTCCGTGTCGTATATCTTTTCCGGCTCCTGCATCAACCGTATGAAGTATATCTTCAACGAGCTCGGCAGTTTCGGAAGCGACATCGAGAAGATAAGCCTCGGCGCCATAGACCGCAAGCCGTTCACCAATTATATAATATCTACATTCCAGCGTACAGGCAGGGTCATCGAACAGGATATGGCGGAAGAGATATATGACTTCTGCAAGGGACACCCCTGGTATACCCAGCACTTCGCATCTATCTGCTATGACAGCACCATCGGCTATATCAACCAGAAAATAATAACCCAGGCCAGGGAGTCTCTCATATATGTCCACGATTCCAATTTCAAGGATATAATGAGGGATCTGACCAACAACCAGGTCAATTTCCTGATGGCTGTCAACGAGAAGGTGTCGCGGTTCTGCTCCGCGGACATCCTGGAACAGTACAACCTGATCAGCTCGGCCCACGTGGCCAGGGTCAGGGATTCCCTGCTCAAGAAAGAGATCATCACGATGGACGACGACGGCAATGTGTCCCTCATCGATCCGCTCTTCGAATATTGGCTCAAGTATTATTATTTTATTGAATAAAGAAATGAAAAAACTACTCTCAATCGTTGCGTTGTTCGCAATCTCCTTCGGTGCTCTCGCGCAGAGCGCTGCCACTCCCGCACCGGCCAGGACCTATGAATTCAAGGTTGTCAAGGAACTGCCCATCACTTCCGTGAAGAATCAGGCCAGCTCTGGCACCTGCTGGTGCTTCTCGACAATTTCATTCCTTGAGAGCGAGCTGCTCCGCAAAGGTTACAAGGACCCGGATCTCGACCTGAGCGAAATGTTCGTGGTCAGCAAGGCTTACCAGGATAAGGCTGAGAAATACATCCGTCTCGACGGCGTCCTCAATTTCGGACAGGGAAGTGATTTCGGAGACGTGATCGAAACCATCCAGACCTACGGCATCGTGCCCAATTCAGTGATGGACGGTCTCAACTACGGCGAAACCCGCCATATGCACAGCGAGATGGCCGCCGCTCTGACCGGATATCTCCAGGCCATAGCAAAGGTTCCCAACCGCCATCTTTCAACTGCCTGGAAGGACGGTTTCCGCGGCATCGTCGATGCTTACCTCGGAGCCTGCCCCGAGACTTTCCAGTACAAGGGCAAGACCTATACTCCCCAGCAGTACAGGGATGAGATCGGCCTGGGCAACCTCGACGAGTATGTGTCTCTGACTTCGTTCACACACCATCCTTTCTACACCCAGTTCGCCATCGAGGTTCCCGACAACTGGCGCTGGACTCCTTCGTACAACCTTCCTATCGACGAACTGATGGAGGTTATGTACAATGCCATCGACAAGGGTTACACCATCGCGTGGGGCTCTGATGTCAGCGAGAACGGCTTCGACCGTCAGGGACTTGGCATTATGCCTGACGTGCAGGTAGTGGAGGAAGCCGGCAGCGACCAGGCCCGCTGGGTCGGCGTCTCAGCCGAAGACAAGGCCAAAGCTCTTGCAGCGATGAGGGAGAATGTCCCCGAGATGACCATCACTCAGGAAATGCGCCAGAAAGCATTTGACAACAAGGAGACTACCGACGACCACGGAATGCACATCTACGGCACCGCAGTCGACCAGAGGGGTACCAAATACTTTATGGTCAAGAACTCTTGGGGCGTTACCGGCAAATATGACGGAATCTGGTACGTATCAGACTCTTTCGTAAGGTACAAGACTCTCAACATCCTCGTTCACAAGGATGCTCTTCCCAAGGCGATCAAGACCAAACTCGGCATCAAATAGCTGAATTATGAAAAGGCACATCCCGAACATCATAACCTGTCTCAATATCGTATGTGGAGCCGCGGCTGTCATCCTGACGCTGTGGGGCTACTGGTGGCCGGCTTTCTGCTTCATTCTGGCCGGGGCTGTGTTTGATTTCTGCGATGGTGCCGCCGCCCGCGCGCTGGGCGCATATTCGGACATCGGCAAGGAGCTGGACTCGCTGAGTGACCTGGTCACCTTTGGGCTGGCTCCTGCGCTGATGCTCTTCTCCTGGTATTATAAAATCAACGACGGCTACCCGTCCTGGGTGGCATTCATAGCTCTGCTCATCGTCCCTCTGTCGGCCGTTAGGCTGGCTAAGTTCAATCTGGACGAACGGCAGAAGACGTCTTTCATCGGACTTCCGACCCCTGCTCTCGCGATGATTGCCGGGGCGGCCGTGGCGTATGGCCACGTATGTATGCAGCACGGAGCTGACGGTGTCGTGCTTTCGCTGCTTCGCAGCAGCTGGTTCATTCCTGTTATCTCAGTAGTTCTGGCCCTGCTTCTGGTCAGTGCGGTCCCGATGTTCTCTCTCAAAGGCAAGGCGGCTGCGAAATCTGTCGCCGTCACAAGGAGGATTTTCTTTGCAGGCGTCGTTGCTGCAATAGTTCTCTGCATCGTATTCAGGCAGGACCGCCTGCCTTTCTTCTCCGTCTTCTTCCTGATGCTTTTCATAGTTTTCGTCTGGTATCTCGTGCTTCAGGTCGTGATGGCACTCGTGCCCCGGAGAGCAGAATAACCTTTTCGTCGACAGAATCCCCCTTTTCGTCTATTTTATTTTCGTGGCGTTGCAACTTCGCTAATTTTGCGGAAAAATTAACAACAGTTTGCAATGAGACGGATTTTATTTGTGGCACTATGCTTCCTGGCCGTTTCGGCCTTTCCTGCAATAGCCCGGCAGTGGACTCTCAGGGAATGTATAGATTATGCCCGTACCAACAACATCCAGGTGCAGAATGCGCAGCTGAATCACGCTGCGGCTGAGGAGAGCCTGCTGCAGGCTCAGGCGTCGAGGTTTCCTACCCTTAACGCTTCATCTTCGCAGAACATAGCTTTCAATAACGGGGTCGATCCGTACTATTCCGGCAATTATGCCCTGTCGAGCGGTGTCACCCTTTTCAACGGAGGCAGGATAAACAACAGCATCCGTCAGGCGGAGATCAACGCTATGGCCGGTGAATACAACATCGAAGCGGCCCGTAACAGCATTGAGGTGGCGGTTACGCAGGCATACCTGAATATCCTGTACTCGAAAGAGAGCGTGACCACCGCGCAGAATACAGTGGAGTCTGCGAAAGCGCAGTGGGAGAGAGCCAAGGCAATGTACGATGAAGGTTCGATAAGCCTCAGCGAGTATGCCCAGATGGAAAGCCAGTACAGCAGCGACCTCTATCAGCTCGCAGTCAACGAGTCTTCGCTCGCCCAGTACACCTTGAACCTCAAGCAGCTCCTGGAACTCGGCCTGAATGAAGACTTCTCGGTCTTCTATCCCGAAATCGGCGACGAGAACGTGATTGCAGCCCTGCCGACGGTGTCGTCGGTGTACAGCGTCGCCGAGGATATCCTTCCCGATATGAAGAGCGGGCGTCTGAGCATCGAGGCCGCCAAGCTTTCTGAAGACATTGCACACGCTTCAGCCATTCCGTCGATATCGGCTTCAGCCTCGGTTTCGACCCGTAATATCTACAATCTTGACCGTCCTTTCGCCGACCAGCTGGCCGACAATGTAGCCGGCGGAGTGGGAGTCACCCTGTCCATTCCGATAATAAACGGCCGTTCGGTGAAGACATCCGTCGCAAGAGCCAAGATCCAGACCCAGCAGGCGGCGCTCAACTATGCCAGCTCACAGAAGAATCTGCTGTCAACCCTCGAAGGCCTCTATCAGGACGTAGTGTCGGCTCAGAGCCGCTATCAGGCAGCGCAGAAGAAACTTCAGAGCGCAGAACTCAGCTACAACCTCGCCAGTGAGAAGTACAACGAAGGAATGGTCAATCCCGTGGAACTGCTCACAGAAAAGAACACATATCTTGCAGCCCAGCAGGAGCTCCTCCAGGCCAAGTATCAGGCGATACTATGCCGTCAGCTCCTCAATTTCTATCAGGGCATTCCAATCGAAATATAATATCATCAAAATGAGAAAGACTATAATACAGGCAGTTGCCTTGTTCGCCGTCATCGCAGTCGTTTCATCTTGCTTCGGCGGCTCAAAGAAGACAGGTTTCGACACTGTCACCATCCAGAGAGGCAGTATCACCAAAAGCGTCACGGCTACAGGTACCATCGAACCCATCAACCAGGTAGAAGTCGGCACTCAGGTGTCCGGAATAGTCGACAAGCTTTATGCAGACTACAATTCAGAAGTAAAGAAAGGCCAGCTCCTGGCGGAGATGGACCGCACCAACCTCATAGCTGACCTTAATTCCGTCAACGCTATGCTCAACCAGGCGGAAGTGGAATACAACTATCAGCTGAAGAACTACGAACGCAGCAAACGTCTCCACGAGAAAGGCCTCATAAGCGATACGGACTATGAGAGTGCCGAGTACCAGTATTCGACTTCCAAGCTCCAGCTTGAGCGCCAGCGTTCGGAAATCAGCAAGGCCCGCCGCAATCTGGAATACGCCACCATCACATCTCCTATCGACGGAGTGGTTCTCAGCCGCGAAGTCGACGAAGGTCAGACAGTTGCTGCCGGACTCAATACGCCCACCCTTTTCAAGCTTGCGGCAGACCTGACCCAGATGCAGGTTGTGGCCTCTGTCGACGAGGCGGACATCGGAGTTGTTTCAGAAGGGCAGAGGGTTGCCTTCACGGTGGACGCTTTCCCCGACGATGTCTTCGAGGGCAGCGTGTCCCAGGTCAGGCTTAACCCCCAGACGACGTCAAACGTGACTACATATCAGATAATAGTCAACGCTCCCAACGAGGACCTCAAGTTGAAACCCGGCCTCACCGCCAATATCACCATCTACACTGTCGAGCACAACGATGTGTTCACCGTTCCGCTCAAGGCCCTGCGCTTCGCTCCCAACGAGAGCCCTGACGCCAACGACGGCAATACCCTGTGGCTGTACAATGACGGCACGCCCACTCCGGTTACGGTCACTGTCGGCATCAACGACGGAATCAATACCGTGGTGGAAGGCGACGGCATCAAGGAAGGCGACGTGGTAATCACCGAATATCTGTCCCTCGACGAACTCCTGGCCCGCAAGAGGGAAGGAGCTGAAGGCTCAATAAGTATCGGCAGGTAGTGCTATGGGAGCTAACAACATCATCAGAGTCGAGGACGTCCACCGCAACTTCATAGTAGGCGAGGAGACTGTGCGTGCGCTGCGCGGCGTTTCCTTCACCATCAAGGAAGGGGAGTTCGTCACCATTATGGGCAGCAGCGGCTCCGGCAAGTCCACCCTGCTGAACCTGCTCGGCTGCCTCGACACTCCGACGTCGGGAGAATATTACCTCGACGAGATATCAGTCCGTACTATGGACGGAAACAAGCGCGCCACGCTGCGCAACCGAAAGATCGGCTTCGTCTTCCAGTCATACAACCTGCTGCCGAAGACTACCGCCCTCGAAAACGTCGAACTGCCGCTCTTCTACAACCCCGGGGTGTCTGCTTCCGAACGCAAGCAGAGGTCGCTGAAGGCTCTGGAGGCAGTCGGCCTTTCAGACAGGGTGAACCACCGTTCCAACCAGATGTCCGGCGGTCAGCAGCAGAGGGTTGCCATCGCGAGGGCCCTGGTCAACGATCCGGTGCTGATCCTTGCCGACGAGGCTACTGGAAACCTTGACACCAGGACATCATATGAAATCCTCGCGCTCTTCCAGAAACTGCACGCGCAGGGGCGTACCATCGTGTTCGTCACCCACAATCCCGAGATAGCTTCGTTCAGCAGCAGGAACATAGTCCTCAAGGATGGCCGTATTATAGACGATAAATACAACGATAATATCCAGTCGGCAGTGGAAGCTCTGGCAGCTATGCCGCCGGAGGAGGATTAGGAGGACAGGCTATGAATTATGCAAATCTTTTCAAGATAGCCATAAAGGCAATCCGCAACAACAAGATCCGCTCTCTGCTGACGATGCTCGGCATCATCATCGGTATCACGGCCGTCATCCTGATGATTTCGCTCGGACAAGGAGCTAAATCCACCATCAAGGGCGAAATATCTTCGATAGGGTCCAATCTGATCAATATCTGGCCTGCAAGTACCGGCGAGAGCGGAGCCCGAAGGAGCGCCTCTGATATGCAGTCAATGAAGATGAGCGATTATGAGGCTCTGAGGCGGGAAGCCCGCTACCTGCGGTATATCTCTCCTTCATTTTCACGCAGCGGTCAGGCAATCGCCGGAAACAACAACACCCCGACGACCATCTACGGCGTCAATACCGAGTATCTGGAGATACAGGGCTTTGAGATTATGGCCGGCGAGATGTTCACTGAAGAGAATATCCGCGAGATTTCCAAGGTCTGCCTGCTCGGCAAGACAGTGGTGGAAGAACTGTTCGACGGCGATAACGAGGCCGCCCTCGGCAGCGTGATAAGGTTCAACAACCTGCCCATCAGGGTTATCGGCGTGCTCAAGTCGAAGGGCTCCAGCGCAATGGGATCCGACCAGGACGACATAATCGTCGCTCCCTACACTACGGTGCAGAAAAGGGTGATGGCGATAGATTACGTGCCCTCCATCGTGGCTTCCGGCCTCAGCGAAGAGTATTCAGGCCAGGCCATCGACGAGATCACGGCAATCCTCCGTCAGCAGCACGGCATAAAGGGCGACGCCAAGAACAATTTCAGGGTTATGTCAATGGATGAGATTCTCGACACTATCGACCAGGTGATGAATACGCTGACGCTGCTGCTGGCAGCCATTGCCTTCATCTCTTTGATCGTGGGAGGCGTCGGCATTATGAACATAATGTATGTGTCGGTGACCGAGCGTACACGAGAGATCGGTCTGAGGATGTCGATCGGAGCCAAATCCAGCCAGATAATGATGCAGTTCCTCATCGAGGCTGTCGTAATCAGCGTCACGGGAGGTATCATCGGAATCCTGTCCGGTGTAATACTCAACGGACTCATCAGTCTGATTATGTCGATGACGGGTTCGGCGATGAGTATGATCATTTCCGGCAAGTCGATCGTGGTCGCTTTCCTCGTATGTACATTCACCGGTATATTCTTCGGCTGGTATCCTGCCCGCAAGGCAGCCCGCCTCGACCCTATAGACGCTTTGAGATATGAGTAGGAAACTTCCCCGTTGGACTATCCATCTGGCTGTATGGCTGTTTATCGCCGGGTTCAACCTGCTTATGGGGTCGCTTATGCCTTCGGATAACCGTGCGATGACTCTCCTGGGAATCCCGACAGTGATTTGCTCCTGCTCGCTGTTCTATCTCAATTACGGTTTTCTTATCGGAAGGTTCTGGACCAGGAAGAAATATCTGGCCTTCGTACTTCTGAATATGGCTGCATTGCTGTTGTGTATGTTCTTCCAGTATGAATGCTATATATTCCTTTTCGATAAGTACGGGCCGATAGTGGAACTGCCCGATGATTTCGACTATAAGGTTATGTCATCAGTCATTTCACTGACGTACCTGCCTTCCGGCCTTTTCTTCATCCTGATAAGCTCCCTCATAAAGACGTCGTGGTTCTGGAACCAGTCGCAGGCAAGGGTGAAGGAATTGGAGAACGAACATATCAAGGCCGAACTCGAAGGGCTCAAGAGCCAGATCAACCCGCACTTCCTGTTCAACAGCCTCAATGCGATCTATGCCCTCATCGCAATGGACCAGGACAAGGCGCAGGAGGCGACCCACGCGCTGTCAAACCTGCTGCGGTACGTGCTGAACGAGAAAAATGAGGAGATGGTGCCTCTTGACGACGAGCTCAAGTTCACTCAGGACTATATCGACCTGATGTCGATGCGCTTTTCGAGCGATATGCTGAGCCTGAAGGTGGAAATGCCCGACGATGCACAGGGCTGGAGGATAGCTCCTATGCTTTTTATGACGCTGATCGAGAATGCCTTCAAGCACGGCATAAGCAATGCCTCTCCGTCATTTATCCTGGTGTTGATACACATAGCCGACGAAAAGATATTCGCCACGGTGTCCAACTCCCGCTTCCCCAAGAACGAGCCTGACCGCAGAGGCGGCGGCATCGGCCTTGACAACCTGAGCAAAAGGCTGGAACTCATATATGGGGAGCAGGCATCTATGACTGTGACTCAGGAAGAAGACTCCTATACTACAAAACTGGAAATACCTTTGAGAAGATGAACAGGATACGTACACTGGTAGTTGACGACGAGCCGCTGGCCGGCAAGTTGATCGCTTCTTATGTAGAAAAGACCCCTTTCCTTGAACTGACGGACCTTTGCCTTGACGGGGCAAGCGCATTGCACCGGATAGGGGAGGGCAAGGCAGAACTTGTGTTCTGTGACATCCAGATGCCGGACCTGACAGGGATGGAATTGTCGAGGATGGCTTCCTCTCCCAGAGTGAAATTCATCTTCACCACAGCCTATGCCCAATATGCCATAGACGGGTACAAGGTTTCGGCTCTTGATTATCTGCTCAAACCGGTCAGCTACAAAGACTTTCTCGCCGCGGCCAACCGGGCGAGGGAGTATTTCGAGGCGATGGGTGACGCCGCGGCGAAAGAAAGCGGCAAGGCCTCAGTTTTCCTCAGGGTGGATGGTCAGATGGTCAAGGTCGACATCGACGATATCCTCTATGTCGAAAGTGTAAAGGATTATGTCAAGGTACACTGCTCGGACGGCCGCGTGCTGATGTCTCTTGTCAGCCTCAAGAAGATGGCTGAGATACTTCCCGAAGACCGTTTCTTCCGCGTCCAGCGTTCCTTTATGGTGGCTCTCGACAAGGTTGCTGCGATGGAGCGCGGCAGGATTGTTTTCGGTGAAGAGAAGATTGCTGTATCCGACAGTGTCAAAGATGACTTTTACAAGGCTTTGTCAGAAAAAAATATTATATTTGTTTGATAACAAATACTAATCGAAATGGAAGCTGGATATATTGCAAATGCTAAAAAATGGATGAGTGGCGCCTTCGACGAGGCCACGCGCAAAGAGGTTGAGCAGGTTTTCAATACCGATCAGAAGGAACTTGAAGACCGTTTTTACCGTAATCTCGAATTCGGAACCGGCGGCCTTCGCGGCATAATGGGCGCAGGCACCAACCGCATGAACAAATATACAGTGGGTATGGCGACCCAGGGCCTTGCAAACTACGTCGTAAGAAACTTCGGCGAGGGCGTCTCAGTAGCCATATCATACGACTCCCGCAACAATTCCCGCTATTTTGCAGACATCACCGCAGGCGTGCTTATGAGCAACGGCCTGAAGGTATATCTCTTCGACGATATACGGCCTACTCCTGAACTGAGTTTCACCATCCGTCATCTCGGATGCAAAGCCGGAGTGATGATCACCGCCTCCCACAACCCCAAGGAGTATAACGGCTACAAAGTGTTCTGGGAGGACGGAGCCCAGGTTACCGCTCCTCACGACACCAGCATCATCGACGAAGTCAACAAGATCGAGGATCCTTCACAGGTGAAGTTCGCTCCCGAAGGAGCTCCCAAGCCGATAATGATCGGCAAGGAAGTTGACGAGGCTTTCTTCGACGCCGTCCTGTCACTGATGGTTACCCCTGAAGCAGTAGCCCGCCACAAAGACATAAAGATAGTCTACACTCCTCTTCACGGCACCGGCATCAAAACCGTTCCCGTAGTCATCACAAGGATGGGCTTCGAGAATCTCTATATTGTCGAGGAACAAGCCATAGGCGACGGCAATTTCCCGACCGTAGTGTCTCCCAACCCGGAGGAGCCCACTGCTATGAAAATGGCGATGGACCTGGCCGGCAAAGTCGGAGCAGACATCGTGCTCGGCACCGACCCCGACGCTGACCGTATCGGCCTGGCAGTACGCGACGACAAAGGCGAGCTGAAGCTCCTGACCGGCAACCAGATCGTAGAGATCCTCACCAAATACCTGCTCGAAAGATGGAAGGTCCTCGGCAAGCTGACCGGCAAAGAATATATGGTGACGACGATCGTGACCACCGAGATGGTTTCCGCCATATGCGAAGATTACGGCGTGGAGCTGTACAGAGTTCTCACCGGTTTTAAGAACATTGCAGAGATCGTCCGCAACAACGAAGGCAGCAAGACTTTCATCGGCGGCGGTGAAGAGAGCAACGGCTACAATGCCGGCGAATTCGTACGCGACAAGGACTCTGCAGTAAGCTGCGGTCTCGTATGCGAATGTGCTGCCTGGCTGGCCGAAAGGGGACAGACCCTCTATGGCTTCCTGCAGGAAATATACGCCCAGTACGGCCTCTATACAGAAAAGCTCATCTCTGTAGTGCGCAAAGGCAAGGAAGGTCTCGAGCAGATCAAACAGATGATGGCCGATTATCGCAACAACCCTGTCAAGGAACTTGCAGGATCTCCCGTAGTGAAGGTCATCGACTACCTCGACACCGAGAAGACAGGCCTTGCCAAGTCAAATGTGCTCCAGTTCTTCAGCGCTGACGGCAGCAAGGTTTCAGTCAGGCCTTCGGGCACCGAACCCAAGATCAAGTTCTATTTCGGAGTAAAGGGTGACAACCCCGCAGCCAAGCTGGACGCTCTGGTAAAGCAGTTCTCAGTATAAGCTAAACCAGGTCGGCAAAGTCTGCGCCCACATAGTCTTTCAGGTCCTGGGGGTTGATTCCGATCTGATGCCCCACCTGGCCGGCGCTGACGAAAATGCCGTCATACAGAGTCGCAGACTCTTCGATAAAAGTTTTGAAGGGCTTCTTCATTCCGATGGGAGAACATCCTCCGTGGATGTATCCCGTAAGAGGGAGAAGCTCTTTCTGCTTAATCATCTGGATGCTCTTGACTCCTGCGGCCCTGGCTGCCTTCTTGAGGTCAAGTGAGCAGTTGACAGGTATGACGAAGACGAAATGCTGGCATCCGTGGCCGCCCGTGCCGACGCCTCCGTCAGCTTCTGTCACAAGGGTCTTGAAGACCTGTTCGGGGTTTTCTTCGAGGGCCCGGGCCACCAGCATCCCGTCCGTAGTGGAAGGGTCGTAGCTGCGGGTGATGAAATCAATGCCTGCCGCAGTAAGCAGGCGCATCACGTTGGTGGTCTGTGCCATAGCAGGATTGAAGGCTAGATGTGCTTGATGTAGGCCCTGCGCCGCTTGACAAGCTCGTGGTCGAAAGACTTCCACAAAGCCTGGATGCTATGGTTTGTCTCGAGGTTTGCGTTCGTCTCGCAATACTTGAAGCCTTTCTTCTTGGCGTAAGGGAACACGCTGCTGACCATCAGTGCATTGAGACCCTTGCCCCGGAATTCGGGACTTACGCCGACAAGCAGGAATTCGATGGTATCGTCGTATTTCAGGTAGAGCGCCTTGACCAGATGCCACCAGCCGAAGGGGAAAAGCTTACCTCTGGTTTTCTGTATGGCCTTCGCCAGCGACGGGATCATAATAGCGCAGCCGACCATATTGCCGTCCTTGTCATAGATGGTAGGGAGCAGGTTGACGTCGACGAACGGGATGTAGTTCTTTATGAGGTTGTCGACCTGGGCGTCGTCCAGCTGGGAGAAACCGTAAAGCTTGGCGTAGCAGCCGTTGAGGAGCTTGAAGATGTCCTTGGCTCCGTTCTTGAGAAGGTCGCGGTTGTTTTTGAATATCTTGAGATGAAGGTCGTAACGCTTGGCGACGACCTCTGCGAGGCGGGTGAATCTCTCTGTCTCCTCGGGCATCGTAATGCGGTATTCCACCCAGTCCACGCTCTTTTCAAGACCGTAGCGGTCGAAATACTGGGAGTAATAAGGGTAGCAGAAAGCGAGGGACATTGTGCTCATCTTGTCGAAGCCTTCGACAAGACAACCTTCGCGGTCATAGTCGATGAAGCCGATGGGGCCTTCCAGACCATCCATCCCTCTTTCCTTGCCCCAGGCTACGACGGCATCAAGCAATGCCTTGCATACTTCGTAATCTTCAATGAAGTCAATCCAGTTGAAACGGACGTCATTTGTCTTCCAGGTAGCGTTGGCGCGGGGGTTGATCAGCGCCACCACGCGTCCAGCCACCTTGCCGTCCTTATAGGCCAGGAAAGGCTGGCACTGGCAGAAAGAAAGTGCCGGGTTAGTCGTCAGACTGGCTTTCGTGTCCATAGCCAGTTCCGGGACATAATAAGGATTATCTTTATAGAGATCGAGTGAAAAGTTGATGAACTGCCTGAGTTGTTTCTTCGTTTCTACAGGGACTATCGTTACACTTGAAGTAGAGGTCATAGTGTTTAGGTTTTAGCGGCGCAAAGTTAATAAATAGAGAAAAAAAACTAAATTTGCTGGACTAAAGTGTACTAAAAGCTAACGATTTTAACCTAAACTATTGAATATGAGTCTTTTGTCTGATAAACTGGCTCAATTTACCTTGCCGAATGAATTAAAAGACAGAGGTATCTATCCTTATTTCAGGCCTATTTCCAGTGAGCAGGATTGTGAAGTGATAATAAACGGACGAAAGGTCCTGATGTATGGTTCCAACAGTTATCTTGGACTTACCAATCATCCCAAGGTGAAGGAAGCCGCCATCGAAGCCGTCAAAAAGTACGGTACCGGCTGCGCCAGCTCCCGTTTCCTCAACGGTTCTCTCGATATACACGAAGCCCTCGAGGCGCGTCTGGCCAAATTCGTGGGCAAAGACGAGGCAATCATATTCTCTACTGGTTTCCAGGTTAACCTCGGCGTGGTTTCGTGTCTTACCGGAAGGGAGGACTACCTGCTCATCGATGAGAGAGACCACGCTTCGATCATCGAAGGCAGGCGCCTGAGTATGTCTACCATATTCAAGTTCAGGCACAATGATATGGACCATCTGGAGAAGATGCTCCGTCGCTGCCGCCCGAGCAAGTTGAAATTGATAGTAGTCGACGGCGTTTTCAGTATGGAAGGAGACCTCGCGCCCCTCAAGCAGATGGTAGAGCTGGCGAAGAAATATAAAGCATCGATAATGGTGGACGAGGCCCACAGTATGGGCGTCTTCGGCCCCAATGGCCAAGGACTCTGCTATGCCGAGGGCGTCACTGAAGACATCGACCTTGTTATGGCCACCTTCAGCAAATCTTTCGCTTCCCTCGGCGGTTTCATTGCCTGCAACCACGACATAGCCAATTACATCCGCCACAACGCCCGTTCATATATCTTCAGCGCAAGTGCCACTCCCGCTGCAATCGGTGCAGCCAATGCGGCTCTTGACATAATGCTGTCGGAACCTGAGCGTATCCAGCATCTTTGGGATCTGACCAATTATGCAATCAAAGGGTTCAGGGATATGGGTTGCGAGATAGGCAACACTTCTACACCTATCATCCCGCTGTTCATCCGCGACAACGAGAAGACGTTTATGATTACCCAGGAACTGCTGGCAGAAGAGCCTGTAGGCCTTTTCGTCAATCCTGTCGTAGCTCCTGCGGTTCCTCCCCAGGACACCCTCATCCGCTTCTCTCTGATGGCGACACATACTCAGGAGCACGTAGATTATGCCCTTGAGAAGATCCATAAAGTTTTCAAGAAATACGGAGTAATCTAAGAATGGCATCGACCAAAGTCAATGTCGTGCTGGTAACGGGCGGTAGTTCCGGTATCGGTGCGTCCATCGTCCGGCTGCTCAGCAATGCCGGTATGCGTGTATGGGCCGCTTCACGCCGCGGCACTCTGGAAGACGGCTCGCTGGCGAACGTGACCCCTCTGGTAATGGATGTGAACGATGAAGCCAGCGTCAAGGCTGCAGTCGACAGGATCCTGGCGGTTGACGGTCATATCGATGCAGTTGTGTGCAATGCCGGCAACGGTGTGGCAGGTGCGATAGAGCAGACTACGGTGGAGGAGGGGAAATACCAGTTCGAAACTTGTTTCTGGGGTGCACACCGCACCATCAGGGCAGTCCTTGAGCCTATGCGAGCCCAAGGCTTCGGCCGCATCATCACCATTTCGTCAGTAGCCGCGGTGGTGCCTATTCCTTTCCAGGCTTTCTACAGCGCCGTCAAGGCTTCCGTGCTGATTTACACCAAAGCTCTGCGGCTCGAACTCAAGCCTTTCGGCATCCAATGCTGCAGCATCCTTCCCGGTGATACCAAGACAGGCTTCACTGCAGCACGCAAATTTGTCAAGGCTTCCGATGACGAAAGCTCAGTCTATTTCAAGAAGACAAAAGAATCCGTCGGCCGTATGGAGCACGACGAACAGAACGGTATGAACCCCGACAAGATAGCAAAGGCAGTCCTCAGACAGTTGCAGCGTCGCAGGATGGCTCCCACGTCGACTCCCCGCATCGATTACAAGGCCATCGGCCTCCTTGTCCGCCTGCTTCCGACCAGGCTAATGCTCTGGATTGTAGGTAAGATTTACTGATCCTGACCAAATAATACATATAAAAAAGACCGGTTCCTGCGAACCGGTCTTTTTGTTGTCTGATTGGTGGTGTCGGTTAGAATCCGCCGCGGAATCCGCCGCCCATTCCACCGCCGAAGCCGCCCATTCCGCCACGGCCGCCGCGACCGCCGCCGAAGCCGCCTCTTCCGCCGCCGAAGCCGCCACCACGCTGGCCGCCGAAGGTGCCGAAGCGGTAGGTGAAGCTTACGAGGAAGTAACGACCGAGAGTGTTGGTCCTGCTAGTGAGGTCGTAGTTGTCAGTGATTTGCTTGCTGATGCTCTTCTGCTGGTTGAGGATATCGTTGACTGAGAGGGAAACTGTTGCCCTTCCGCCGAGGATGGTCTGGAGGATTGATGCGTTCCAGATGAGTTTCGGCTGGTTGTATCCTTCAGCATAACCGTTGTAGAAGTTGTAGCTTGCATCGGTTACGAAGTTGGTCAGACCATTGAACATCGTTGCATTGAAGCTTGCTGTAACTGCGTTGTCCCAGGTCGGCTTCACGTTGGCAGTAGTGATTGAGTAGAATGACTTGCGATAGTTTGTGCTTCCACCGATGATTGCCTCGATGTAGTCGTTGCGGTAGGTGAAGCGGAGAGTCTCGCTGATGTTAAGAGTGTTGTAGATGTTCTCGTCGTAGTTGTCCTTGTTGAGGTAAGACGATGCTGAGTTCGGATCCAGTTTGTCGGGAATACCTACATATGATACAGAACTTGAGAACATTGCGTTAGTGAAGGTAGATACTGAGAAATTGCTTCTCATGATCGGTGAGTTGAATGTGAAGTTACCGTTGAGTGAGTAGCTTCCGCGACCTGCGTTCATAGGAACTGAATAGGTCACACCGGTCTGGGGCACTGTCCAGCTTCCGTTCACGATACCGTCCTTAGTGTAGGTACCGCCGATACGTGCATTGAATGAAGAGAACTTGGCGGGATTGCTCTTGAAGAGTTCGGCGCTTCCATTGTGGGTGAATGAGGGAGTCAGGCCGGGGTTACCGCGATTGATGCTCAGAGGGTTAGTGTTGTCTTCAACAGGGTTCAACTGGTTTACGCTGGGCTGTGAAGTACGACCCTGATAGTTGATCCTCAAGTCGCTGTAGTCGCTGATTTCGTACTGGATACGGGCGTTAGGCGACCAGTTGAGCACGTTCTGGGGGATTGTGGTAGTCTTGCCGTTATAGGTAGTCTTGCTTTCACTCTTGCTCGGGATGACTGAAGCACCGATTGAAAGAGTCAGCTGATCGGTCTGTCTCATTAGGTTTGCACCGATGGTCTGCTCCAGACTGTTGTTGACAACCTCATTGGAATACATAATGTCCTTGACGGTGTAGTTGCCTGCTGCATCCTTGTTCCAGGTGTCCTTGGTGGATACGCTGTTACGGTAGTTGATGTTGTAGTTGGCCTGCAGGAAGAAGTCGCCTCCGAGATACTCGGTGAAGGTGAGCCTGCTGCCGATGTTCTGCGAATTGCTCAGCTGGTTGTAGAACTGGTCAACTGCAGAGATGCTGTCGAGGACGTTATTCTTGTAGATATTGGTGATTGACTGGTTGAAACCGTCAGTGTTGTTCTTTGACAGGCTGTAGTTGACATTCAGGGTGAGAGAACGTCCGGCCTTGCCGAGCCTCTGGCGGAACAGGAAGCTGCCGCTGGTTGAGAGTGAGTTGTTGTCTCCGAAGTTCTTGGTGTAACCGTCGTTGACCTTGGCTGTAGACACTGAACCGTCCTTGTTTCCGTTGTCAGTTATGAAGTCTGACTCCTGGAGGAAGTCTCCGTAGCTGTAGCTGATCTGCGGCTCGAACACGATAGAAGTGTTCTCAGTGATGTCCCATTCGAGACGGACGCTGCCGCCGTGTGAGTTCTGGTTGTTCCTGTTGGTCTCAGCTTCGTCGCTTATGATCGATGTGCCGTTCTTCAGGAAAGTGATTTTGTGCGACTGGGTTTCAACCAGGTTGTTGTTTCCGCTGAAGCGGTAGTTGCCGGCGAGCTCGTTGTCTTCGCCCCAGGTGTGGCTGGCATTGACACCACCCATATATGTGGTCCTGATGCCGCCGCCCATTCCGCCTCGTCCGCCGCCACGGCCCATTCCGCCGCCCATCATTCCACCGCCGCCGAAGCCCATGTTGTTGGCGTTGTTGCCGTTACCGATGAGGGCTATCTGGTCGTTGGAGCCGAAGCGTGCAATCATTGCATTGCCGTTGAAACGAATGTCGTTTGCATCGCTGAATGTCTGACCGTCAGGGATCTCATCGCCGAGGCGAAGGTCGCTACCGATGCCTGCAGAGAGGTTGCCGATCCAACCGTTCATCATACCCTGCTTCACTCCGACGTCGATGACATATTCCTCGCGGCCGTCATTGATGCCGGTGAATTCTGATTCCTCAGATGCCTTCTCAAGCACTTTCACTTTCTCAATGATCTTTGCGGGAATGTTCTTGACTGCCAGCTGAGGGTCGTCCATGAAGAAGGTCTTGCCGTCGACGGTGATCTTGTCGATCGTCTTGCCGTTGGCGGTGATGGTACCGTCGCTGCTGACCTCCACGCCCGGGAGTTTCTTCAGCAATTCGTACAACATATCGCTGTCGGTGGTTTTGAATGCCGAAGCGTTGTACTCGATGGTGTCTTTCTTTATGATAATAGGGTTTCCGACGTCGGTGACTGTCGCTCCTTCAAGGAAGTTGACTGCAACTTTCATCTTGAGGGTGCCAAGGTCGATATCCTTGTCGGTTATCTCAATCTCGGTGGTGTAGGGGTCATAACCGAGAAGTTCGCCTTTGAAAGTGTATTTACCGGCTTTTACTTTTTTGATCTCAACCATACCCTTGCTGTCGGTAAGGGCATAGGTGACTGTCTCTTCTTTTTCTTCGTCATAGAGACTTACGGTTGCGAATTCTACCGGATTGCCGTTTTCTTCATCTACCAACACGGCTTTTACGTTGTGCCTTTGGGCATTTGCAAGACCTGTGGAGAAGAATAATACACAGAGGGTTGCAATTAGAAATCTGAATTTCTTGGACATAATAAGTGATTGCTGTTATTTTCTTTTGCCTATTTAGACTATCTACAAGGCCAAAAGTAAAATGACGACTAAGATTTTTTTACTCTTTCGGAGTGCATTTCTACGAATTGCTTCCAGTTGGTGGGAGCGCCGTCATCCTTGAGGGGATTGGTGAGCTGGTAGAAATGACACATTGCGATGGCCACAGCGTCTGATGCGTCGAGATGCTTGATGTCGAGCTTGACGTCCATAGTGTGCTCGACCATAGCCTTGACCTACTCCTTGGAGGCGGCTCCCTTGCCGGTTATGGCCATCTTGATTTTTCTCGGGGCATATTGGTACACCGGAATCTGGCGCGACAGG
This sequence comes from Bacteroidales bacterium, assembly GCA_017527625.1. The sequence continues at coordinate 823 of JAFXPV010000113.1, read as the reverse complement.
GCTGCGGCTATCGCGGCGCCCTGAGCCCTTCCGAGCTTGAGCATCACCTGGGGGTTCTTGCCGTAGAACGGAGCCTCGATGGCGATGTCGTCGGGGGCATATTTGTCCATCAGTTCACCGGTTTCGCGGAGGATGTGCTCCAGCTTGGTGAAGTGGTCCTTGACCTTGCGCAGGTCTACCACTCCCATATCGACGAGATGGACGCTGTTCGCATCAACGAGAATGACCCCGAAGCCCAAGAGATTGGTTCCGGGGTCAATACCCATTATTATTCTTTGAGAGGCATTCATCAGTCGATGATGGAGAAGCCTGTGTATGGTCTGAGTGTCTCGGGGATTACGATGCCATTCTCTGTCTGGTTGTTTTCCAGAAGGGCGGCAACGATGCGGGGAAGTGCGAGCGAACTGCCGTTGAGAGTGTGGGCGAGAGTCATCTTGCCGTTGGCGTCCTTATATCTCAGTTTGAGCCTGTTGGCCTGATATGATTCGAAGTTCGAAACAGAGCTGACCTCCAGCCAGCGTTTCTGGGCCTCTGAATAAACTTCGAAGTCGTATGTGATGGCTGATGTGAAACTCATATCGCCGCCGCAGAGACGGAGAATGCGGAACGGAAGTTCAAGGCTGCGGACGAGCTTCTCCACGTGGGCTACCATTCCGTCAAGTGCCTCGTAAGATTTCTCGGGAAGGCTGAGCTGTACGATCTCGACCTTGTCGAACTGATGGAGCCTGTTCAGGCCGCGTACGTCTTTTCCGTAGGAACCTGCCTCGCGCCTGAAGCAGGGCGTATATGCTGTCATCTTTATGGGGAAGTCTTTCTCCTGAAG
>JAFXPV010000112.1 GCA_017527625.1 Bacteroidales bacterium | reverse complement strand
AGTTCCGGCCGGCCGTTCATACTCCATCTATCTGGACGACCAGCACAAGAACGAACGCCGCGCAGTCCTCAACATCAACGAGGGCTTCACCCCGAGGGACGTAATCGCAGAACTCAATGACGAAGTGGAAATCACCTCCTTCAGAAGGCTGATACCGAGGATGAACGACATCTTCATCAAGCTTGTCGGAGGTCAATCACAGGAGGAAAAGATATGAATCTGAACAAAATAGGTATTATCATCGGCCGTGAGTACACCACAAGGGTCAAGAAGAAATCCTTCATACTCACCACTCTCCTTACGCCGGTCTTTATGGCTGTGCTGATCCTCATTCCTTCGGTCATAATGCTCTATCAGGGCAGGGACCAGCAGAAGGTGATGCTCGTCGACCGCTCCGGACTCGTGCAGCCCTATTTCCAAAGCGGCGAGAAGGTGGAATACAGCTTCGCGGACACGAATGCCGACATCGAGCAGATGAAGGCCGGTTTCGACGACCTGGGCATCGACGTGCTGGTGGTGGTTTCCGGGCTGGATGCTGACAACAACGTCTCAGTGACAACCTACAGCAAGGAGCCAGTCAGCCTTGAAGACAAGTCGTCCATCTCCCGCAAGGTGGAGACTGCCGTGCGCGACTACAAACTGAAAGCCTACGACATCGTGGGCTACGAAGACATAATGGCCAAAGTGAAGACCGACGTGCCTGTCGAGGCCCTTACCCTGACCAGTGACGGCGGCGAGAAGGCAGACTCGGTGGAAGCCTATATGATTATGGCCTACATAATGAGCTTCCTCATCTATATGTTCACCTTTATGTTCGGCAATATGGTTATGAGAGGCGTCATCGAGGAGAAGTCGAACCGTATCGTCGAGGTCGTGGTTTCATCAGTCAGCTCCTTCGAGCTTATGATGGGCAAGATCATCGGTGTGGCCGGCGTGGCTCTGACGCAGTTCATAATATGGATAGTGCTGACCCTGCTGCTCGTGTCTGCCGGCGGTGCGCTGTTCGGAGCTGACCTGCTCTCATCAGGCGCTGCAGCGGTTCCCGGTGCGGCGGAGGCTACCGATGCTGTGGCAGGATCTGTGGCCAACGGCATCCTCGGCGGCCTGGCCAGCCTGAACATCCCGTATCTGCTGGTATTCTTCCTCATCTACTTCCTGCTGGGCTACCTGCTCTACGCTTCTATGTTCGCAGCTGTCGGTTCGGCAGTTGACAACGAGGCCGACACAGGCCAGCTGGCGATGCCTATCACCATCCCGCTGATGCTGGGTCTGTTCATAATGCTCCACACCTTCCAGCATCCGAGCAGCGGCCTGTCCTTCTGGGCGTCCATCATTCCTTTCACCTCCCCGATGGTGATGCTCGCAAGGCTTCCCTTCGGCGTTGTGCCCGGCTGGCAGCTCGCGCTTTCGATAGCCCTGCTTCTGCTGACCTTCGTCTTCGTGACCTACCTTTCCGCCAGGATATACCGCGTCGGAATCCTGATGTACGGCAAGAAGGCCAGCTTCAAGGACCTCTACAAATGGATGAAAAGCAAAAAATAGATATGCGAAAAGTTTTATTGATAATGGCCGCCTGCCTGACACTCGTGGCGTGCGGCCGCAAAAGCGGAGAGTTCGAGTACGCCTGGCAGTACCACTATATGGATTCCCGCTATGACAACGGCAGCGATATGACCGCCGTCGACATCATTTCGAAGTATGAGCCCCAGGTAGCGCCGCTGATGGAGATCATCGGTTACACCGACAGGATCATCGAGAGCCGCAGAGGGCCGGAGAGCGAGCTTTCCAACTTTGCGGCCGACGTAATTCGCGCGAGGGCTGAAAAGGAAATCGGAGAGCCGGTGCAGCTGGCTATGACCAACTACGGCGGCATCCGCACGGCGATGCCCAAGGGCGACGTGAGGGTGTACGACATCTTCTCGATCTTTCCCTTCGAGAACGACATCGTAGTTTGCAAGGTCAAGGGATCCAAGCTCCGCCAGTTCTTTGACAATTATGCCAAGAAGGGCTATGTGGAGTGTCTGAGCGGCGTGGAACTGGTCATCGACAACTACCGCATCACCAAGTTCAACATCGCCGGCAAGCCCCTCGACCCCAACAAGACCTACAACTTCGCCACCATCAACTTCCTGCTCGACGGAGGTGACGGTTCGAGGATAGGCACTTATGCCGACAAGGTCATCGACACCGACGTGTTGATCCGCGACGCTGTCGTGGACCATATCAAGAGCCTTACGGCTCAGGGCAAGAAGATCGACCCGAAGATGGACGGTCGTGTGGTAATCAAAAACGTGGAGAGGAACTAAGCTATGAAAAAGTTATTTCTGATTTTGGCAGCCGCTTGCCTGACATTTTCTGCGGCAGACGCCCAGCGTCTGGTGATACTTCACACAAATGACACCCACAGCCAGATCGAACCTCTGCGCACGGGCCGCAACGAAGGCCTTGGCGGAGTGGACCGCAGGCTGCAGTTCATCGACAGCGTACGCGCCCATTACGGCAAAAAGAAAGTGCTGCTTCTGGACGCCGGAGACTACAACCAGGGAACTCCGTACTTCACGGTGGCCAAGGGCGACCTGGAGCAGGAGCTGATGAACGCTCTCGGATATGACGCCATCACCCTCGGCAACCACGAGTTCGACAACGGCCTTGAAGAGCTTGCCCGCAGGATTTCCACTTCGGCCTGCCCGGTGCTGATGTGCAACTACGGCGTGAAGGGCACACCCCTTGAGCCTTATGTGAAACCGTACACCATCGTCAAGCGCGCCGGTATGAAGATAGGCATCGTGGGTGCCACTTCATATCTCGAAAGCAATGTGATGTACGACTACATCAAGAATATGGAGCATCTCGACACAGTGGCCGAGGTGAACAAATGGGCCGACTACCTCAAGAATCAGGAGAAATGCGATATGGTGATCTTCCTGTCGCACCTCGGATTCAACGGAGGCGACTACGACCGTCCCTCTGACCACGTGATGGCTGCCGAGTCTTCGGACATAGACATCATCGTCGGCGGCCACAGCCACACCTTCATCGACGAACCTTCCTACGTAGTGAACAAGAAGGGCAAGGAAGTCATCATCGTGACAGCCGGCGCCCAGGGCGTGGAAATCGGCGAGCTGAAGGTTTACTAAGCGCCGTTGTTATGACACGAAAAAAGGCGGTCCCTCAGGGAGCCGCCTTTTTCGTTGCAACTTGCGGGAGGACTATCTTACGCGCTCGCCGTAGCTGCGGTCAACGGTGTTGACCCTGATCTTGTCGCCCTGGTTGATGAAGAGCGGAACCATAATCTCGGCACCGGTCTCGAGGGTGCAGGTTTTCAGTGCGTTGGTAGAAGCGGTATCACCCTTGACGGCGGGCTCGGTGTAAGTCACCTCAAGCTCCACGTAGGTGGGAAGCTCGCAAGTGAGGCACCTCTCTTCGTCGGCGTGGAAGATCATCTCCACTTCCTGGCCTTCCTTCATAAGGTCTGCGTTCTCGATCATATCGAAACCGAGGTGTACCTGCTCGAAGGTTTCGGTGTGCATAAAGTTGTAACCGTCTTCGTCTTTGTAGAGGAACTGATAGGGCCTGTGCTCGACGGTGATGAGGTCTACTTTCTCACCGGCGCTGTAGGTCTTTTCGAGAATCCTGCCGTTTTCGAGATTGCGGAGTTTTGTCTTTACGAATGCCGGACCCTTGCCGGGTTTGACGTGTTGGAACCATACGATTGAAACGGGCTTGCCGTTGAAATCAAGACAAAGACCGTTTTTGAAGTCAGCAGTTGTTGCCATATATTGTCGTTTATTGTTTGTTTATTATTTCTGCCTGCAAATGTAAATATAATTCTTCCAATTGCCAACGGGGAGTTGAGGTAGCTCCGCAGATACCGACGCTGTCCCCGTCGCGGAAGAGGCTGGCCGGAACCTGGTTGTTCTCCACCCAGTAGGTGCGGGGGTTGTACTTGTGGCAGAGCTTGTAGAGCACATTGCCGTTGGAACTCTCCCGGCCGCTCACGAAAAGTATCACGTCGTGCGAGCTGGCGAACCGGGCGAGGGCTGCGTGGCGTCCGGCCACCTGGCGGCAGATGGTGTCGTAAGACTCGAACGCACCGCCGCTCTGAGCGCTTCGCTGGCGGCAGGCCTCGGTCAGTGCAGCGTATTCCTCAGTGTCCTTGGTGGTCTGCGAGAACAGGGCCACTGGCTTGCTGAAGTCGATGCCGTCCAGCTCGGCGATGCTCTCGACCACGACCGCATTCCCTTCAGTATGCCCCACCAGTCCGTTCACCTCGGCGTGGCCTTTCTTGCCGAAGATGACCAGCGTGCCGCCCTGCGAATGCACTTTGCCATAGGCGGCCGCCACTTTTTTCTGGAGCTGCAGGACCACCGGACAGGTGCAGTCGATGACCGTGATGTCGTTGCGCCGGGCCAGATCGTAAGTTGATGGGGGCTCGCCGTGCGCCCTGACCAGCACCACTTCGCCCCGGATGGAAGCCATCCGGTCGATATCGATGGTCTGCAGCCCTTTGGCCGCCAGCCTCTCGATTTCCTGGGCATTGTGGACCATTGCGCCGAGGGAGTAGAGCCGCCGGTGCTCGTCAAGGTAGCTTTCAGCCTTCCTCACGGCGCGTACCACTCCGTTGCAGAAGCCTGAACCGCTGTCTATTTCTATGGTGAGATTCATTTGAGCTCTATGCCGAACTTGGTGCGCATCAGGTCGGTGAACCAGTCCATCTCCTGCTCGAGCGTCATATCGGTGTTGTCGAGCACGATGGCGTCGGGAGCCTGGCGCAGGGGAGAGATCTCGCGATGGGTGTCCTTGTAGTCGCGGTCCTGGATGTTCTTCATCACTTCCTCGAAAGTCACTTCCTTGCCGCCTGCGACCATCTCGTCATAGCGGCGCTGTGCGCGAACCTTGTCGTCGGCGGTCATAAAGATCTTGAGCTGGGCGTCGGGGAAGACGTTTGTGCCGATGTCACGGCCGTCCATCACTATGCCGCCCTTCTTGCCGTAGCGGCGCAGCAGGCGGTCTACGAACTCACGCACGAAACCGAGAGCCGACACGGGGCTGACGGCGTTGGAAACGTCCATCTGGCGGATGAGCCCTTCGACGTTCTCTTCGTTGATGTATGTGTCGGGGCGCAGCGAAACCCGCAGCTGACGCATCGCGGTGCGAAGGCTCGCCGTGTCTATGTTGTTGTCTGCGTCGATCCACCCGCCGCGGATGCCGAACAGGGTGACGGCCCTGTAGACGGCGCCTGAGTCGAGATGGAGGTATCCAGTCTTGCGGGCTATGAGTTTTGCGAAGGTACTTTTGCCGGTAGATGAGTAACCGTCTATTGCAATGATGATTTTCCTGGACATCGTATCAAAAGCTTAACAAACAAAAATACTTAAAAAATATCTATCTTTACCCAAATTTTTAAGAGTATGAAGATTCTGGTGATCGACGACGACCGTCCCATCCGCAACACGCTCAAGGAAATCCTCGAGTTCGAAGGGCACACAATATCCACTGCCGAAGACGGCAAGCAGGGCCTTGAAATGGCTCAGAATGATGCCTACGATGCTATATTCTGCGATATCAAAATGCCCAATATGGACGGTCTGGAAGTCCTTGCCGCCCTGGCCGACAGCGACAACGAGACTCCCATCATAATGATTTCCGGCCACGGTGACATCGACACTGCCATGGACTGCATCAAGAAGGGAGCATACGACTTCATCCAGAAGCCGCTCGATCTGAACCGCATTCTCATCACCCTGAAGAACGCCACCGACAAGTCGACCCTCGTCAAGGAGACCAAGATCCTCAAGAAGAAGGTCGATTCGCGCTACGAAATCATCGGCGAGAGCGAGGCCATCAGGCACATCAAGGACGTGATCTCCCGCGTGGCCGCCACCGACGCCCGCGTGCTCATCACCGGCTCCAACGGCACCGGCAAGGAGCTTGTGGCCCACAACCTCCACAGCCAGAGCCAGAGGGCTTCGATGCCGTTCATCGAGGTCAACTGCGCGGCAATCCCCAGCGAGCTCATCGAAAGCGAGCTGTTCGGACACGAGAAAGGCTCCTTCACATCTGCCGTCAAGCAGCATAAAGGCAAGTTCGAGCAGGCCGACGGCGGCACCCTCTTCCTCGACGAGATAGGCGATATGAGCCTAGCAGCCCAGGCCAAGGTGCTGCGAGTGCTTCAGGAGAACAAGCTTATGAGAGTCGGCGGAGATAAGGACATCAGCGTCAACGTACGCGTCATCGCCGCCACCAACAAGAACCTCACGGAGGAGATAGCCAAAGGCACCTTCCGCGAGGACCTCTACCACCGTCTCAGCGTCATCGTGATCCACGTCCCGACGCTGGCGGAGAGAGCCGACGACATTCCGCTGCTGGTGAACCATTTCATCAGCAGCATCTGCGCGGAGAGCGGCAAGCCCGAGCCCAAGGTAGCCCCCGAAGCTTTCGATGAGCTCCGCAAGCTCCCCTGGACCGGCAATATCCGCGAGTTGCGCAATGTGGTCGAGAGGCTGCTTATCCTCTGCGGAAACACGATAACCAAGGACGACGTGCTCCTGTACGCCACTCCTTCAATCTAAAGACAGACAATGAATCTTGTAGCAATAGTAGGACGTCCCAACGTGGGCAAGTCGACGCTTTTCAACCGCCTTGTCGGTATGCGCCAGGCCATAGTGGACGACACGTCGGGCGTGACCCGCGACCGTCATTACGGCCGCTGCGAATGGTGCGGCCACGAATTTTCGGTAGTCGACACCGGCGGTTTCACCACCAACAGCGACGATGTCTTCGAGAGCGAGATCCGCAAGCAGGTGCTCATCGCCATAGAGGAGTGCGACCTCGTGCTTTTCCTCGTGGAAGTTGCTACCGGCATCACTGACTTCGACGCCGAGATAGCCGACGTGCTGCGCCGCAGCCGCAAGCCCGTGGTGCTTGCCGTGAACAAGGTCGATTCCGGCGACAAGATATTCGGCACTTACGAATTCAACGCCCTCGGCCTCGGAGAGCCCTGGAGCATCTCCGCAGCTACCGGCAGCGGCACCGGTGACCTTCTCGACGAGATCGTCGCCAAGCTCCCGGGAGATTCTACGATCAAGGAAGAGGTGGAAGAAGAGAACGCCATCCCGCGCATCGCCATAGTCGGCAAGCCGAATGTCGGCAAGTCTTCGCTGACCAACGCCCTGCTGGGTGAGGACCGCAACATAGTAACTCCGGTCGCCGGCACCACGAGGGACTCCATCAGCACATATTACAACAAATACGGCCACGAGTTCACCCTCGTCGACACCGCAGGAGTCCGCAAGAAATCGAAGGTGACTGAAGACCTGGAGTTCTATTCGGTGCTGCGCAGCATCCGCGCCATCGAGAATTCCGACGTCTGCATACTGATGGTGGACGCCCAGTCGGGCCTCGAGAGTCAGGATATGTCCATCTTCAACATCATCCAGCGCAACCGCAAGGGCTGCGTGATCGTCATAAACAAGTGGGACCTTGTCACCAAGGACAGCAACACCCTGGCCAGATACCGCGAGGCGGTGTTGCGCAAGATCGCTCCAAACGACGACATACCGGTGATATTTACGTCAGTGGTCAACAAGCAGCGCATAATGGACGTGCTCGACGCAGTGGCGAAGGTCTACGACAACTACTCCAAGCGCATTCCTACTTCGGAGCTGAACGAGATAATGCTGCAGGAGATTGACAACTACCCGCCGCCTGCCTGGAAAGGAAAGTACATCAAGATCAAGTACATCACCCAGCTTCCGACGGCAGCGCCTTCGTTCGCGTTCTTCTGCAATCTGCCGCAGTACATCCGCGATCCTTACAAACGCTTCCTGGAGAACAAGCTCCGCGAGCACTTCGACTTCACGGGCTGCCCTCTGCAGATCTATATCCGCCAGAAATAAACGGGTCTATTCTTCTGAAGAGATTCCTTCGAGATAGCCGGGGATGACCCGGCCGGTGCCTTTGTGCAGGTCTTTGGCGTTGGCCGTCATCGTCAGCACTTCGCAGGCGGGAGTGACGGTCACATAGACATTGTCGTATGTCATACGCCCCTCAGCCGTCTGAGAATAGCCCGAGAAGACATAGTCATAGTAAGCTATGTCGTCCAGCCGGGCAGCCATCTGCTGCTCCAGTCCCTCCACAAACGCCAGATTGGCTACTGCCTTCTCCATCGCCAGACGGTGGCTTTCGGCAGTCTTGGGCTTATGTTCGTTGGTGTATTTCAGGTATAGCTTCTCCTCGGCCTGCTGCTTGACGCGGAAGACGTCCTTGCGGTGTTCCAGCTCAGTGCGGAAGGTGGTTGAGTCGACTTTGGCAAGGTTGCTGATGCGGAAGCTGTAGTCACCCTCTTCGCCTTTCATTGCGGCGGCCTCGATGGCGGCTGCCACGGGGTCCGGGGTGCTGTTATTGCAAGAAGTGACGACCGCAGCGGCCGTCACTAGCATTATAAGGAATCGACGCATATCCTAGTCTTTTTCTATCCTGAGCTGCTGGATGGAATTCTTGCCGTCGTCAGTGCGTACGTAGATGATCACTCTGAACTTCTCGGCTCCGGCGCTGAGGCTGCCCACTGCGTAAGACATCGGCGGACGGCCGCTCTTGTGGATGATGCTGAATTTCTTGGGAGTGTTGTTGTTGAAGAAATTCTTCATTATGAGCTTGGCCTGGCTGCGGGTGCAGCTGTTGACTGAACCGGTGATGTCGAGCTCAAGATTGTCTGCGAACCAGGCTGAGAGTTTCTCCGAATCGCCGGCCTCGATGTATTTGCCGATGGATGTGAAAACGTCAGTGGAACTCTGGGACTGGCTCTGCTGGCTCTGACTGGCCGTCTGAGTGGGCTGGAGTTGCATCTGGACAGATGTAACGGTCTGAGCCGATGTCAGAACCGGCACGATCGCGAAAGCAAGTGTTACAAGAAACAATGATTTTCTCATAGCTGTGATTAATTCAACGCAGCAAATTTAACAAAAATCAAGCCAGATATCTTAAATTTGCATAAACGAATAGAAAACATCCCGAAATGACTATAAAAGTGATAGTTGTCGGCAAGACCGATGAAAAATATCTTTGCGAAGGCATAGACATCTATCGTGCCAGACTTCAGCATTACTGCCGTTTCGAGATGGTGACAATTCCTGCCCTGAAGGGCGCAGGAAGCCTAAGCAAGGAGCAGCTGAAGGAGAAGGAAGCTGAGCTGATCCTCAAGAACCTGTCTGACTCGGACGAGTGCATACTGCTGGACGAGAGAGGAAAAGAGTTCACATCGAGCAGTTGGGCACAACATTTGGAGCAAAAGTTCGCCCACAGTTCCAGGAATATAGTTTTCGTCATCGGCGGCAGTATGGGCTTCGGCAAAAAAGTTTATGACAGGGCCGACAGCAGTATGTGCCTCTCCAGGATGACCTTCTCGCACCAGATGGTCCGACTGATATTCCTCGAGCAACTGTACAGGGCATTCACTATAATTGAAAGGGAACCGTACCACCACGAATGAAGGTAAACACCAGATACATAACCATCGCTCTTGCAGCAGCGGCGCTGCTGACGTTCCTGCTGTCGTTCATCCCTCCGGCGGCTCAGGGGATCGATGCAAGACAGGTGGCCAGAGTGGAGAGGCATCTGCTCAAGAAGCAGAAACAGATGGACAGGTATGTCCGCCAGGTGCAGGAAATGCCGATAGATGAATGGATCCTGCTTCCGGGCTTCCCCGACGATATGGTGCTCTACCGCTACAATGCCGACACCCTGCAGTCCTGGGTCAACGAATTCTCGATAAGCAACGATGAGGTAGACGTGGCGCCGCTGTGGTACCGTCTGCACTTTATGAGCAACGACAACCTCTTCAACACTCCGCTGGCTTATGTCACCGAAAAGGACAGTTATATAAACCTTGGTCTTTCGTGGTATGTCGTGCGTTCATACACCAGCGGCACGACCAAGATCATCACCGGCATCCGCATAAAGGACGAGTACCCCTCCGACAATATGCAGATCATAAGCAAGATGAACCCTTCGCTCCATATGAGCAAGGGCTTCACGTCTTCAACCCTTGACGAGAACAACGGGGTGTTCGTGCACGGGGAGGACGGCGCTCCGCTTTTCTCCATCATACCGGCTGCTGACTCGACGGTTATGTACCGCGACTATTCCCTGCGCTTCGTGGCCTTCGCTCTCATTCTTGTCGCGGTGTTCATCTTCCATTACCGCAAGCGCAGCAGGCTGTCTTTCCTGGCCACGATAGCCGTAATGACGCTCGAACTCGTGTATTCGATGGTGCTGTTCCGCAACGTCAACACCGATGCGTCCATCTTCTCGCCGCTGCTTTACGCCGACACCGGCTGGTTCAGCTCGTTCGCCAGTATGCTTGCCTTCCATCTCTACATAATACTGGCCATATTCTCCGGCTTTATGATAAGGAAGATCATCTACAGGAGGATACTTTCTTCAGGAAAGACGGTGCGGAAGGCGATCGCCGTTGCGCTTACGGCTGCAGCCGTGGCGTTGGCTGCATATATATACCTCACTCTGCGCTCGCTGATACTGAACTCGAGCATCGTGCTTTCAATGTACAGGCTCACCGAACTGTCGGTCTATTCCATCGTGAGCTATCTGTTCTACGCACTGCTCTTCCTGGCCCTGCTGCTGGTCCTTCAGATTGCCGTAATGGCCTGGGGCTGGCAGGACAGGATGAAGGTCACTTCCCTCAAGGGCGTTCTGGTCTATTCCCTCGTCGTCGCATTGTTCACTGCCACCGCGGTGACGGTATACGGCAAGGAGAAGGAGATGAGGACCAACCTCGTGCGGACGAACCGTATGGCCGTGGAACGCGACCTGTCCCTAGAAATCCAGCTGCGCGAGATTGAAAATCCCATAGCTTCCGACCAGCTGATCGGAATGCTCAGTTACTGGCCGGAAGGTGGCACGGACATCATCCGCAACAGGATACTTGAGCGCTATCTCTACAGCAATTTCAGCCAGAAATACGACATCGCGGTGACGACCTGCGAGAGCAACAGCAAGCTGCTCATCGACAAGTATACGCAGGTGGTGGACTGCTACGACTTCTACAGCGACGAGATCGCCCGCTACGGCGTGCAGCTGGCTCCGACTTCCCGCTTCTTCTATATGAACAACTACTACGGCAAGACGGTCTACATCGGCCTGTTCACCTATATGAACTACCAAACCTACCAGACTGCCAGGCTGTACATCGAGATAGTACGCAAATCCCAGAGCGGCACCTTCATCTACCCCGAGGGTATGATGACCACCGACAATGTCAGCTCGTCGATTCCCGAGCAGTATTCCTACGCCAAGTATTCCGCAGGCAGGCTTGTTTCGTCGTCGGGCGACTTCAACTATCCCGCCCGCAATACATACTCGGACGTTGAGACAGGCTACCACGTCGTCCATTCGGACGGTTACCTGCATTTCGTCAACAAGCTTACCGACGAAGACGTCATCGTGATTTCGAGGGCGGTAGTGCCCGAGTATTCGTACTTCGTGTCGCTGTCATACCTGCTGTTGCTGTTCTTCTTCGTGAATATGGTGGGAACGCACGGAATGCGGCGCCGCTCGCTGCTGAACCTGCCGGCCCACTCCTTCAAACGCAAGATAACCTTCCTGATCGTGATCTCGCTGGCGTCGGCCCTGATCTGCGTGGGCGTCGGCACCATCTTCTACACCCTGAGCAGGACGAGGGCGAACAACGAGGAGCAGATGGAAAGCAAGATGACCATCGTGCAGGCCACCCTGTCGGAGTTCTGCCAGTACACCCTGCGCTACAGCGATATGAACATCCCTCAGCTGTACGAGGCTATGCAGAGGGTGGCGGTCAACACGCAGAGCGACGTCAACCTCTACGACACCCACGGCTCGCTGATCCGCTCCACCAAGCCCGAGCTGTTCGAGCAGTTCATTATGGGCTCCCGTATGAACCACGACGCTTACTACAATATTGTCAAGAAAGACGCGTCCAGATATATCGCCGAGGAGGTCATCGCGGGCAACCGCTACCTGTCCATCTACGCTCCGCTATTCAATGTCGACGGCTCCCTGGTGGCCGTGGCGAACATCCCGTACATATCTACGAGGTCCGAGCTGCAGGCCGATGCGCTGCAGTCGGTGGCAACTATCGTGAACATCTATCTGCTCATCCTGCTGGCAGGCCTCATCATAGGTCTCGTGTTCGCCAACTCCATCTCAAGGCCTCTGACCGAGATCAGGAGCAAGATGGCGTCGCTGACTGTGGACGGCCTACAGAAGCAGCATATCAACTACCGCAACACCAAGGATGAGCTGGGAGTGCTGGTGCAGGCTTACAACAAGATGGTGGATGACCTTGAGGAGAGTACACGCCGGCTGGCCGAGACCGAGAGGGAACAGGCCTGGAAGGAGATGGCCCGCCAGATCGCACACGAGATCAAGAATCCTCTGACGCCGATGAGGCTGAGCATCCAGCATATGATGCGCCTCAAGAAGCAGAACGTTCCGGGCTGGGAAGACCGCTTCGAGGATCTGAGCCGCTCCCTGCTGGAGCAGATAGACATCCTCAGCGAGACAGCTTCCGAATTCTCGCAGTTCTCGAAGTTCTACAGCGAAGAAGAGACCGTCGAAAACCTCGATGCGATGCTGTCGGAGCAGGTGGTTCTCTTCGGGGGCAGGGACGACGTTTCTGTAAGCTACCGCTGCAACGTGGAGCAGCCTCTGGTGAAGGTGCGCAAGAAGCAGATGATACGCGCGTTCGTAAACCTGATCTCCAACGCCGTGCAGGCTGTGGAGCAGCAGGAGGACGGCAAGGTGGTCATAAGCGTCGACGAGGCAGAGAAGGGCGAATTCTCGGTTTCCATCGAAGATAACGGTCCTGGAGTAAGCCCTGAAAACCGTAGCAAGCTCTTCAAGCCGAACTTCACGACCAAGTCATCCGGCACCGGTCTGGGACTGGCCATCACCCGCAGCATCGTGGAGCAGAGCTCCGGCCGCATCTTCTACCGTACCTCCGAAATGGGCGGCGCCGCCTTCGTCATCGTCCTGCCCAGCCTGTTAGGTTGATAACCCGGCGAGTTTGTTAATAACTGGGCCACGGAGGGATTCGTGACATCGATTTATTTGGTTAAATTTGCGTCGCGAAAATCCCTATATGGCAGAAGATTTACTGAAGCAGCAGCTCGAAGACAATTATACCAAGGACAAAGTCGTAACCCTTGATGGCCTGGAGCACATCCGCCGCAGGCTCTCTATGTACATTGGAAGAAGGGGAGACGGCAACAATCCTATCGACGGTATCTACGTCCTCACCAAGGAGGTCGTCGACAACTCCATCGACGAGTTCGCTATGGGCTTCGGCAAACGCATCGAGATCACCCTCGCCGACAATTGCGTCACCGTCAGGGACTATGGCCGCGGCATTCCGCTGGAGTCAGTGGTGGACGCCGTGAGCAAGCTCAACACGGGCGCCAAGTTCGACAATGCCGTCTTCAAGAAGTCGGTCGGCCTGAACGGCGTCGGCCTTAAAGCCGTCAACGCGCTCTCCAGCAGTTTCACCGTGCAGGCTTTCCGCAACGGACGCACGGTGCGGGCACAGTTCTCACGCGGCAAGCTGCTCAGCAGCGAAGAGTCCGACACGAACGAGAAGAACGGCACGATGGTGAGCTTCATCCCCGATGAGGAGATTTTCCCGGGCTATGCTTTCCAGAACGACATCCTCGTGACGATGTTCAAGAACTACGCATACTTGAACGTAGGCCTCCAGCTCATCTATAACAAGGAAGTCTTCAAGTCCGAAAACGGACTGCTCGACCTGCTGAACGACAGCCTCGACGAGCAACCTCTCTACGAACCCATCCATCTCAGCGGCCAGGACATCGAAGTGGTCATCACCCACGGCCT
>JAFXPV010000111.1 GCA_017527625.1 Bacteroidales bacterium | reverse complement strand
GCTCGGTCTTCATCCCATGCTGACTCGTCGCCAGCAGGTACACCATGGCCTCTTCTATCTTCATAAAGTACGCAGAATCACAGCTATCTCCTTCCGGGCAATCTCGCCTTCAGGGCAGGGCAGGATGGGATAGACGTGCGGCATCTTTTCGCCCACGTGCAGATGAACATCCACACCTTCGGCCTCCATCTTTTCGTACGTCTTAACAACATCCGTATAAAGCACATCCCAGGTCCCGGCATAGAAGTCAGTCGGCGGCAAGCCGTGCATATCGCCGTATAAGGGAGAAACCTTGGGATCCTGGATATCAAGGCCTTCGGCCCAGTCCCTGCCGAAGCGGGGGAGCGTATCTACCATCAGCCAGTTGTCATACTTCTGGAGAGAGGCGTCTCCTCCCATCATATCCACCCAAGGTGCGAGGAGAACAAGGTGCGCCGGCACAGGAAGTTCGGCATCCCGAATTTCCTGCGTCAAAGCCAGGCTGAAGCCGCCACCGGCGGAATCTCCAGAAATCACGATGCGTCTTGCGTCACAGCGCTCCAGCAGAGACTCGTACAGCCGCATCATCAGCGGATGCGCCTCTGTTGCCGTGTGAAGTGGCAGAAGGGGGTAATTAGGCGCAACAATGCCGCAGCCTGTCTCGTCTGCCCACTTTGCCATAGCCTGCCAGTGTTGTTTGGTGAAGTTATGGCAGTACGCGCCACCGTGGATATAGAGAAGGACGGGCTTGGAGTCATCCTCGGCATCGGCCTCGAAGACCTGCATCCCGCCAACGCGGTATTCCCGCAGGGGCCTAGGAAACTTGACATCGGGCATTTCGATGGTACTCTTATCCGTCATATCAGCTTTGTCAAAGTCGTATTTGGCCGAGTTCAGCACACGGAATCCTAGCACCTGCCTCACGAAAATAGCCTTGACAGATCTTCCGTCAAATATCTTGATGCCCACCAGAAGGAGCACTACCGCTGCAGCAATCCCTGTCAGCGTCCATAGCAATGTCTTAGATTTCATAGCGCTAATATACTCATTTTCTCCGCCATTTCAACTATCTTTGTAGTTATGAAAGCATTAGTTCTCGGCGCAACGGGCGCCATCGGCAAAGACCTAGTAGATCAGCTGCTCCAGGACAACACCTTCGACCGCGTGGACATCTTCGTCCGCCGTGAGGTGAAGATTCCTTCGGCTAAACTCGTGGCGCACGTAGTGGATTTCGACCATCCGGAGCAGTGGGCCGATAAGCTCACCGGGGATGTCCTGTTCTCTACGCTTGGCACTACGATTAAAGCTGCCGGGAGCAAGGAGGCTCAGTGGAAGGTAGATTACACCTATCAGTACAATGCGGCCAAGGCTGCCCGTGAGAATGGTGTATCCGTGTATGTGCTGGTGTCTTCTGTGGGCGCCAACTCTAAATCAAAGGTATTCTATACCAAGATGAAAGGTGCTCTGGACGATGCCGTACAGAAACTAGGCTTCCCAGCCTGTTTCATTCTCCAGCCACCGTCCCTTATCCGGAAGGGAAGTGACCGCTTCGGCGAAAAAGCGGGCATCGTTGCTTTGAAGGCTTTCAACGCCATCGGCCTAATGCGACAATACACCCCTATGCCCACCGAGGCTGTCGCCGCAGCTATGATCCGCCTCGCCAAGTCCGGCCGTAAAGACACAAAGATGATTGTTTCACAGGATATCTTGAAGTCTGAGTGAGCAGTTTCATCATCCGCGACGCCCGTCCCCCCGACGCAACCTTCCTGGCCAAATGCATTCTGGCCGGTTTTCACTTCGCGAACTTCGACGACCTTCTGAGTGATGACCTCTCCGACTTCCTGGATCAACTGACAGAATGCGAGGGCCGGGAAGACACGCTCTATACCTATTCTCGTACACGCATTGCCGAGGTGGACGGGAAGCCTGCCGGCGCCCTGCTGTCCTATCCTGGTGAGCTGTACAAGGGCCTCAGAACTCGAACCTTCAAAGAGTACTGGCCAGCCGCATTCGCCCAGTTCGCGGGCGACGAGCCGGAAACCGACCCTGGCGAGTACTACCTTGACTCACTGGCCGTTCACCCCGCTTACCGGAAGCAAGGCATCGGGCGCGCGCTCTTGGAAGACGGCATCAAGATTGGCATCAGCCAGGGCTTTAATAAGATTGCTTTGGTGGCCGATAGCGAATACGATCATCTCATCCGCCTCTACGAATCCATTGGCTTTGTCCCCGCAGAGCACCGCCACGCCTTCGGCACAGACTTCCTGCGGATGATCTACTCCGTCTAGCTATGCTCCTTTGTACTGATTGAAAATGAAACGAACACGAATAGACGAAGAACGTCAGGTTGTACGCTGGATGATAGAACTATACTGCCGCAAGAATCACGGCGTGAGAACGCTTTGTGCCGAATGTGAGGAGCTCTCATCGTATTGTGATGCCCGTCTGGACCATTGCAGATTCGGCGAAGAGAAACCCACCTGCAAAAAATGTCCGGTTCACTGCTATAAACCGGACATGAGGGAGAAAATACGTCAGGTGATGCGATTCAGCGGC
>JAFXPV010000110.1 GCA_017527625.1 Bacteroidales bacterium | reverse complement strand
CTCCGCCGATTCTCCCAGCCCCATCTCCCGCCACCGACAAAAAAAGAATTTATAGGTTATTCTCGGCTTTGCCGGGAAATAACCGGTCCCAAAAAGAAGTTTTCCTAGTGCAGCTCGGCTGCGCTGGAGGAAACTTCGCCATCACGCAGCCCCTTCTGCCCAAAAACCGACCTTGTCTTTTTTTCCAAATCTGGCTTTGCTGTCTCAGAATGTACAAAGTGGCTGGTTTTTCCATTTTGAGGCAGGTTTTTCCGTGAAATTGTGGATTTTCCTGCCTCAGGATGAAAGAATGGGCAGTATATTTCATTCTATGGCAGGGAAGACGTAGTTTTCTCCCGACTAGGCGATGAAAACACCTGCTCGCTCATTTTCCCCGCATATAATGACATTTTCCTGGTAAAAACTCATTATATGCGGCTGTTTTCCGGGGAAACAGGGGTTTAAGGCCGCATGGTATGAGGAAATGCGCAGCACAGTCATTTTATGCGCTTGGGCATTTTTCTCTGAGGAGGTATGTGTAGGCGATGGGGTTTTCTATTGGTGTTTTTGGCTATGGAATGAAAATTATGGCTAATTTTGTGGAGATTACGCTTTATGAAAAGGTTTGTTTTCATACTCCTGGCTGCGGCTTTTGTGATTATGCCTCTTGCGACTTCTTGCTCAAAGATTGAGCAGCCGTCCAAGGAGGAAATCTCGGAGCCGGACAAGGATGACGATGATAAGCATCCGGACGTCGGTTCGTTATTTGGCTTCCATAAGAAGCACGGCAATAGTTCCGGGGAAAATGACGGCAGCGGCGGGGGAAGCGGTAGCGGGAACAACAACGGGGGATCCAGTGGCGGAAGCAATGGCGGGAATGGTGGTAACGGATCCGGAAGCGGCAATAATGGAGGTGGTTCCAACGGGGGAAACAGCGGAGGAAACTCTGGCGGAGGTTCCGGCGGCGGCAACAACGGCGGTAACTCTGGCGGCGGCAATTCCGGCGGCGGCAACAACGGCGGTAACTCTGGCGGCGGCAATTCCAGTGGAGGCAACAACGGTGGTAACTCCGGTGGCGGCAATTCCGGCGGCGGCAACAACGGCGGTAACTCTGGCGGCGGCAATTCCGGCGGCGGAAACTCTGGCGGCAATAACGGCGGCAACTCCGAGCCCGTCAGTCCCGTGGCGAACGCCAAGGTGGTGCGGACGTGGACGGTGGATTATTGCATTCTCAATGTCAGCGGCGGGGGGATCAGCATTATGGCGGGGTTCAAGGGGTGCGACATTGAGGAGATGGCCAGGATGGCGGAGAGGAACGGGGCCGAGTTCGATGTCAGCAAGGTGGCCGGGTACAAGGTTACCAACATTGAACTGTACGACAATAATGTTCTGGCAGTTAATTTCGAGAATAAGGAAGTGTTCTACGGTAATCTCACAATTGCCGGCAAGAACGTTACATATACTTTCATCAGTGGAGGGAAGGATCTGAAGGATGTGAGCGCCAGCGGAACGATGACTTCCCCTGCCCCCAAGAACACTGTGCTGATCCTGAGTGCCACCGTCAAGGAGTACTCCGGGTCGATTGAATTTAATTTGATTGAAGTCTGATAATTTCTGATAGTTATATGAAGAAGGCACTGATTACGGGTATTACGGGCCAGGACGGCAGTTTTCTGGCGGAGTTCCTGATTGAGAAGGGTTACGAGGTGCACGGGGTGCTGCGGCGCAGTTCGAGTTTCAACACGGGGCGCATCGAGCATCTGTACCTGGACGAGTGGGTGCGGGATATGAAGCGCAAGCGTCTGGTGAATCTGCACTGGGGCGATATGACGGACTCTTCCAGCCTCATCCGGCTCATCATCGAAATCAAGCCTGACGAGATATACAATCTTGCGGCGCAGAGCCACGTGAAGGTGAGTTTCGAGGTGCCGGAGTTTACGGCGGAGGCCGATGCTCTGGGCGTGCTGAGGCTGCTGGAGGCTGTACGCATCGCCGGCCTGACGGACAGCTGCCGCATCTACCAGGCGAGCACCAGCGAGCTGTACGGTATGGTGCAGGAGGTGCCGCAGAAGGAGACGACGCCCTTTTATCCGCGCAGTCCCTACGGCGTGGCAAAGCTCTACGGCTACTGGATTATGAAAAATTACCGCGAGAGCTACGGTATGTACTGCTGCAACGGCATCCTCTTCAATCACGAGAGCGAGCGGCGCGGCGAGACGTTCGTGACGCGCAAGATCACACTGGCGGCGGCGCGCATCGCCCGGGGGCTTCAGGACAAGCTGTACCTCGGCAATATGAATGCGCTGCGCGACTGGGGGTATGCGGGAGATTATGTGGAGTGTATGTGGCTCATCCTGCAGCAGGAGCGGCCGGACGATTACGTAATCGCGACGGGCGAGAACCACAGCGTGCGGGAGTTCTGCACCCTGGCCTTCCGCGAGGCGGGCATCGAGCTGCGCTGGGAGGGCGAAGGCGTCCACGAGAAGGGCATATGCGTGGAAGACCGCAGGGCACAGGTCCTGGGTACAGCCAGACAGGCCAGCTCACAAACCGCCGGATGCGCTCCGGGGAACGGCATCGGACTGGATGCTGCCGCCGGGCTGCCGGGCTCCTCGCTGGAGGGCCGTACGCTCGTGGAAGTGGATCCGAAGTATTTCCGGCCGGCGGAGGTGGACCAGCTGCTGGGCGATCCGTCGAAGGCCCGCAAGGCACTCGGCTGGAACCCGCGCAAGACGAGCTTCGAGGAGCTCGTGAAGATAATGGTGAAACACGATTTGGAGGAAGTTGGCAAATGACACATCTGACCGATGAAGAGCGCAAGGCACTGATGGAGGATCTGAAGTCCTTTGATAGGCAAATGCCTTGCGTAGGACTTTTCGAGTATGATCCGCAGGACCACGCCTTTTTCGGAGTACGTAAGAAAGAACTTACTCCCAAGATGGTCGAAGAGGCTGCTGAGAAGGGCCTCCCGTTTATAAACTACCCTACCCTGCATCATCAGGTTTGGGCCAAGGAGTTCTTCAAAGCGCAGGCGAAGCACCTGGACACCAAGTTCAAGGGCGATTACACTCAAATCCCCCGCGGACGTGTAGCCTGGAACATCGACAAGTTCATCGTGCTGGTGGGACACTGGGCAGAACCGGTGCAGGAAGAGCTGACGGGACTTCTGGAGCAGGAGTTCTCACTTCCCTACTTTGAATACGTATATGACGAGCACTGGGACCTCGGCCACGGATGGTCGGGAGATATGCCGTCAAGATAAATGGGTTAAGACAATGGAAAACATATCCGCATTCAAACGTTTCAAGCTTTTTGTAAGCCGGGTGCTGGACAAGGTGGCGCCGGGGCTGCTGTATGGCCGCCGCTTCTACTCGCAGGCCGGCGAGGATATGCTGCTGTCCCTCTACTACGAGGGGAAGAAGCACAAGGGCTTCTATGTGGACGTGGGGGCGCATCACCCCTACCGCTTCTCGAACACCGCCTATTTCTACAGGCGGGGCTGGCGCGGCATCAACATCGAGCCGACCCCCAGCCTCTTCAAGGCCTTCCCGAGGCGGCGCAGACGCGACATCAACCTCAACGTCGGCATCGGCAACGGCGAGAAGCTGACCTTCTACGTCTTCAATGAGGGAGCGCTGAACACCTTCGACCCGGCCCTTGCAAAAGAGCGGGACGGAAAAATCCACCTGGGACGGCAGTATAAGATCATCGACCGCATCGAGGTCCAGACCCGCACTCTCGCCGACATTCTGGACAAGCACCTGCCGGCCGGCACCCCCATCGACCTTCTGACCATCGACGTGGAGGGGATGGACTTCGACGTGCTCAAATCGAACGACTGGACCAGGTATCTGCCGCAGTTCATACTGGTGGAGTGCGAGAGCGAGCTCGACGACCTCTCCGACGACGAGATCTATCAGTTCCTGCACGCGAAGGGCTACTCGATTGCGGGCAGGACTCTGTATACAACCCTTTTCAAATATGGAAAAGAACAGTAAGATATATGTGGCAGGCCACCGCGGGATGGTGGGCAGCGCCATCGTGAGGGAGCTGCGGCGGCAGGGCTATGACAACCTGGTGCTGCGCACGCACGCGGAGCTGGACCTCACCCGGCAGGCCGATGTAGAGGCGTTCTTCGAGGCCGAGCAGCCGGAGTACGTGTTCCTGGCGGCAGCGAAGGTGGGCGGCATCGTAGCCAACCAGAATGCGCTGGCGGACTTTATGTACGACAATATGATTCTGGAGATGAACGTGATTCACGCCGCTTGGCGCAACGGCTGCCGCAAGCTGGAGTTCCTCGGCAGCAGCTGCATCTATCCGAGGATGGCGCCGCAGCCGATGCCGGAGAGCTGCCTGCTCACCGGCGCTCTGGAGAAGACCAACGAGGCGTACGCGCTGGCCAAGATCAGCGGCCTGAAGTACTGCGAATTCCTCAACCGCCAGTACGGCACCGACTTCATCAGCGTGATGCCTACAAACCTCTACGGCCCGAACGACAACTACCACCCTGAGCACAGCCACGTGCTGCCGGCGCTGATCCGCCGCTTCCACGAGGCGAAGGTGGCCGGGCTGCCGAGCGTGACCTGCTGGGGCGACGGAAGTCCGCTGCGCGAGTTCCTCTACGTGGACGACCTGGCGAACCTCTGCGTCTTTTTGATGAACAACTACAGCGGCAACGAGACTGTGAATGCCGGCACTGGCAAGGAACTTAGCATCAAGGCGCTGACGGAGCTGGTGGCCCGCGTGGTGGGCTACACCGGCCGCATCGAGTGGGACAGCACCCGTCCGAACGGCACTCCCCGCAAGCTGCTGGACGTCAGCAAAGCCACTGCGCTTGGCTGGACCTACAAGACGGAGCTGGAAGACGGCATCCGCCTGGCCTACGAGGACTTCCTGACGAATCCCGTGCGGGCGGAAAGGTAGACTTTAACTTCAGGGACAGACATCGAGTATTTAAATCCTATCTATATGAAACTGAGAATCTTTTTTCTGGCGGTGATGATGCTGGTGGGCGTCGGCGCCGCTGCGTATGCCCAAGAGGCTTTCAGAGTTAATGTGGTACAGCCGGAGCACGCCAAGATGGTGGTGACTCCCGCAGTGCCTGAAGACGGTATGGTGCCGGCCGGCACTGTGCTGCACGTCAAGGTCAGCGACATCGAGCCCGGCTGGACCTTCGACAGCGGCTACTATCTGGCTATGACGAAAACTGTCCGCTGGCCTGTGAACATCGAGTCGATGGAGCCGGAGTTCGACGTCAAGGTGGAAGGCAACATTATGAGCCTCGGGGCTTCGATAATGGAGGCTTCCCGCGCCGAGGGCTACAAGGTCATCCAGGACATCGAGTATGCCAAGCCCGGCGTCAAGCCGCTGAAGTACGATGCCTTCATCCCCGACGGGGCCAGGAATCTGCCGGGCATCGTGATCATCCACGGCGGCGGCTGGTCTTCGAACACCGAGGACATTATGCGCGGCCTGGCCCGCGAGCTCATCAAGGGCGGCAAGTATGTGGTCTTCAGCATCGACTATCGCTGGATCAACAATGGCGACGGCGACGAGACTCCCAATACTATGACTGACCTCATCGACGACTGCTACGGTGCCATCCTGCACATCCAGAAGCACGCGAAGGACTACGGCCTCAACCGCCGCAAGCTGGCTGTGACCGGCGACAGCGCCGGCGGCCATCTGTCTGCCATCTGCATCGACGCTGTGGAGCGCGTGGGCAAGGACGGTTTCGTGCCGACCTATATGCCGAAGGGTATGTGGCTGGGCCATGCCCGCCGCTGGCTGAAGGGCATCAAGGCTGCCGCGCCGAGCTACGGTGTGTTCGATGCCAAGAGTCTGGCCGGCTTCGTGAGGAATATGCCGGAGGAGGAGGTTGTCAAGGTTGTGCCGATGGACAACGTTCCGGAGGTTCGCAAGCGTGCCGTGCCGCAGTTCCTGACGCTGGGTACGCTGGACCGTACTGTGGGCCGCGAGCCGATGGAGGAGTATGTGCAGCTGATGAAGGATAAGGGCCAGAGGGTCGAGTACATCCTCATCGACGGGGCCAGCCACGCTTTCTTCGATTGGAAGCCGGACCAGCGCACGAAGGATACCTTCGAGAAGTTCGGTGTCCCCTACGCCAAGAAGATGCAGGAATTCTTCGATTCCGTATTCTACAAGTAACCGTTAGAGTTCCAGGTGGAGCGTGAGCTCTTCTCCGGTCAAGGGATTGCGGAAGATGGCGGTGTAATTGCCGGTGGGGAGCCAGATGTACGAGGTCTCGAAGGGGTCTTCTTCGTCATCCTCGTAGATTTCGCAGGCCATCGCACGGCCTTCCTCAAAGTAGTCCCAATGGGAGCGCCATACGACCGGCTTTGAACTGCCCTCGGGGAAGATTGCCCACGGGATGTCCTTCTGGGTCCTGAAATAGAGATAGAGGCTCTCGCCGTTCAAAGCCTTTTGCATACCTTCGGGCTGATCCTGCGCGTAGCCGACCTCGATGAGCGACGACAGCGGACGCTTGGTAAAGACGATACAGTCATACGGGAGCAGGGAGTACGGAACCCAGGCTCCGCTGGCCTCATCCTTGACGGCAAGAGCGATCCGGTCCCCGTCGGCAATGCCGCCGGCGATCATACACTCCTGCGGGACGATCTCATACCAGCGATACATATCCACTTCCATCGTATGGTCTTTGGAAATCTGCTCCTTGAAGGCGCCCTTGCTGTCGTAAAGAGCAAAGCAGAGAGTGACCTTGACATCCCTGTCGACAGGGATAAAGGTATCCATATAGAACTGGCACCCGTCAAGGGTGAACTTCGTGTTCTGTCCAAGATCGAAAGACGGAGTAATGACCGCATCTGAAAGATGCAGATTATACTGAGGCTCGCCGCCCTCGTCAGGCTTGATATTGACGACGGCAGTCTGCCCGTCATAGAACTCGGTCATATCTTCCTCGTGACCTTCTATCGGGGCGAAGGTAAAGAATGCAGACCCCTGGCCCCAGCCGTAATTGATGCTGAAAAAGCGGCCGTCGTAGCCGTTGATCACGAAGGCGTGGCCCCCTTCTTCGCTGTAGCCGGCGTAGAGGATGGGCCTGTCGGCATTAATCTCATCCTTCATCTTCTGCTCCCACATCTTCTGCGAGTGGACTTCTTCGCGATACTCTATCTTCATCTGCTTGTCATAGCCGAAATACTCCGTCAGATGATAGGCATCTTGGGTATATGCGCCGGAACCCTCAAGATCGAAATTCATCTTGTACATCACCGCCACGTCATAGAGCAGCCGGGCGATCTGCTCCGACTCCTGGGCGTTGTAGCCCTTGGCTTTGTCGGGCATCAGCGACCAGTCGTAGGTGTGGCCCAGCTGTATGGGCGAGATGTGTCCGCCGCCGAAGTCGTAGGCAGGGATCGTCCCCACCCCTTTCTCGGGCCATCTGTGGTATTTCATTATGATGGCGGTGGCCGTGGCGACGCAGCCGATCGGCGGCTTCTGGCCGTCAATCTTCGGAGCCAGGTCGTTGAAGGGAGAGAACTGGTTCCATTTCGCAGTCTTGAGGACGACAGGCTCTTCGGGTTCCTCTTCGTCGGCTTTCGTAGCAGCGGAAACCCAGCCCTGCGAGCGGGCGAATGCGATGATGTCGGCATACCACTTCAGGCCGTCCATCATATTGACGGGGATGTTTCCGACGGGGAACGCATCCTCGAAGGAATATGCAAGCACCTTGCGGGCTACATCGTCGCCGGCAGCGATGACATAACCGCCGGAAGGCATATCAAAGACATATAATGCAGGGTCTGCAGGAGCCTTGGTGACACTCTCGGGGAATGTATACACCAGCCGCAGGTCCTCGGCACGCACGGCTGCAGCCTTGGTGAGGCCGCGCTCGGCAGTGAAAAACTCAGCGGCATTGCGACGGGCCTGGGCCTCAGGGATGGGCCGGGCGTCTGACATCTGCCACACAAGCAGTGCGGCAACTATTGCTATCAACCTTCTCATTTGCGCAGATCCCTCAGATTAAGTCTTGTTTCTGTCTTGAAGTCAGTGACTCTGACTCTGCTGGCGCCGTTCAGCTCGACGATGACCTTGTGCTCGCCGCTCTCGGAATAGTGGTGCTCTATGCCGGCCTGCCACAGGTCGCTGGTCCCGTCGCCCCAGAAAACGAAGCTGTCGCGGTTGTTCCCTTGCAGCTCAGGCACTTTCACCACCTGCTCCGCAGAGGAGAAGATGAACGCGGGAAGGCGGCTGTACTGATGGACTACGACGGTATCGGGCTCGGGCAGGTGCTTGTAATAGACGAAGATGCGGGAGTCGCGGGGCTGGGCCTCTTCCGGATTCCAGGCAGCGGCCGACACTAAGAAGCGGGTGCCGCCGTCCTTGCCCTTCTCGCTGCCCTCGAGGGTCAGCCAGCGATCTTCCAGGGCAAGCCTGTAGTCTTCCGGCTCGGCGCCGACAGTCTCGACTGCCACCGTCCAGCCGCGGCCGGAGGCCAGCAGGGTGTCCTTGGAAACGAGGATGGGGAAGAACTCCTGGTTGACGAAGACATTGGCCTCGAACTTCTCGGCCTGGTTCACGAACTTTATAGAGCCCATACGGCCACGGCGGGTGCCGTTCTCAGCCACCTGGAACGAATGGTGGTGCACAGGCAGCGCCTTGCTGGCCACCGGCACTATCCAGTCGGCGCCTTCGGTGACTTCGATGTCGTAATCCACGTTCGCCTGGACCTCGATGACTATCGTCTTGCCGTCCGCTGCCACATCGAAATACTTCGATTCGGCAGGCAGAATCATTGCGTGCTTGGCTCCCTGGCTCACTTTCACCTCGCTGGTCACCTCCTCGGCGAAGAAAGTGACAGTCGCGCTGCGGACGTCATAGCTGCTGTTGCGGGAGACGGAAATCGTCACCGTGACCGGATCGTCCGAAGCGGTGGTCACGCTCGAAGGCGAGACGATCACCCAGGGCTCGGAGCACCTGGCGCTCCAGGGACGGTTCGACTGGACTGTGACGGTGAATGAGTATGGAGCGTCGCTGATGTCCACCTGGGACTGGCCCGTGACTATGATCTCGGGAGCCTTCTGGCAAGTGGACAGCAGGACAATGCAGGCAAGAAGCGAAAAGAGTTTCTTCATTATCCGTTTTTAAGCGTTTCTACACGGTTGAAAGCGCAAATTTAAATAAAAAAAACACTGCCTCACGGGGAGACAGTGTCTTTTGTCGTCGACAAGGACAAACTTATTTCTTGAGGATGCCGCCGAGGATGCTTCCGAGGATGCCGCCGCCGGCAGGTTTGTTGCCGCCCTTGAGGGTGATCAGGATGTCGTTGATGTCAACGTCGCCGTCGCCGTCCTGGTCTTTAACAAGGCCGCTGAGCTTGGTGAAGACAGTGGGGATGAGAGCGGTGAGGGTTCCGCCGAGGTTGGAGTTGAGGCCGAGCTTCTGAATCACGTTGTTCTTGAAAAGCGAGCCTGCGAGGGCTGTGATGGGGCTCTGGGCAGCTGCTGTCTTGCCGGTGAGCAGCTGTTTGATCATATCGAGACCGCCAGCTTTGGTAGCTGTCTGGGTGAGACTGCCGAGGATTGAGTTTGAAAGGCCGTTGAGGATGTCGTTCTTCTGGTTTGCGGGAAGGGCGACGTTACCTGCAATGTTGCCCACTTGCTGGGCGATGAGGTCGCTGAGGTTGAGTGCCATAATTGTTATTGGTTTTGAGTTATTAGCACGAATATACAGAATTTTCAGCGAAAAAACTACTGTGCGCTGAACATATATCGCAGTCCCAGCTGAGCGCCGAAATTGTCTTCGAGCAGCTGGCCGCGGTCGGCGTAAAGGCCCCAGGTGATGGCGAAGTGCCGCAGCGGGATCTCTCCCACCAGCGCGCCTGAAACCTGGTGCAGCGGAGTCTCCTTTACAGTGCCGGGATCCTTGCCCCACTGGGACTCGCCGACGTAAGGTGAAGGATATGTGCCGTAGTTGCGGCTGTAGGTCAGCATCAGTTTGTAGGGCATTTTGTGGAACAGCTTGCCGGCGAGGCTGACGTGATGGGCCTTGAGGCGGTTGTTCTCTATTCCCAGGACCATTGCGCGGCCTGTCCAGGTGCCGGCGCGGGTGCCCTTCGGGAAGAAGAGCGGGTCGCCGATGGTGCGGCCGTACGCCGTCCAGCCGGAGCGGTATTCTCCGTTGTTGAAGTAGTTGTCGCCGCCGCCCATAATCTTGCGCCAGTAGTGGTACTGGTCGGCGGGGTCGAGGTGCTTGCGTTCCTCTTCGGTGGTGGGGCGGTCGTGGCGGGTGCCGGACTGCCACATCGTGGACTGGTACTCGTAGAGGATGTCGCTCACCCAGCGGTCCTTGTCGTCAAAGCCGAACCAGAGGGTGTTGACGCCGTCCGGGAAGTTCTGAAAGCCCATTCCGGAGCCGTCGTTGTAGGGTATGTCGTGCTGGAAGGTGGCCTTCCAGCCGTCGCCGCGCCAGTCGAAGCGCAGCAGCTCGCCGCCGCCCTGGTCGCCGATGACGTTGATCTGGTCGCTCTGCGAGCCGGCGCCGGAGGCGTGCATTCCGAGGACTATGCGGATGTAGTTTTCGAGGGTGACTGGCATTTCGGCCTTCTCATACTTGCCGGCCCACAGGGCGTAGTGGTCCAGGCCGAAGTGGAAGCTCAGGCGCTCGGTGATGTCGAAGCGCAGCATCACCTTGTTGCGGTGCAGCAGCGCTCCCTTGACATAGCGGTCGTCGAGGGTCTTGTAGTCGCCGAAGCTGCCGTACAGCCACACGTGACGGTTGGTCCACGGCAGGGGCACGGGGTCGAGGTTCAGCAGGTAGCCGGGCATCTGCCGGGCGTTGCCGCTCCAGACGATGTGGCCGCCGGTGGTGGACATCGAGCCGAGAGTGGGGGTTCCCGCCCCGTAAAAATCAAGGTCGACGTGCTTTATGCCCGCGTCGAGGGAAAACACCTTCCACTTGACGCTGGCGTAGAGCTCGTCGGCCATAAGGCGGAAGTCTGCGGCCTTGCCGGTAGCAGCTTCGGCCGCAGCAGTTCCGCTGTCGTAATTCGCCGCCAACGACACTCCCCACCGCCACTGGAAGTCCTTGCTGGTGTCGTACTGCGTGTGCGCAGCCAGCACCGCCAGGGCTCCGTCGTTCTCCGGCATCAGGCCCCACTGGTTGGCCGTTGCCCAGAAAGGCAGCGAGCCTCCGCTCGAAAGGGCGCCGGTCAGCAGCAGTGACAGGATGAAATCGTTCATCGGCAGTTATTTTTGTCGCAAATATAGCCTATTTGAAGAGAAGGCGTGCGAAGGTGTTCAGATAGAGCCTCCAATTGAACCAGGTGTGGCCGCCGTCTGAAGCGTAGATGGTGTGAGGCATTCCGTTGCGCTCGAGGGCCTTGTCGAGAACCTCGGTGCCGGGCCAGGCGAAGTCTTCGGTGCCGCAGCCTACCCAGTAGAGCTTGTAGCCTGCTTTCTTGATGCCCTGGAGCTGTGCGTCGAGCTCAGCGCTCTCGCGGATACCGCAGCTGAGCGGGCAGATGTAGTCGAATACGTCAGGATAGAGGATGGTGGCGCGGGTTGTGTGGCCGCCGCCCATTGACAGACCTGCGATTGCACGGCTGGCCTTCTTGGGGATGGCGCGGTAGTTCTTCTCGATGAAAGGAACGATCTCGGTAACGAGGCTCTTCACGTATGCATCGGGCTCAGTCACCTGCTTGGTGGGGAGTTTGAAGGTGCCGGCTGCCTGCTGTCCGGGGTTGCCGTTCGGCATAACCACGATCATAGGCTCTGCAAGGCCTTTCTCGATGAGGTTGTCGAGGATTTCTGCAGTGCGGCCCATACTGGTCCACGCTTCCTCGTCGCCACCTGCACCGTGGAGCAGATAGAGAACCGGATATTTCTTCTTGGGGTTGGCCTCGTAGCCGTAAGGAGTGTAGACAGTCAGACGGCGGTTGCTGCCGAGGATCTTGCTGTCATACCAGGGGTGGCTCACTGTGCCGCGCTGGTTGGCGCTGTAGTAGTTCTCGCTGCGCTCGCCGGGAACGATGAGCATATTGAGATAGCGGGTTCCGTCGCGCTGCACGAGGATGTTCTGAGGGTCGTTCATAGACACGCCGTCAACGATGAAGTTGTAGGTGTGGATCTCGGGACGGGGGCAAGGGAGTTTGATTGACCAAACATTGTTGGCGCCGCGTTTCATATCGACGGGACCGCCGGTGAGCCAGCTGCCGCTGAAGCGGACGATGGTGGCGTAGTCAGCCCTGAGGTTGAAGGTCACGCTGTCGCCCTGGATGTCGGGAGATACGATTTGCGGACCGCGGCCGAAGTTGGCGAGTTCCTGAGCCTGCATTGAGAAGCTGGCGAGCAGGATGATTGCAAAAAATGTAAAGAGTTTTTTCATTTGACTGATTTTGATAAAGGTTTATTTGAAAAGTTTCTGTGCGAAAATTGTCAGGTAAACGCGCCAGTTGCGCCAGATGTGGGCGCCGTCTGACTCGTAATATGTCATCGGATAGCCGTGGGCGTCGCAGTACTCCTTGAGCTTGAGGGAGGTTGCGCGGATGCCGGTGTCGTCCTTGCCCACGCCGACCCAGAAGAGCTTCGGCTTGGCGGCGAAGAGGGCTGCCAAGGCGGCCTCGTTGTCGTCGACGGTGGCTGTGCCGGAGAACATACCGACATATCCGAAGGTCTTGGGATAGTGGAGCGACAGCATCGCCGACTGGCGTCCGCCCATCGACAGGCCTGCCACTGCGGTGCTGGCTGCGCCTTTAGCCACGTGGTAGTGGCTCTCGACGAACTTCATAATGTCGGGGAAACTCTCCTCCACCTCGATGGTGCTTTGGCTGCGGCTGTTGGCCATCGTCGGCTGGAACATATTGACGGCTGCGCCCGGGGCGGCCTGGTTGAAGTATACGCCGTTGGGCATAACTACTATCATCGGTTTGGCCTTGCCTTCGGCAATGAGGTTGTCCATAATCTGGGCGGTGCGGCCGAGGTCGCTCCACGCGTCTTCGTCACCGCCGGAGCCGTGCAGGAGGTAGAGCACAGGATATTTGGCCTTCGGGCTGTCCTCGTAGCCGGCCGGGGTGTAGACGGTCAGGCGGCGTTTGGCGCCTAGGGTCGGGCTGTCATACCATACGTGCGACACAGTGCCGTGCGGGACGTCGTGGACTTCGTAGTACCAGCCTTTGTCGCCCTGCTTTGCGCTGAGGGTGAAGATGTTGGTCCAGGTGGCCACGTCGCGGTTCATATAGACGTTCGAAGGGTCGAGAGTGCGCTGTCCGTCGACAACGAAGTTGTAGGAATAGAGCTCGCCTTCCAGCGGCTCGGTGGTGAAGGTCCACACGCCGCCTTCGCCTTCGGTCATATCGCAGGGACGGGCAGCGAAGTCGCCGCGCACCTGCACCTTGACGGCCTTGGGAGCCCTCAGGCGGAAAGTGACGCTGTGGTCAGGGTTGATTTCGGGGGAAACTATGCCCGAGCCGGGGCCCAGGGCTTGCTGCGCCGACGCACCGAGGGTGGCGGCCAGCAGGAGGGTGAACAGGAATATGCGCTTCATATTGCTATATCTGAATTGATGTAAACGTTTCTAAATGCTTACCTCGGCGCTCTGGCGGATGTCGTCGGATGCGCTGCCGAGCAGCAGCTGCAGCTTGCCGTGCTCCAGGGCCCAGCAATCCTCCTCTTCCATCCAGAAGCGCAGGTCGTCCAGCGGTATCTCCAGCGTCACCTTGCGGCTCTCGCCGGCTTTCAGGCTCACGCGGCTGAAGGCCTTGAGTTCCTTGTCGGGCCATTCCACCTTCGAATCGAGGCGGCGCACATAGAGCTGAACCACTTCGTCGGCCGGCATATCGCCTTCGTTGGTGAGGGTGAAGGTGGCTGTCACCTTCTTGCTGTCAGCCTTGGCGCTCAGGTCGCCGTAGCCGAACGTTACGTATGACAGGCCGTGGCCGAAGGCGTACATCGGCTTGACGTTCTTGGTGTCGAACCAGCGGTAGCCGACATAGAAACGCTCGCTGTACTCGCTGACGGGGATGGGGCGCTTGGCGTTCAGGGCCTGGCGCTCCGCCGGGGTCATATCAGGCCTGTAGAGCGATGTGAACAGGTCCATCTCCTTGGTGTCGTTCGGGAAGTTGCCCATCGCGTAGGCCGGAGAGTCTTCGAGTTTCACCGGGAAGGTGAAGGGCAGCTTGCCGGAAGGGGCTATGTCGCCGAAGAGGACTTCTGCCAGCGCTGTGCCGCCTTCCATTCCGTTCCACCAGCCCTGCACGATGGCCGGAGAGGCTTTCTCGACCACTTGCAGGTCGGTCGGGCCGCCGGAGATGATGACTGTGGCGAGGTTGGGGTTTGCTTCGCGCAGCGCGCATACCAGCTCTTCCTGGCCGCAGGGGAGTTTGATGTTGCTGCGGTCAGAACCTTCGGTCTCGATGCTCTTGTTGGTGCCGGCGAAGAAGATCACGATGTCGGCTTCCTTGGCCAGCGCTACGGCTTCTGCCATCAGGGCGGGGTCGGCCGGCTCATCGATGGCCGTGGCTACCAGCGGGTCGGTCTGTGTGGCGGCGGCGCCTCCCCAGCGGCGTCCCGGGAAGTTCTTGTAGCCGGGAGCGTACTTCACCTCGATGGCCTTGCCGGCGCGGGTCTGGATGCCCTGCAGCGGGGTGATTTCATAGAGGGCCTTCACTCCGGCGCCAACACCGCCGCTCTGGGTCTTGAGGACGGCGTTCTGGCCGATGACGGCGATTTTCTTCACGCCGGACTTGATGGGAAGTATGTTTTCGTTCTTCAGCAGGACGATGGATTTCTCGGCTACCTGGCGGGCGATGGCCTGGCTTTCAGGCTGCGAGGTGATGGCCTGGTTGGCCTTGTCGGCGGGCACGGGCTCGATGGCGAAACGTACGCGCAGGATCTGGCGCACCTCCTCGTCGACCTGGGCTTCGGTCAGCGCTCCGGTCTTGATGGAGTCGATGACGGCCGGGCCGAGGTAGCTGGAGCCTGTCATCTGCACGTTGAGGCCGTGCAGCATTGCGCCCATCGTGCTGTGGGTGCCGCCCCAGTCAGAGACGGTCATTCCCTTGAAGCCCCAGTCGCCGCGGAGGATCTCGTTGAGCAGGTGCTCGTTCTCCGAGCAGTAGTCGCCGTTCACACGGTTGTAGGCCGGCATCACTGCCATCGCGCCACCTTCCACTACGGCACGCTCGAAGGGCTTGAGGTAGATTTCGCGGAGGGTGCGCTCGTCAACCCTCACGTCCACGCTGCCTCGGTTGGTCTCCTGGTTGTTGGCGGCGAAGTGCTTGATGCAGACTGCGGTGC
Source organism: Bacteroidales bacterium (assembly GCA_017527625.1). Next base: position 16,188 of record JAFXPV010000110.1, on the reverse strand, counting down.
CCTGGTCCTGGACGCCCTTGGTGTAGTAGAGGGAAAGGGCGGCAGAGAGGATGGGGTCCTCGCTCAGGTACTCATAGCTGCGGCCGCCGACGGGCAGACGCTGGATATTGATGGCGGGGCCGAGGATGATGTCCTTGCCGCGCAGACGGGCTTCGACGCCCATTCCGGTGCCGTACTTGTAGGCCAGGTCCTCGCTCCAGGTGGCTGCAAGGGCGCTGCCGGTGGGGAAGTAAGTGGCTGAGTCCACCGTCCAGCCGGCACTCTGGAAGCCGTTGGGCACGCCTTCCTCGCGGATGCCGAAGGGGCCGTCGGCGTAGTTCATATCGGCGATGCCGAGCCTCTCGACTCCGGCCGACGACATATTGGTCTTGCTGTGCAGCATATTGACCTTCTCCTCGAGGGTCATCTGCGCGATTATTTCGTTGATTTTGGATTCATTGGCCAGCAGGCGGTCCTGCGGCTTGACGGTGCGGGTGCAGGCGATGGCTGCCAGGCAGGCAATCAGGGTCAGGGAGAGAAGTTTCTTCATATTTATATTGTTCTGTTTGCTATCGTCATTTAGGTTCGTCGCGGCTTGTGCCCCCCGGCCTGAGCTGCTGCGGCTGGGGACGAACGCGTGGCCACGACGCTTTCCGGCATTCTAAGATACTACTTTTCCAGCGTTTTTCCTCGCGTTTGTGCAAAATAATCAGTATTTTGGTATGCATTTTCGCGCACGCGAGTCGGATATGGCCAAAAAAGTCTTTGTTTCAGGATGTTACGACCTGCTGCACAGCGGGCACGTGGAGTTTTTCCGCCAGGCTGCGGAGTACGGCGACCTTTACGTCGGCATCGGCAGCGACGCCACAATTCTGGGCTACAAGCACCACAAGACCGTCTACAGCGAGCAGGAACGCCTGTTTATGGTCAAGAGCATCCGCTATGTCAAGGATGCGTTCATCAATGCGGGCAGCGGAGTGCTGGACTTCCTCCCTACCCTGGACATCGTCAAGCCGGATGTGCTTGTGGTGAACGAGGACGGCGGCTCGCCTGAGAAAGAGCGTGTCTGCCGCGAGCGCGGCATCGAATATGTCGTGCTGCAGCGCGTGCCCTCCACAGGGCTGGAAGCGCGCTCATCGACGGCGCTGAAGCAGATCGCCTGCCGCATCCCGACCCGTCTGGACCTCGCCGGCACTTGGATCGACCAGCCGTACGTGTCCTGTATGGCTCCGGGCTGGGCGCTGACCATTTCGTTGGAGCCCACCTTCGAAATCCGCGAGCGCTGCGGACTGGCCACCTCGACCCGCAATATGATCCGCAAGATCTGGCCGTATCAGCTGCCTGCGATGGACCCGGAGATGCTGGCCAAGCTGGTATTCTGCTTCGAAAACGACCCCGAGCGCTCCGACGGCATCATGAGCGGCGCCCAGGACTCCATCGGAATCTGCGTGCCGGGACTGTGCAGGCACTACTACAACGGACGCTTTTGGCCTGAGAAGATCGAGGTCTGCACCGACGAGGCTGTGCTTTCGTGGCTGGAGGACCACCTGGCGATGGTTCCGATGGAGCCGCGCCGGCCCGGTTGCTCAGTCGTCGAGGGCAAGGACATCACCGCCGCAAAGGTCCAGGCTCTGGCTACGGCCGCCGCCAGCTGCTGGGACGCCATTATGGCCCGCGACCTGACTGCATTCGCCGCCACCTATCGCGCCTCCTTCGACGCCCAGGTCGCCATCTTCCCCGCGATGGTGCAGCCCGTGATGGCCAGCGCGGACAATATGGCTGGCGAGCCGGGGAAAAAGTCCGTGGAAAGCATACTGGACGTGATCAAGAAATATAGCGCCGTGCCAGGCGTGCTGGCGTGGAAAATGCCCGGCGCCGGCGGAGGCGGCTACCTCGCCTGCGTCGTAGAATACGCCGCATCTTTCGCTGCAGCACACCCCGAAGCCATCCGCCTCACCATCCGCCGCCCCGGAATGTAGCCCCAGCGCAGTTATTGCCCCTGCCAACGCCAGCTCCGCCGATAAATGGCAGCTGATGGAGTGCATTTTCTCAGCCGGGGATAGGTGCTGAGAAGTTGGTCGGGGCGCAAATAAAAAACCACCGGCTCGGGGGGAACCGGTGGTTTTTTGTCAGCAGGGGCGGCTTGGTTATTTCAGCATCGCCTTTACCTGGTTGTAGACGTTTTCGGCGGTGAAGCCGAGCTTCTCGTCGAGGACTTTGTAGGGAGCTGAGAAGCCGAATGAGCTCAGGCCCCAGACTTTTCCGCCGGCGCCTACGAGACCTTCGAGGGTCACGGGCAGACCTGCGGTCATACCGAATTTCTTCTTGTTGCCCGGGAGGATGCTGCGCTGGTAGGCCTTGCTCTGGCTGCGGAACAGTCCCTCAGAAGGCACGCTCACGATGTGGCACTTGCTGCCGTCGGCGCGAAGGAGTTCGGCACCGGCCACGAGGGTTGACACCTCAGAACCGGAAGCGAGGAGGATTACGTCGAAGTCGGGATCTGAACCGGCTACGATGTAGGCACCCTTGGCTGCCTGGCTGTAGTCGTTGCCGGCAGGGAGGGTCTTAATGTTCTGGCGGCTGAAGATGAGGCCGGTCGGAGAAGTGGTGTTCTCCATCGCGAGCTTCCAGGCCTGGGTGGTCTCGTCGCTGTCGGCGGGACGGAGCACGAGCATCGAGTTCTTGCCCTTGTGGGTTTTGAGTTTCTCCATCAGGCGGATCTGTGCCTCCTGCTCGACAGGCTCGTGGGTCGGGCCGTCTTCTCCTACGCGGAATGCATCGTGGGTCCAGATGAACTTCACGGGAACTTCCATCAGGGCAGCCATACGGACTGCGGGTTTCATATAGTCTGAGAATACGAAGAAGGTACCGCAAGCCGGGATGACACCGCCGTGGAGGGCCATACCGATGCAGCAGCAAGCCATCGTGAGCTCAGCCACACCTGCCTGGAAGAACGCACCGCTGAAGTCGCCCTTCACCATATTGGTAGTATATTTCAGGAAGCCGTCGGTCTTGTCGGAGTTGCTCAGGTCGGCGCTTGCGCAGATCATATTGGGAACCTGCTGTGCCAGCTGGCTGAGAACTGCTGCAGAAGCGTTGCGGGTAGCGTCGTCGGGTTTCTGGGCAACCTTGCTCCAGTCGATGACAGGGGCCTTGCCGCTGAACCACTCTTTGAGCAGGGCGGCCTTCTCGGGATTGGCCTTCGCCCATTCTGCCTTGCGGGCATATTTGGCGTCCATAATCTTGCGGAGCTGTTTTGCACGGTCGGCATAGAGCTTCTTGACCTCGGGGAAGATCTGGAAAGGATTCTCGGGGTCTCCGCCCAGAGCCTTGATGGTGTTGACATAAGCGTCGCCGCCCAGAGGAGCACCGTGGGTCTTGCAGTTGCGCTCGTAGCTGCTGCCGTCGGCCTTCAGGGCACCCTTGCCCATAATGCACTTGCCGATGATGAGGGTCGGCTTGCCGTTCGGGTTCTGAGCCATAGTCAGCGCGCCGCGGATCTGGTCCACGCAGTTGCCGTTGATTTCATATACGTTCCAGCCCCAGGCGCGGTATTTGGCTGCAGTGTCCTCAGTCGTAACCACCTTGGTCTCGGTAGAAAGCTGGATGTCGTTGGAGTCGTAGAACATAATGAGGTTGTCAAGGCCCAGCGTGCCGGCGATGCGGCCTGCGCCCTGGCTGATCTCCTCCTGGATGCCGCCGTCAGAGATGTAAGCGTAGATCTTGTGGTTCATAACCACTTCGCCGAGGACGGCAGCGAGGTGTTTCTCTGCGATGGCTGCGCCGACAGCGAAAACGTGTCCCTGGCCGAGCGGGCCGGAAGTGTTCTCAATGCCGCGAACTACATCAAGTTCGGGGTGGCCGGTGACCGGTGAGCCCCACTGACGCAGGGTCGCCAGCTCTTCCATACTGAACTTGCCGGTGAGGGCGAGCTGTGAATAAAGCATCGGAGCCATATGGCCCGGATCGAGGAAGAAACGGTCGCGTCCCTCAAATTTCATATTGCGGGGGTCATACTCCAGGAACTCGCTGAAGAGCACGTTGATGAAATCAGCGCCGCCCATAGCTCCGCCGGGGTGTCCCGATTTGGCCTTTTCAACCATAGAAGCCGCCAGAATACGGATATTGTCGGCAGCTCTGTTCATAATCTTGATGTCGTTCATATTCAGTTGATGTTTTGAAAATTGCAAATGATTTTAGCGTATCTACAAAAATAACTCTTTTTGATTAATTATCTTTGCACACAGTATGAGGAACATCAGAAATTTTTGCATTATAGCCCACATCGACCACGGGAAGAGCACTCTTGCCGACCGTATGCTCGAATGTACCAAGACTTTGGACGAGCGCGAGATGGAAGACCAGGTGCTTGACAGTATGGATCTCGAGAAGGAGAAAGGCATCACCATCAAGAGCCACGCCATCCAGATGAACTACCGCAGGGGCGACCAGGACTACGTCCTAAACCTCATCGACACCCCGGGCCACGTGGATTTCTCCTACGAAGTGTCCCGCGCCATAGCCTCCTGCGAGGGCGCACTGCTGGTGGTCGACGCCACCCAGGGCATCCAGGCCCAGACCATCTCCAACCTCTATCTCGCCATCGAGCACGACCTTGCCATCATCCCCGTCCTCAACAAGATCGATATGGACGCAGCGATGGTCGATGTCGTGCGTGACCAGGTCGTGGACCTCATCGGCTGCGATCCCGACGACGTGCTGCTGGCCAGCGCCCGCACCGGCGAGGGAGTTCCGGCCATCCTCGATGCGATAGTGGACCGCGTGCCCGCCCCCAGCGGCGACCCCGACGCTCCGCTCCAGGCCCTCATCTTCGACTCCGTCTTCAATCCCTTCAGGGGCATCATAGCATATTTCAAAGTAGTCAACGGCAGCGTGCGCAGCGGCGACAAAGTCAAGTTCGTGCACACCGGCCGCGAGTATGACGCCGACGAGGTGGGCGTGCTCAAGATGAAGCTCTGCCCCCGCGACGAGATACCCTGCGGCAGCGTGGGCTACATCATCTCCGGCATCAAGACAGCCGTCGAGGTGAAAGTGGGCGACACGATCACCCACGTCGAGAACCCCTGCAGCAGCCACATCGCCGGCTTCGAAGAGGTCAAGCCGATGCTCTTTGCCGGCGTCTATCCCGTCGAGGCCGATGAATACGAAGACCTGCGCTCCTCACTGGAGAAGCTGCAGCTCAACGACGCCTCGCTGGTGTTCGAACCCGAGAGCTCGCTGGCCCTCGGCTTCGGCTTCCGCTGCGGCTTCCTCGGCCTGCTCCACCTCGAAATCGTCCAGGAAAGGCTCTACCGCGAGTTCGATATGGACGTCATCACCACCGTGCCGAACGTGTCGTATAAAGTCTATACCACCCAGGGCGAAGTTGTCGACGTGCACAACCCTTCCGGCCTGCCGGCCCCGACGCTCATCGACCACATCGAGGAGCCGTACATCCGCGCCCAGGTCATCTCCAAGAGCGAGTTCTTCGGGCCGATAATGAAGCTGTGCCTCGACAAGCGCGGCACGCTGGCCGGCCAGCACTACCTCACCTCGGACCGCGTGGAGCTCAACTACGACATCCCGCTGGCGGAGATAGTCTTCGACTTCTACGACCGCCTCAAATCCATATCCAAGGGCTACGCTTCGTTCGACTACCACGTCACTGGCTACAAGAACGCCGACCTGGTGAAGCTCGACATCCTGCTCAACGGAGAGCCGGTCGACGCCCTGTCGTCGCTCATCCACCGCGACCACGCCTACGACTTCGGCCGCCGGATGTGCGAGAAGCTCAAGGAGCTCATCCCGCGCCAGCAGTTCGAAATCGCCATACAGGCAGCCATCGGCGCCAAGATCATCGCCCGCGAGACGGTCAAGGCGGTGCGCAAGGACGTGACGGCCAAGTGCTACGGCGGCGACATCACCCGCAAGCGCAAGCTGCTCGAGAAGCAGAAGAAGGGCAAGAAGCGTATGCGCCAGATCGGCAATGTGCAGGTGCCCCAGAGCGCATTTATGGCCGTGCTGAAACTGTAAGGTCAAGCGCTTAGAAACATTTGTAATCAATTATAAACGGATAAGTATTCACGATGAAGCAATATCTGGATCTGTTGCAGCACATAAAGGACAACGGCGTGATGAAGGACGACCGCACCGGCACCGGCACCAAAAGCGTGTTCGGCTACCAGATGCGCTTCCACCTGCAGGACGGATTCCCGCTGCTGACCACCAAGAAGGTGCATCTGCGCTCCATCATCTACGAACTGCTGTGGTTCATCAGCGGCAGCACCAACATCAAGTACCTCAACGACAACAAAGTCACGATATGGGACGAATGGGCCGATGAGAACGGCGAGCTGGGGCCTGTCTACGGCCACCAGTGGCGCAGCTGGCCCACCCCCGACGGAGGGCATATCGACCAGCTGGCGAACCTGATGGAGCAGCTCAAGAAAAATCCGGATTCGCGCAGGCACATCATCTCGGCGTGGAATGTGGCTGAGGTGGACAAGATGGCCCTGCCGCCCTGCCACACGCTCTTCCAGTTCTATGTAGCCGAAGGCCGTCTCAGCTGCCAGCTATACCAGCGCAGTGCCGACGTCTTCCTCGGCGTGCCGTTCAACATCGCTTCGTACGCCCTGCTGACACAGATGGTCGCTCAGTGCTGCGGTTATGAGCCCGGCGATTTCGTGCACAGTTTCGGCGACGTGCATATCTACCGCAACCATTTCGAGTAAGTGGACCTGCAGCTGAGCCGCACTCCGAGGCCGCTGCCGGTGATGAAGATCAATCCGGACGTCAAAGACATATTCAGTTTCCGCTACGAAGACTTCCAGCTGGAGGGCTATGATCCCTGGCCGGCCATCAAGGCGCCGGTGGCTGTGTAGTATATCAAGAAGATTTCAGGGATGAAGACTTCAGAACCCACCATCAATATAATTGTGGCAGTCGCTGACGACTGGGCTATCGGCCGCGACGGCGATATGCCCTGGCACATCTCTGCCGATATGAAGTTTTTCAAGGCTACGACGATGGGGCACAGCCTGGTTATGGGCCGCCGCACTTGGGAGTCCATCGGCAGCAAGCCCCTCCCGGGCCGCCAGAACATAGTGGTCAGCGCACGGCTGGTTGCGGAATGGGAGAGTGCCGGGGATTCTCAGGCCGTCGCAGTGGATTCACTGGAGAGGGCGTTCGAGGTCGCTGAGGATTCCGAGATTTTCGTTATGGGAGGGGGAATGATCTACCGGCAGGCGATCGATGTGGCGGACCGGCTCTATGTGACGCACGTCCACACTGTGGTCCCCGACGCCGACACTTTCTTCCCGGCCATCGATCCCGAAGTATGGGAGCTCGCCGAGCGGTCGAACACCACCGAGGACCCTCGCAGCGGCTTGAAGTATGAGTTCCGCACCTACGTCAGAAGAAGCAACGATGAGTAGCCAGCAGTCCAAGAGTTCCGCAAATCGCGATTCGTTCGCCAGCAGCCTCGGTATCCTCCTGGCTATGACAGGCTCAGCAGTGGGCCTCGGCAATCTCTGGCGCTTTCCCTACCTCGTGGGAGAGAACGGCGGCGCGGCCTTCATCATCGTCTATCTGGTCTGCGTGGTGTTCATCTGTATGCCCATTATGGCGTGCGAATTCATCATCGGCCGCCGCAGCCAGGCCAATGCTTTCGGAGCCTACAAGAAGCTGGGAGGAAACAATGGCTGGAAGGTGGCAGGCCTGCTCAGCGTGCTTGCGGCAGCCTTCATCCTGTCGTTCTACAGCGTGGTCGGCGGCTGGAGCATCCGCTATATGCTGATGTCCTTCGGCCTGCGCTTCACCTCAGGGGGCGGCATCCAGCCGGAAAGCACCTTCAATACGTTCGTCACCGGCACCTGGCCGCCGATCCTGTACACCCTCGCGTTCCTGCTGTGCACCGGTGTGATAATCGTCGCGGGCGTCAAGAACGGCATCGAGAAATTCACCAAGACGCTTATGCCGGTGCTCTTCGTGCTGATGGTGATCCTCGCGGTGCGCTCTATGACCCTGCCCGGGGCCGGGGAAGGCGTCAGATACCTCTTCAAACCCGACTTTTCGAAGTTCACGGCTTCATCGGCCATTGCTGCGCTCGGACAGGCGTTCTTCTCGCTGTCGCTGGGATGCGGCACCATCCTTACCTATGCTTCGTACGTGCCCCGCAGCGAGAACATCTTTTCGTGCGGCGCCAAGACCACATTTCTCGACACGCTTTTCGCCCTGATTGCGGGCTGCGCCATAATGCCGGCCGTATTCGCCTACGGCATCAGTCCCGGGCAGGGTCCCGGCCTGGTCTTCATCACCCTGCCGGCCATCTTCGCTGAGCTGCCCGCCGGCGGCATCGCTGCGATCCTGTTCTTCGTGTCGCTCTTCCTGGCGGCGCTGACTTCCGCGATTTCCCTGCTGGAAGTCGTCATCGCCTTCCTCATCGAGGAGTGCAAGATGCGCAGGGCGGCTGCAGTCGCGGTTTCGATGTCTGTCTTCGTGGTGCTCGCAGTGCTCTGCTCCCTGTCGCAAGGCCCGCTCAGCCACGTCAAGCTGTTCACACTGAACGTCTTCGATCTCTTCGATTACGTGTCGTCGAATGTGCTGATGACCTTCGGCGCGCTGCTGGCAGTGCTCTTCGTCGGTCATAAGCTCAGCCGCGCCGACATTCTGGACGAGGTCAGCAGCGGCGGCCTCCATCCTATCCCGGCGGGCCTCTTCAAGACCTTCTACTTCATTATCCGCTGGGCCGCTCCCGTCGTCATCATCGGCATCCTCGTCGCCGGACTGCTCGGGTAAGGCCGGGCGGTAGGCTGGGGATTGTCGCGGGATTTTGTAACTTAGCGATAATTAATCCAATGCTATGCAAGACTCTAACCGCATCGTCTTTCTCGATTACATCCGCGTGATTTCCTGTTTCCTTGTGATGCTGGTGCATTCCAGCGAATGCTTCTACGGCGGAGGCGGCTTCGGGCTGGCCACCGATATGTCGCTCGTTCCCAATGAGGCTGCCCGCTTCTGGGTGGCGTTCTATGACGGCTTCGTGGCCCGTACCTGCGTGCCGCTCTTTATGATCGTCTCGGCCTTCCTGCTCGTCCCGATGAAGAGCGGCCAGACAATGACCGGCTTCTACAAGCGCCGCTTCACCCGCATCCTGCCGCCGATGCTGTTTTTTATGGTACTCTACTGCATCCTGCCGCCGCTTTTCGGCTGGATGGGCTGGGACCAGGGTCTGCAAGAGCTGAAGATGATCCCCTTCAATTTCCCGTCCACCGGCGGGCACCTCTGGTTTATGTATCCCCTCATCGGCCTGTACCTCATCATCCCCGTGGTGTCACCGTGGCTGGAGAAAGCCAGCGCCAAAGAGGAGAGAGTCTTCCTTGCGCTGTTCGTGCTGTCCACTTTCATTCCCTGGATCCACCGCTTCATCACCAAAGAGCTCTGGGGCGAATGCTTCTGGAACGGCTTCACCGCCCTGTGGTACGTTTCCGGCTATCTGGGCTATCTGGTGATGGCGCATTATATCCGTGTCCACCTCGACTGGAGCCGCTCCCGCAAACTCCGAGTCGGCTGGACCTGCTTCCTGGTTGGCTCCGCATTCACCTTCTGGTCCTTCTGGATGAAGGGTGTCCCGGGCGTGCCGATGCCGACCCCCGACGTTGAATGGGCCTGGGAATTCTGTATGCCGAACCTGGTCCTCTCGACCTTCGGACTGTTCCTCGTGTTCTCGTGCATCCGCCAGCAGAAGGCTCCTGCCCTAGTCACCGGCGTCGCCAAGCGCTCTTACGGTATGTACCTGATGCATATGCTCTACCTCATCCCGATCTCTATGCTGGTCATCGGCAGCGACACAGCCAACCCGGCCGTTCCCATCTGGGCCGCCATCCCGATCATCGCCATCCTGACCTACCTCTGCTGCGCCATTACCGCCAAACTTATCTCCTTGATTCCCGGCAGCAAGTGGGTCATCGGCTAGTCCCCGCCGCGCTCCGGCTAGCTACGCACGCCCCGTCCACGGAAGAAGAAGCTCCGCTGGACGGGCGGCGCTTTTTGCCCGGCCGCATCGCTCCTTTTCCGCCGTTCCTTTCCTCCGTACTTTTCCGCCGTCCTTTTTCCGCCATCCTTTTTCCGCCATCCTTTTTCCGCCATCCTTTTTCCGCCATCCCGGCCCAATGCTCAGCACCTATCCCCAGCAGAGAAAAATGCGCAAGCGCATAAAATGAACCTCCTGCGCATTTTTTCATACCATGCGGCCAAAATTGCTGATTTTCAAAGAAATAGCCGCATATAATGAGGATTCACCCGCATTTTTTCATTTTATGCAGGGAAAATGAGCGAGCAGGTGTTTTCATCGTCTAGTCGGGAGAAAACTACGTCTTCCCTGCCGTAGAATGAAATATCCTGCCCATTCTTTCATCCTGAGGCAGGGAAATCCACAATTTCACGGAAAAACCTGTCTCAAAATGGAAAAACCAGCCACTTTGTACATTCTGAGACAACAAAGACAGATTTGGAAAAAAGACAAGGCCGGTTTTTCGTTTTTGTAGAGACGGGCGGCGGGATGGGTGACAAAAAACCACCGGCTCGTTGAGAACCGGTGGTTTTTTGTTTATGGAAAACACTTAATCATTATTGCTGCTTGGTGTTGTTGCCGCCTCGCTGCCAGGGGTTGCGGTTGCCGTTGTTGGAGCCTGGGGCGTTGCCGCTTTGTCCGGGTGCGCCGGGAGCACCTGCTCCGCTGGGACCGCCTTGACGGAACTGGTAGAGGAGCTGCATACGGAACATATCTTCGGTGGTGAAGACTTTGGCTACTTTCTCGACGGGCATTACGCGCAGCAGCTTGTTGATGTAGTTCTCGGTCAGCTGGGCCTCTTTCTTCTGCGAGTCGGTGTATTCCTTGAGGGCAGCTTTGAGTTCGTCGGCTTTCTTGTTGGGGTCGTTCATCTTCATCATCGCGCCGCGGATGCCGGCCCTTGCCTGCTCGACTTCTTTGTTGTATTCGTTGTAGATGGGCCAGAATTTCTCAGCTTCGGCCACTGACAGGTCCAGCTGCTGGGTGAAGAAGGCCACTTTGGCGGCATTGATGCGGTCTGCGCCCTGCTTGCGGCCCTGATCGGAACCTCCCTGGGGCATCCACTGGGCGTAGGCGACAGCAGACAACACGCACAATGCAAATGATATAGCTAAAATCCTTTTCATTTCAGTCTTGATATATCTTATTGGATAGAAGCAAGGTAGTGGTAGAGGGCTGCATCAGTCGAAGGAGTGGAGAAATACTGCATTATTTCTTCTTCGGACGGGGTGTATTGAGCCTGATATCCTTCGAAGTCCAGCTCGTCAAGGTACTCGAACATCGCAGGGTCGAAATTCTCGACAGCGGCGGCGATTTCGTCGTAGGCAGTCATCTGTGTCTTGCCGGAGAAGCTACCTGTCATCGAGAGGATGCCGTAACCGAGGCCGAAAATCACTGCGAACGAGCAGGCCATCATAAGCGCGGGCTTGAGCACCCCTATGAAAGCGGCCGGCTTTTTCTCAGTGGCGAAGACCTTGTCGCGCAGCGTATCCTCAAGCGATGCGAAGTATCCCTCGGGCACCGTGAAGGGGTTCTGGCGGAACTCTTCTCTCTGTAATATGTCGTTGTTGTTTTTCATTGCTCGGTTTCTTAGACTAACTGTTTTATCAAAGGTTTAATTTTCTATGTCCAAATCTTTTTTAAGGTAATCGACCACTTTCTGATAGGCGTGGTGATATGAGGCTTTGAGCGCTCCGGGGGAGGTGTCGAGCACTTCTGCCATATCCTCGTATTTCATCTCTTCCCAGTAGCGCAGCGAGAAAACCACCTTCTGTTTCGGGGGCAGCTTGTTCACGGCTTTCTGGAGCGACAGCTGCACTTTGGTGCCGTTGAAGTTCTCGTCGGCGGCCAGCTTGCGTTCGAAGGCGGCTTCGTTGCTGTTGATGGACAAAAAGCCGATGATCTTCTTGCGGTTGAGGAAGGTCAGCACTTCGTTGGTGGCGATGCGATAGAGCCAGGTGTAGAGCTTGGAGTCTTCCCGGAAGGTGTCCATCGCATTCCAGGCCTTGACGTATGTGTTCTGAAGCAGGTCGTTCGCGTCTTCGTGGCTGGCCACGAGCTTGCGGATGTGCCAGTACAGCTGCTCACCATACTCCCGCACGATCAGGTTGAATGCCTGGTTGCGTTCTCCGCTGCGGTATAGCTCCAATATCCTGCTGTCGTCTGTCATGCGAATCCCGAAGTTAAGAATTTTTGTCGAAAATATGTATCTTTACGTTATTGCAATGACCCCTGCTATGAATTACGCACCAGTCGCTTTTTTCTGCTATGACAGGCTGGACACGGCCCGCCAGACCATCGAGGCGCTTATGTGCAATGATGGTGCCGCGCAGACGGAAGTCTTTGCTTTCTGCGATGCCGCCCGCAGCCCGCAGGATGTGGAGAAAGTACTGGCGGTGAGGACGTGGCTGCGCAGTCTGCCCTCCGGGGCGTTCAAGGCTGTCCACATCGTGGAGCGGCCGGTCAATTTCGGGCTCAACAGGAACATCATCTCGGGCATCACGGAGGTTGTCGAGGCGGCAGGCCGCGTGATCGTGGTGGAGGATGACATTGTCACTGCGCCTTTCTTCCTGCAGTATATGAACAATGCCCTGGAGGAGTATGAAGGCCACAAGGAGGTTATGATGGTGGGAGGGCACACGCAGCTGAACATCCCGCAAAAGGGCGACGTCTATTTCAGCCCTCACGCGCAGATATGGGGCTGGGCGACGTGGGCTGACCGCTGGCAGTTCTTCCGCCACTACCAGAGCCGGGCGGAGGCGCTGGAGGGTATGACGGAGGCCGAGATCGATGCGCTGGAGTACCACGGCACTTTCCCCATCCTGCAGGGGCTGGACAAGCCTTCGCATATGTGGGACATCTGCTGGAACGTGGAGGTCCACAAGCGTCACGGCTTCTGCCTCACGCCGACCCGGACGCTGGTGCACAATGCGGGTGTGGGAGGCGGCACGAACTACAACAAGTGGATGAAGTGGTTCGGACACTATATAGAATATCCTTTCGCCGACCGCCTGCCGGACGTGCATCGCCGCCCGATTGCTGCCGACGACGAGATCGAGAACAAGTTCTATCCGGAGGCGATGAAGGACTGGGGCTTCAAATACAATTTCATAGGGAAGATCGTGCATACGCTGTACCTGCCCGTAAAACGATGGAAGGAGGGTCGCAGCAGATGACACAGGAGATGACACAGAAGATGACACAGAAGAAATACTGTATCTGCGAGAAGCTCCGCTCACTGCGTTCGCTCCGTCCCCTCCCATTGTCTGCTTCGCCATCGCTGCGCGATAACTCGCATCCAACGGGCCCCTCCCCCTGCCCTCTCCGGGGGTGGAGATGTTCTCGCAGATGCAGTATTGCTTCTGTGTCATAAACCATATATGGCTCTGTTATAAACATAGAATCAGCACATTATGAGCATACTTTCGAGACTCAGTAAATACATAATAGTGGCGGGCTGGAGGCTGCACGCGGACCATCTGCTGTCCGACAAGGCCTTCAACAGCCTGTACTACCGCTGGAAGTTCGACCGCAGGCTGAACTGGGACAATCCGCGCACATACAACGAGAAGCTCCACTGGCTCAAGCTGCACGACCGCCAGCCAATCTACTGCACACTGGTGGACAAAGCCGAGGTAAAGGCCCACGTGGAGAGCATCATCGGAGAGGAATACCTCATCCCTACCCTCGGAGTGTGGGAGCGCTGGGAAGACATCGACTTCAGCCGCCTGCCCGAGAAGTTCGTGCTCAAATGCACCCACGACAGCGGCGGCACCTTCATCGTCACCGACCGCAGCGCAGTGGATCTGAGCAGATGCCCCGAAGTGCTGGCCCGCTCGATGAAGCGCAACTTCTTCTGGGAATCCCGAGAATGGCCCTACCGCAGCCTGAAGCACCGCATCATCGCGGAGCCCTACCTCGTGGACGAAGCCACCGGCGAGCTCACGGACTACAAGTTCTTCTGCTTCGACGGCGTGTGCAAGGCGATGTTCGTGGCCACCGACCGCCAGAGCGGCCACACGAAGTTCGACTTCTACGACCGCGACTTCAACCACCTGGATATGCACGACAACCACGACAATGCAGCCGTGCCTCCGGCCAAACCGAAGAACTACGAGAAAATGGTGGCTCTGGCCGAGACCCTGGCGCAGGGATTCCCCCACGTGCGGATGGACTTCTACAACATCGACGGCAAGATATATTTCGGCGAATACACTTTCTACCACTGGAGCGGCTTCGACCACTTCTACCCCGAGAAATGGGAATACACCTTCGGCGACTGGATAAACCTTGAAAATGTGAAGAAATGAGAGTACTCGTCGTCGGCAGTTTCAGATTCGAGATCTATGCGAAGGCCTTCTACGACGCCTTCCGCAGGCTTGGCCACGACGTGCTCAAGCTCGACACCGAAGAATTCGTGGCCAAAGGCCCCTTCGGCAGCGTCGCCGAGAAAATGAAGCACCAGTGGCTTGTGGGCTCGTCCATCAATTTCGCCGACGGTGTCCTTCGCAGGAGGGTGTCCGATTTCAGGCCCGACCTGGTATTCCTCTACCACTGCTACTTCTTCCACCCCTCCGCCATCCGGGACATCAGCAAGATGGCGACAGTCTTCTCATACGACAACGACGACCCCTTCGAGAGGCGCAAGGACAAGCACAATTCGTCGTTCTACCTCGAGGCCGCGCGCTACTGCCACCTGAACTACGTCTACCGCCGCAAGAACGTCGAGGACTTCGCCCGCATAGGAGTGAAGAACGCCAAGGTGCTGCTGCCGTACTACATCGAGACCCGCAACTTCCCCATCCCCTGCGAGAAGGACACCCCGCTGGCCTTCGTCGGGCACTGGGAGGATGACGGCCGCGACCGTATGATCAAGGCACTGCTGGACGCCGGGCTGCCCTTCGAACTCTACGGAGATGCCGACAACTGGAGCAATTCGCCGCTGTGGCCGCAGCTGGAGAACGTGTACTACGGCCCTGCTGTGGGAGAGGATTATAATAAGGTGCTGAACCGCACCCAGGTGGCCCTGGTGTTCTTCTCGAAGGTCAACAACGACACCTACACCCGCCGCTGCTTCGAGCTGCCGGCGACCAAGACGGTGATGCTGAGCGAATATACCGAGGATATGGACAAGCTGTGGCCGGCAAATGAGTGCTGCGTGTATTTCCGCAGCAAGGAGGAGCTGGTGCACAAGGCCTGCAAGCTGCTGGACCACGAAGAGCTGCGGCAGCGCATCGCCCAGAACGCTTTCAACCGCCTGAAGGCCATCGGAGGCTCCGAGACCGACCGCGTACGCGAGATCATCGCCGATTACGAGCTGATCGCTAGAGGTAAAAATCCCCTGTCAGAATCCTGAATTCCGGACTGCCTATCGTAAGACAGGCCTCCTCCTGATGGGGTAGGTCCCGGCCTACTTTGGGGTAGGTCCCCACGGTTTCATCGGACCTACCCCAAGAAACGGACTCAGAAGGATCGCCCTGAATACGTCCTATCTCCACTAGCAGGCGGGAAGGCGCCTTGCGGGGAGTGGTGCGCACAAGGCAGCGGCGCAGGGGCTCCATCCCTACTGCGGCACAGGCAGCCAGCAGGTCCGCCTCACGGGCCGTCGGAAGGATGAGCGCCAGCCTTCCCTGCGGAGCCAGCAGAGCCGCAGCAGCCCTCACGATGTCGTCAAGTGTAAGGTCCGCATCCCTGCGGGCCGCAGAACGCGCCTCGCCAGCAGGGATGATGCTCTTGCCAGTGATATAATAAGGTGGATTCGACACGATGACATCAAACTCACCGTCGTGCCCTTCTGCCAGGAAAGCGTCAAGACTCAGCGGAAGCGCCGTCAGCTGCCCGGCCCAGGGCGACGCCGCGAAATTCTCCGCAGCCTGGCCGGCCGCAGCGGCATCGATGTCGATGGCTGTTATATTAAAACGGCGATCGCCCCCGGCTGCACATCTCTGTGCCACCATAAGGGCGATCAGTCCCGATCCTGTACCTATGTCAAGCAACTTGCGGGCCCCTTCGCAGGAAACCCACGCTCCCAGAAGGATTCCGTCGGTGCCGACTTTCATCGCGCACCTGCCGTCGTCCACCGAGAACTGCTTGAAGCGCACTGCTACTCGTCTTTCTCTTCCTCTTCGTAAGCCTTGAGG
>JAFXPV010000109.1 GCA_017527625.1 Bacteroidales bacterium | reverse complement strand
TGTTTCTGCTTCTCAAGCTCTACGTTGAAAGCGTCCAGGTCGATGGTGTAGCCGTTTTCGCGGGCGATCAGTTCGCTCAGGTCGATGGGGAAGCCGTAGGTGTCGTAGAGGGTGAAGGCGTCCACACCGCTGATCTTCTTGGTGCCGGCAGCCTTGGCCATAATGTTGTCCATCAGTTTGATGCCCTTGTCGAGGGTGCGCAGGAAGGCTTCTTCTTCCTCCTTGATGACGCGCACGATGAGCTCGTTCTGCTTGCGCAGTTCGGGGAAGGCGTCTCCCATCTGGGCTACGAGGTTCGGGACGAGGCGGCACAGGAACGGCTCCTTGAAGTCCAGGAAGGTGTAGCCGTAGCGCACGGCCCTTCGCAGGATGCGGCGGATCACATAGCCGGCCTTGACGTTCGAAGGCAGCTGGCCGTCGGCAATCGAGAAGCTGATGGCGCGGATGTGGTCTGCGATGACCCTCATAGCTACGCCGATCTCATTGTCAGGCTCGTATTTCTTGCCGCTGAGGGCGGCGATGGCGTCGATCATTCCGGTGAACACATCAGTGTCGTAGTTGCTCTGCTTGCCCTGCAATGCCATACAGAGGCGTTCGAAACCCATTCCCGTGTCGACGTGTTTGGCGGGCAGCGGCTCCAGCGAGCCGTTGGCCTTGCGGTTGAACTGCATAAACACCAGGTTCCAAATCTCGATTACGAGGTGGTGGCCCTTGTTGACGAGGGTGACGCCGTCGACTTTGGCTCTCTCCTCGTCGCTGCGCAGGTCGATGTGGATCTCGCTGCAGGGACCGCAGGGGCCGGTGTCGCCCATCTCCCAGAAGTTGTCGTGCTGGTTGCCGAGGATGATGTGGCTCTCGGGCAGGTATTTCATCCACTCCTGTCTTGCCTCTTCGTCCATCGGCACGCCGTCAGACTCGCTGCCTTCGAAGACAGTGGCGTAGAGGCGGTTCTTGTCGAGCTTGAAGACTTCGGTGAGAAGTTCCCATCCCCACTGGATGGCTTCTTTCTTGAAGTAGTCGCCGAAACTCCAGTTGCCGAGCATCTCGAACATAGTGTGGTGGTAGGTGTCGTGGCCTACTTCCTCCAGGTCGTTGTGCTTGCCGCTCACGCGGAGGCATTTCTGCGAGTCCGCCACGCGGTTGTATTTGGCAGGCTCGTTGCCGAGGAACCAGTCCTTGAACTGGTTCATTCCGGCGTTGGTGAACATAAGAGTGGGGTCGTTCTTGACAACCATAGGGGCTGACGGAACTATCGTGTGGCCTTTCGAAGCGAAGAAGTCCAGAAAGGTCTGTCTAATTTCGTTTGAAGTCATATTTGAGAAATACTTATATCTATATATTTGGCGCAAAAATAGCATTTTTATCAGATTATTATAACTTTGCAGATTACAATCAGCATTTTTCCCCTTTTCTGATGAGCAAGGAAAGCCGATACATATACAACTCCAAGACGTCTTCATACGACCTCTACGTCCCTTCGAAACTGACGAAATGGACGCGTTTCGGCGTGGTATTGCTCATCGGCATCGCTTTCTTCTTCTCTTATTTCTGGATATGGAACGGAGTTATGAAGAAAAGCACGCCCAAGACCGCGATACTCGAGCGCAAGAACAAAGTCCTGCTGGCCTCCATCGCCGACATCAATGAGAGGATGGACGGCCAGAGCGCTGCCCTGAGCGAACTGCAGGAAAGGGACAATGTCGTCTACCGCTCTGTTTTCGGTATGGACGAAGTGCCCAAATCGGTGCGCAACGCCGGCTTCGGAGGTGTGGACCGCTATGCTGACCTGAGAGTTTTTATGGATGCCGACTACCTCATCGCCAGCCGCAACAGGCTCGACGTGCTGACGAAGAAAGCCTATGTGCAGTCGCTCTCGTTCGACGACATCCAGGCCCTGTCCGCAAGGGCGGGCGATATGGCCAACTGCGTTCCGAGCATCTATCCCGTGGTCCCCACCAAGAGTATGCAGCAGACTTCGCCTTTCGGATACCGTTCGGACCCTATCAACGGCGGCGCCAAGTTCCACAGCGGCATCGACATCGGCGGCCCCAAGGGCACTGACATCTACGCTACCGGCGACGGAGTCGTGGTCCGCGTCGACTACAACTACTACGGCTACGGCGTCGTCGTGGATATAGACCACGGCTTCGGCTACACCACCCGCTACGGCCACCTCCTCGGCGCGAGCGTCATCGAGGGCCAGAGGGTCAGCAGGGGCGACAAAGTCGGAGAGCTGGGCAGCTCGGGACGTGCTACCGGCCCCCATCTCCACTATGAGGTGCTCTACAAGGGCACGGCCGTCAATCCCTGGAACTTTTTCTCGAACGACATTACTCCCGAAGAGTATCAGGACATGATTTCTAAGTCCAGAAGCAGGGGGTAGGCGTAATGAAGAAATATCGCTTCAACAGGGAAAGCAAGTCTTTCGAAGAAGAGACACTGACCGCCGGCAGGATAATCCTGACCGTCCTCAAATTCTGCCTGTACGGCATCCTGGCTGCGGCAGTGATGTATCTGCTGTTCGCGCTCGTCTTCAGCACCGACCGTGAGAAGAAGCTTTCGCTCGAAAATGACTATCTGGAGCAGGAATACGACAGGATGAGTGATCAGGCGGACCTTCTCGACGACGTCATAAAGAACCTGCAGTTGCGCGACAAGAGCATATACAACGACATATTCGGCATAGATCCGCCCTCGACGGAAACCTTCATAGAGACCGACAGCATCGCAAGCGACGCATTCCTGGCTTCCCTCTCCGACGAAGAGCTTGCCGCCTACTCGAAGGATGAGGTCGACCGCATCGACGAAAGGATATCGAACGTCAACCGTCAGCTGAGGGCCATATTCCAGGCTCTGGGCGACGAGGAATTCAAGCCTGCCAACCTGCCTTCCATCCTGCCCGTGGAGAATTTCAAGCTGGCTCAGACCGGGGCTTCGCTGGGTATGAAGATCAACCCGTTCTACAAGACTCTCCGCCGCCACGGCGGATTTGACATCATCGCAGCTGTCGGGACACAGGTGCTCAGCACTGCCGACGGGGTGGTGAAAAAGGTCGACAAATCTTCCAAAGGAATGGGTAACAGCGTGACGATAGACCACGGCAACGGCATCCAGACCGTGTACGGTCATCTGAGCGAGATATATGTCCATCAGGGACAGAACCTCAGGCAGGGGGAGGTGATAGCCAGGGTCGGAATGAGCGGAACGACTTTCTCGGGCGGACTGCATTACGAAGTCATCCGCCAGGGACGCAGCGTCGAGCCGGTGAATTATTTCTTCGCCGACCTGAGCCCTGCCGTCTACCGCGATATGGTGGTCATATCATCTTATACCGGACAGTCAATAGATTAAAAACATAAAGTCAAGCTATGAGCAAGATTTGTTACACGATAGGCGAGGTGGCCGGACTGCTGGGGGAGAGCACTTCCCTGGTCCGTTTCTGGTCAGACAATTTCACGGATTTCATACATCCGCGCCGCAACAACAAGGGCAACCGCCTTTTCAGCCCCGAGGATGTGGAGATGTTCAAGAAGATCCACTTCCTGGTGAAGGAGCGCAACCTTACCCTTGAAGGAGCCCGCAAGCTTCTCGGAAGCAATGCCGAAGGAGCCGACCAGCGCTTCGAAGTGATCGACAAGCTGAAAGAGATCCGCTCCCTGCTTGAAACCGTAAAGAACGAGATCTAGGATGAAGGCCCGTCAAGTCGCTGACATAATCGAGAGTTTCGCTCCGCTCGACACTCAGGAGAGTTGGGACAATGCCGGACTGTGCATCGGCAGCCCTGAAGCCGAGGTCAAGGGCATAATGGTCGGCTTCGACTGCACCCCCGCCCTCATCGAGGAGGCTGTGGCCGCAGGCTGTAATATGGTCGTGACCCACCATCCCCTGATTTTCAAAGGCGTGAAGAAAATCAATCCCGACACTTTCCTGGGGGCGACGATAATCAGCGCGATCAAGAATGACATAGTGGTCTATGCCGCCCATACCAATGCCGACAAGGCAGCGGACGGGGTCAGCCGCCTGATGGCTGACAAGCTCGGCCTGACCGGCACGACGCCGCTGGGCGAAGACGGCCTTGGCGCTGTCGGCGACCTGCCGCAGGCAATGGACAGCAAGGCCTTCATAGAGATGGTCAAAAAGACCTTCGGCCTGCCGGCAGTCCGCTGCTCGAAGCCGCTGCCGACTCCGGTGCTGCGCGTAGCGATGTGCGGAGGGTCTGGAGGCAGTATGATCGAAGAGGCCCGCTGCGCCGGAGCTGACGCATACCTCTGCGGCGACCTCAGTTACCACAGCTTTTTTACCGATCCCGGCTTTATGCTGCTCGATGTGGGACACTACGAAAGTGAAATAGATATTGTCGATAAATTATTTGGACTGCTTAGCGAAAAAATACATACCTTTGCAGTCCGCAAAACTCAGAATAACAACAATCCAGTATATTACTATTAAGTAGATTATGGCTACAAAAAAAGCTAACAAGGCAATCGTTACCCCTATTGACCAGAGCGAAACCTTCGTATCTGCGGTGAAGTCCGTGACCGAGTCCGACGGTGTGTCAATGGAAGAAAAGCTCCGTACGCTCTACAAAATCCAGCAGGCAGACACAGCAATAGACAAGATCCATCTTCTCCGCGGCGAACTTCCCCTGGAGGTCCAGGACCTGGAAGACGACATCGCCGGTCTCCATACAAGGATAAGCAACACCCAGGCTGAAATCAAGGATGCTGAGAAGTATATTTCCGACCTGAAGGCAAAGATCGAAGAGTGCAAAGTCCTCGTCGAGAAATATGAGGAACAGAGCAAGAAAGTGATGAACAACCGCGAATACGAGTCCATCACCCGCCAGATCGAATTCCAGCAGCTCGAGCAGGAAGCCAGCGAGAAGCATATCCGCGAGACCAACCTTCTTCTTGCAGAGAAGGCAGCTCTTCTCGATGAGACCCGCAAGGCTCTTGAAGGCCGCGAGATCGACCTCAGCAACAAGAAAGCCGAACTAGAGCAGATCATCACCGAGACCGCCAAGGAAGAGGAACAGCTCGAAGCCCACAAGGAAGATCTCGCAAAGAAGATCGACGAGCGTATGTATGTCGCATACAACCGCGTGCGCAACAGCTGCAAGAACCACCTGGCCGTAGTCACCGTCAAGAGAGGCGCCTGCGGCGGATGCTTCAACCAGATCCCGCCCCAGCGTCAGCTCGACATCGCCCAGAACAAGAAAATCATAATCTGCGAGTATTGCGGCCGTATCCTGGTCAGCCCCGAATTCGACGAAACAGCTAAAGAAGTCAAGGAATAGCTTGCAGTAATGCCTGCCAGAAAGAAGGAAATAAAAGTTGATCTGCCGCAGCTGGCGGTGGATATGGGACGGAAACCCCCTCAGGCGATCGAGATCGAAGAGGCCGTCCTTGCCGCTATGATGCTCGATGCGGACTGCATCAACGACGTCCTTGAGTCTCTGACACCCGACTGCTTCTACAACGAAAGCAACCGAAAGATTTTCTCGGCCATCACCGCCATCGCTTCCCGCAATGACAAGGTGGACATCCTCACCGTGGCCGACGAGCTGACCAAAACCGGCGACCTCGAAGCCGTCGGAGGTGCGTCTTATCTGAGTGCGCTGAGTATGAAGATAGGAGCCGCCGCCAATACCGACTACCACACCAAGATCCTTCTGCAGAAATTCATCCAGCGCGAGCTGATTTCCATATCGTACCGCGTCCAGAAGCAGGCGTTCGAGGATTCGATGCCTGTGGATGACTTGTTGCAGTTCGCACAGCAGGAGGTTTTCGTGCTGGCCGAGCGCAATATGAAACGCGACACCAGCCCCATCCAGATGGTGATCAACCAGGCCATCGACGACATCCAGAAAGGGCAGGAGCGCCAGGACGGTCTGAGCGGCGTGCCCTCGGGCTATGCCAACATCGACAAGATCACCTACGGCTGGCAGCCTTCGGACCTCATCATCCTTGCAGCCAGGCCCTCTGTCGGCAAGACGGCGTTCGTGCTTACGATGGCCCGCAATATGGCTGTAGACTACAACGTCCCGGTGGCTTTCTTCTCGCTTGAGATGTCGCAGACCCAGCTGGTGAAGCGACTCCTCGTGAGCGAGACCGGCATCCCCTCCGACAAGATCTGGGGCGCCAAGAAATTCAACGACCCCCAGGACTGGGACACGCTCAACGAGCGTATCGGCAAACTGTCCCGGGCTCCGCTGTGGATCGACGACACCCCGTCCCTGTCGATTTATGAATTCCGTTCGAAGGCCCGCCGCCTTGTGCAGACCCAGAACGTGAAGATGATCATCATCGACTACCTGCAGCTTATGACCGGTCCGGTGGAACTGCGCGGAATGAGGGAGCAGGAAGTGTCGGCCATCTCGCGCGCCCTGAAGTCAATCGCCAAGGACCTTAACGTGCCCATCCTGGCCCTGTCGCAGCTGAACCGTTCGGTGGAGACCCGCGGAGGCAACAAGCGCCCGCAGCTCAGCGACCTGCGTGAATCCGGAGCCATCGAGCAGGATGCCGACATCGTTATGTTCATCCACCGTCCGGAATTTTTCGGCACGGCCGAGGCTGATGCATATCCCGGCCAGACCCAGCTGATTATCGCCAAGCACCGTAACGGTGAGACCGGCGACGTGGAGATGCGCTTCGTTGCATCAGAGGTTCGTTTCGAGGATGCAAATGTCCATTATCAGGAATATGAATCAAGAATGAACGAAGTCGGTACGGGTTTTGATATGGGGTATTAGACCAATTAAAAAAACCGACATGAAGAAGATTCTGCTTTCGATAGCATTCGCAATATTTACCCTTACTCTTTTTGCCCAGACATCAAACCTGCCGTTCAAGGCCGGTGAAAAGATAGATGTCACACTCCACTACAAATGGGGGATAAGCGCAGACATCGCCACCCTTTCCTTCAACCTTCAGCAGGTCAATAACGCAGGTTCTCCGAACTATCACATCCTGTTGAACGTCCGCACGAACAGGTTCTTCGATTCCTTTTATAAGGTGAGGGATGTCTACGAGTCCAAGTTCGACAGCAACCTGGACCCTGTGTATGCGATGCGGGATGTGCACGAAGGCAATTTCGCGGCCCGCAACGAATATACCTGGAGCGCCGACAAGAAGACCCTTTATGCAAAGGTGGAAAAGAACACGATGCCGGCCCCCGTGGACACTTCGTTTACGAGCAAGGAGACGATCCGCGACATCATCAATATGATTTACACCATAAGGACCCTGGACATCAACTCGCTCAAGGCAGGCAAGCCGGCTACGCTGCTGGTGGCGATGGACCGCAACATAACAAGGGCCACCATCAGTTACCTCCGCAATGAAGTAAAGCAGGTGGACGCTCTTGGCAAATTCAATGCAGTCTGCCTCACAATGACGCTTAAAAACGTCAGCCACGTCGAAAAAGAAGAGTCCAAGGTGGTTGTCCCCACCGGAGATGATGTGAAGAATATGGTCTACATCTGGCTCTCTGACGACCAGAACCGTCTTCCGCTGTTCATCTCCGTGCCTATCTCGGTCGGCAAGATGGAAATCAGGGCCAACAACATCGAGAATGTCAAATATCCCCTCACAAGCAAGGTGAAATGAAAAAAATCGACAAGATAGAGCACGAGGGGATCATCCGTGAGATAAGCAAGGACTACATCACAGTAGAGTTCGTCAGCAAGAGCGCGTGCGCTGAATGCCACGCCAAGGGCTTCTGCGTCGCAGGCGAAGAAGAGACCCGTTTCGTCGACGTCCCCTACAGCATCAGCACGCTGACCGAAGACTATCAGGTCGGGGAGCGGGTCAATCTGGTGATGAGCCAGTCGCTCGGAGTAAGCGCCGTGTTCATTTCTTATGCAATTCCATTAGTGATTCTTATAATTTTTTTGTTAATTTTGTCTAATACCGGTCTGAACGAATTGATGGTCGGTCTGCTCTCACTCGCGGGTGTGGCGGTCTACTATCTTTTCGTGTTCCTTTTCAGAGACAGGTTAGAAAGGATATTTACCTTTTCAATAGAGAAAATTAACAGATAATGGATTCTACAATCTTGACGACAATTGCCATCCTTACCGTCATCGGTATCGTAGTGGCAGTTGTTTTGTATTTTGTGGCCCAGAAGTTCAAGGTAGAGGAGGACGAGAGGATCGACAAGGTGGAGGCGTGCCTTCCCGGAGCGAACTGCGGCGGTTGCGGAAGCGCCGGCTGCCGTGATTTCGCGCAAAGGGTGGTCGCTGCTCCGGAGTTCGGCTCTCTCTTCTGTCCCGTCGGCGGCAACGAAGTAATGCAGAAAGTCGCCCAGGTCCTCGGCCGCGAAGCAGTGGCTCAGAAAAAGATGGTCGCCGTGGTCCGTTGCAACGGCACGTGTGAAAACAGACCTAAGACAAACGATTACGACGGCTATGCATCCTGCAAGGTGAAGGCCGCTCTCTACAGCGGAGACACCGGCTGCCGCTACGGCTGCCTGGGATGCGGCGACTGTGTCGCAGCCTGCAAGTTCGACGCTATCAGGATGAACCCCGAAACGGGGCTGCCCGAGGTGGATGTCACCAAGTGCACCGGTTGCGGCTCCTGCGCCGCCGCCTGCCCGAGGGGTATAATCGAGCTCCGCACCACAGGACCGAAGGACCGTATGGTAGTTGTGCTCTGCAACAGCAAGGACAAGGGCGCAGTGGCCCGCAAGGCCTGCAAGGCAGCCTGCATCGGCTGTGCGAAGTGCCAGAAAGTCTGCCCGTTCGAAGCCATCAAGGTCGAAAACAACCTCGCTTACATAGACTTCAACGTCTGCAAGCTCTGCACCAAGTGCGTGTCCGAATGCCCTACGGGTGCCATCCACAAGTTCAACTTCCCTGAGAAGCCCGCCGCTCCGGCAGCTGCACCTGCAGCTCCCGTCGAGAAGGCTGCTCCTGCAGCAGTCAAGGCTGAGGTTAAAGCTAAGGAGGAAACAGTATGATCACATTCAAGATAGGTGGAGTCCATCCCCACGACAACAAGATAGCCAAGACTGCCGCCATCGACCCCCTGGCTCCCCCCGCAAAGGTCGCCATATCTATGGCCCAGCATCTGGGAGCTCCGGCCACGCCCGTCGTGGCCAAGGGTGACAAGGTCCTTGTCGGCCAGGTGATAGGCGAGCCCGCCGGTTTCATATCCGGCTTTGTACATTCGTCAGTTTCCGGAACTGTCGCCGCAGTCGAGCCGAGAGCCGACATCGCAGGCAATATGGTCCCCCACGTAGTGATCGATGTCGAAGGTGACGAGTGGGACCCTGCAATCGACCGCAGCGAGACCGTAGTGCGGGACATCACCGCCAGCCGCGAGGACATCCTCGCCAGAATAAAGGCTGCAGGCATCGTCGGAATGGGCGGTGCGACCTTCCCGACCCACGTCAAGCTTAACCCTCCCGAGGGCAAGAAGGCTGAGTTCCTCATCATCAACGGTGCCGAGTGCGAGCCTTACGTCACTGCCGACGACCGTCTGATGCGCGAAAAGCCCGACGGAATAGTCGTAGGAGCCGCTATTATGGCCAAGGTGCTAGGCGGCTGCAAATGCTACATCTGCATTGAAGAGAACAAGCCCGAGGCCATCAGGGCCGTGCAGGGCGCTTGTTCTCCTTTCCCTGACATCAAGGTGCTTACCCTCAAGAAGAAATATCCGCAGGGCGGCGAGAAACAGCTGATAGACGCCGTCACCGGCCGTCAGGTGCCTTCCGGCGCGCTGCCCATCGACACGGGCTGCGTGGTCCAGAATGTCGCCACTGCTTTCGCTGTATATGAGGCCATCCAGAAAAACAAACCGCTCTTCGAGCGTGCGATGACTGTCACCGGTCAGTGCCTTGACAATCCCCGCAACTTTATGGTGCGGCTCGGCACTCCGCTTTCATACGTGCTTGAAGCTGCCGGCGGAGCTCCCGAAAGTGCCGCCAAGTTCATCAGCGGCGGCCCTATGATGGGCAAGGCCATCGCCAATATCGACGCAACCACTCAGAAAGGCTCTTCGTGCCTGCTGCTTCTCACCGAAGAGCAGACCCGCCGCAAGAGCGAAGGCAACTGCATCCGCTGCGGCAAGTGTACCGACGCCTGCCCGATGGGCCTGGAGCCCTGGCTGCTCAACAAGTTGTCGCGTGCCGGCGGCAGGATGGATGAATTGGAAGAAAACAAGATATTCGACTGCATCGAGTGCGGCTGCTGCCTGTACACCTGCCCGGCCAACATCCCTCTGCTGGATGTTATCCGTGTCAACAAGGCTGAAGTTATGAAAATCATCCGCGGTCGCGCTAAAAAATAGGAGGCAAGAGATATGTCAAAAACAATAGTTTCTCCGGCTCCGCACATCCACAGCGAGTTCTCCACAGTCCGCCTGATGCGTGACGTGCTCATCGCCCTCGCTCCCGCGGTGCTTGTTTCCCTGTATTTCTACGGCTGGAACGCCCTTTTGCTGCTGGTTTGCTGCGTGGCAACCTGTATGGCGTGCCAGTGGTTCATCGAGAAGTTCCTGCTCAAGACCACTGTCACCGTTATGGACCTCAGCTGCGTGGTCACCGGCGTGCTGCTGGCTCTCAACCTTCCGCCCGCAGCTCCCTGGTGGATTGCGGTAGTAGGTTCGATAGTGGCCATAGGCATCGCCAAGATGACCTTCGGCGGCCTCGGACAGAACGTATTCAACCCGGCTCTCGTAGGCCGCGTGTTCCTGCTCATATCATTCCCGGTCGCTATGACCACCTGGACCGCTCCCCAGAGCTGGTTCGGCGGCGTTGACGCCTTCAGCGGCGCCACTCCGCTGGCCCTCATCAACGAAGGCCTGAAAAGCGGCTCCACAGTCCAGGAAATTCTCGCTGCAAATCCCGGTCTGACACCCGGCCAGATGTTCTTTGCAAGGGCTGGCGGCTCAGCCGGTGAGGCTTCGACGATCGCATTGCTCTTAGGCTTCGTCTATCTGCTCTGCCGCAAGGTCATCAAGCCGCACATCCCTGTGACTATCTGGCTCACTGTAGCCGTTATGACGGGTATCTTCTCGCTCTGCAACCCCGCCGAGTACACCGGTCCGCTCTTCAACCTGTTCACCGGCGGTCTGATGCTCGGTTCGATATTTATGGCGACAGACTACGTCACTTCGCCTATGACCGACAAGGGTATGATTATCTTCGGCGTCGGTATCGGCGTGCTGACAGTGCTGATACGTTACTTCGGTTCATATCCCGAGGGCGTCTCGTTCGCCATCCTGATAATGAACCTCACAGTTCCGTTGTTGAACAAATATTGCAAACCGATCCGTTACGGTTATGGAAGGAGGAAATAGAGTATGGCTGTAAAATCATCATTCTTGAATATGGTTCTGGCTCTCGGGTGCATCTGCCTGGTGTGCTCGGCTCTGCTGGGACTTGTCAACCACGTGACTGCCGAGCCTATTGCGGCAGCCAACCTGGCCAAGACCAACAATGCCATCGCGGCGGTCGTGCCGTCCTTCGACAATGTGCCCAGCGAGGACGTTATGACTGTCGAGGTCGACGGCAAGCAGTACACGGTCTATCCGGCAAGCTACGAAGGCAAGGTCGTGGGCTACGCTGTCCAGGTCAAGCCTACGGGCTTCGGAGGAACTATCGATATGCTGGTAGGTTTTGACGCTGCCACAGGCATCATCTACAACACTTCGGTGATTTCCCACTCTGAGACTCCGGGCCTTGGCGCCAAGATCACGGAGACGGGAGCCGGCAGTTTCCGCAGCCAGTTCGACGGTATGGACCCTGCGAAGACTAAATTTATGGTCAGCAAGGACGGTGGCGACATCGATGCCATCACGGCTTCTACCATTACTTCGAGGGCATTCACTTCAGGTGTCGCCGAGGCTTATAAAGTATATCTGACTATCAAAGGTGAGGATGCGACTGACGTCGTCACCGGCGCTTCGAATCAAAACTGGGAGGGACAGCAATGAGTAACCGCTGGAAACTGATAACCAAGGGCTTTGTCAAGGACAACCCTACGTTCGCCCTGGTGCTGGGTATGTGCCCCACTCTGGGTACCACTACTTCCGCCATCAACGGTATGGGTATGGGCGTGGCCACTATGTGTGTGCTCGTGCTCTCCAATATCGTGATTTCGGCGGTGGCCCGTTTCATTCCCGACAAGGTGCGCATCCCGTCGTACATCGTCATAATCTCTGCATTCGTGACGATAGTGCAGCTGCTGATGCAGGCCTATCTGCCTTCTCTGTATGAGACTTTGGGCCTCTTCATCCCGCTGATCGTAGTGAACTGCATAGTGCTCGGCCGTGCAGAGGCCTTCGCCAACAAGAACGGCGTGCTGGACTCTGCCTGCGACGGTCTGGGCATCGGTCTCGGATTTACGCTCTCGCTGACCGTGGTCGGTCTCGTGCGTGAGATTCTCGGCAGCTGCAGCGCTTTCGGCTGGAAGATTATCGCTCCCGACGGAATGCTGCTCTTCGTGCTCGCTCCCGGCGCTTTCATCGTGCTCGGATATCTGATGGTCCTTTTCCGCAAAATGACAACTAAATAGCGTACGCCATGGAATATATACTGATTATCATTTCGGCAGTTTTTGTCAACAACATCCTTCTGTCACAGTTTTTGGGCGTGTGCCCGTTCCTCGGCGTATCCAAGAAGGTCAGCACTGCGCTGGGTATGTCTGCCGCCGTTACGTTCGTGATGGCTCTGGCCACCTGCGTAACATATCTTCTGCAGTACTATGTGCTCGTGCCCCTGGGCATCGAATTCCTGCAGACGGTCTGCTTCATCCTCGTGATTGCCGGCCTCGTCCAGATGGTCGAGATCATCATCAAGAAGATCAGCCCGTCGCTCTATCAGGCCCTAGGCATCTTCCTGCCTCTGATCACCACCAACTGCGCCGTGCTCGGCGTGGCGCTGATGGTCGTGCAGAAGCAGTTCAGCTTCGGAGGTGAGGCTCATATGCTCAACCTCGGCCAGTCGGTTGTCTTCGCCATCGCCAGCGCCATCGGTTTCGGTCTGGCCATCGTGCTTTTCGCCGGCATCCGCGAGCAGCTCGAGATTTCGAACGTGCCCAAGTCGTTCCGAGGCGTTCCTATCGCCCTGATTACCGCCGGCATTATGGCTATGGCGTTTATGGGCTTCAGCGGAATGGTATAGCGAGCGAGTTTTTATCGAACGAAAGAAGGTGGCTCCTGTGGGTCACCTTCTTCTTTTTTATACAACGTTTTTATAGTAAATTGCATCTACATATTATGGCGGCCGTGAGTAGAAAAGCTCTCATCCTTTCCGTCTTTCTGACGGTATTTGCGCTGGTAGCGCTGAGCTCCTGCGACGGGGGCGTTATGTCCGGCCGGCTGGGCGAGATAGAGTCCTACATCGAGAAGCGGCCTGCCGATGCCCTGGAGTCCCTGAAAAGCATCGATGCTTCAGCCTTGGCGAGGCGCGCCGACAAAGCCAGGTATGCACTGCTGATGGCGATGGCTCTCGACAAGACGTACGTCGATGCCGACGATTTCAGCGTGCTGCAGCCTGCGATCGACTATTATGAGAAGAACGGCAGCCCCACCGACAGGATGAGGACTGCATATTACGAAGGCCGCATCTATTCCAACAGGGGAGAGATGACATCTGCTATGCGCAGCTGGCTTCGTGCCGTGGATGTCGGAGACAAGTCCGATGATGTGCTCACAAAGGCGCGGACTTACTTTGCGATGGGCAATGTCTATTCCAGACTTTTTCAGTGGGACAGATACGTCGACACCTACATCAAGGCTGCCGAGCTGTTCGAGGCAGGAGGGGTTGAGAGGTCATATCACCACAGCATCCTGCGGGTTGTGTCGGGCTATTCCGGACTTGGCGACCGGGATGAAGCCAAGGTCTGGCTCGACAAGGCGACCGTCCTCTACGACAAGATGACAGATGCCAACAAGAGCACCTATTACAGCACATACCTGACATATCTGACTTCTTTCGGTCTGGTGGAGGAGATCCCGGCGGTGCTGTCCGCTTATCTCCGCTCCGGCCTTGATGTCGACTGGCTTTCTGTTGCAAACGGATACCTCAATGTGGGTGATTTCCGGGCAGCGAGGGAGGCTATTGACCGCGAGGACGACTATGCCGGCAACGAAGGCCGCACCATCCGCTACTGGACGGTCAGGTCACAGATTTATGAAGGGCTGGGTAATACCCAGGAGGCTTTCGGAGCATACAAGAACTACATCGCTTTCAACGATGCCTACTCCCACGCCATCCATAACTACGATATGCAGTTTATGGAGCAGAAGCACGAGCTGGAGAGCCGCATCCTGAAGTCCGACAAGGGCCGTTGGACAGCCATCGCCATTGCATTGTCGGCGCTGGCGCTGGCGCTGCTCGTGGCACTGCTGCTGAGCCGCAGGATTGCAGCGCAGAAACTCGAGAAGGACAGATACAAACTGCTGCTCGGACAGGCTGAGCTCGAAAAGGAGAGGCTAGAAAAGGCCCTGATGATGCAGCCTGATGAGGTGTCCAAGGCGCTGATTGACGAGAGACTCGGCGTCCTTAATCAGCTGCTCCTGGCCGACATTATGAAGGATAGCCAGATGGAGGTCGAAGCTTCGACCAGATTGAGGGATTTCTACGAAGACAAGGAAGGGTTTATGAACTCAAACCGCATGATTTTCGCCGCCAGCCATCCTGGCTTTATTGCGTATCTTCAGGAAAAAGGGCTCATCGAGGCAGAGATCAACCAGTGCTGTCTATATGCTCTCGGCATGAACGGAAAGGATGTAATCAGCTTCCTTGGCAGGAGCAGTGCGTATAATGATGCAAGCAGGATACGCAAGAAACTCGGAATAGACAGCAGTACTACCAATCTCGACAAATATGTCCGGGCAATCGTACAGGAAAAGGGATAAAAAACGCCTCCGTTAAACTTTGCCTTGACTGATTTGCTTTATCCCAATGCAAAAGCCTGATAACCAGAAGTAAAAAATAATCGTCACAGAGCCTTTATTAAACTTTCGGTTTTTATCTTAGCAGCAAACGTTATTAAAGATGAAAAAAATAATACGCATCATAACAGCCCTCATGGCTTTTTCGACTGCAGTCGCATTACTGCCCTCTTGTTCCGGTGGAAGTGGCGGGACATATCTTCCTGTTCCGGATGAGAGAATTGAACTGTTCACAAATCAGAACAATTCCGGCAAGGACGATGACTATGAGCGCAAGTGGCGTCATAACGGCAGCTTCAAGACAGTTACAAAGAGTGCTTCTGCCGTTGACGTTATTCTCAAGGGTGACGAATTGAACATAAAACTCCCCGTAGCCGAGAGTGTTGAGGTATACCTCTATGACGGCTCAGGCAAGTTGGTGGCCTCCGACAGCTATTCAGTCGTCGAAAGCAGCTGCACAGTCTCAAGCAAAGTTCCCGGCGTAGGCTCATATCACCTCGAAATCATTGTGGATGGCGACAGTTACACCGGCGAATTCCAGAAGTAACTCCGTTTGTTGAAAGAATCAACGGTATGAAACGCTTTTTCGTGAGTGTGGTTCTTCTGCTGATGGCGGGTTGCATCTGGGCTCAGACAGATGAGTACAGTGGGTTTCAGTGCGGCGTGTCTGCAAGGATGGAGGCCAACATAGGCTCACACTGGGTCAGCGGAAATGCGACAGTCGGTTACCGCTTCAATCAGGGAAATTACCTTGGCCTATTGGGTGGATATCTGATGGGTTCGGGTGTAGACCTTCAATTCAGCGGAGTTCCTGTGCGGCTGGACTATATCCACTATTTTCCTCTGGGAGCAGCGCGGCGGCATTCCTTTATCCTGGGCGCCGAGGTCGGAGGCAATTATATGATGGTCCGCAGAAGCGGTAGGAATTACGACGGTTCAGAGTGGAAAATCGAGCCCACTACTTCGAATGGCTTTGATTTCTATGCCTGCGCCAAGACCGGATTTGATTTCAACATCGCTGATTTTACCCATCTGCAGCTCGCTGCCCTCTGGATTTTCCCTCTTGGCCTCGGCGTCTCAGCCGGTTTCACATTCTAGGTGCCGAACAATTTTTCCTTATCCGTGCGACTATGCCTGAGTAGTCAGAGCACTGCCAGCGCAGACTCGCGTTGCAGGTTCAAGTCCTGACGTAATTCAAATTTCTTCGCTTCTGTCGTGACGTATTCCGGACTTTTCGGGGTTATATAACTATAGACGTATGTCCGCAGGTGGAGGAGGAACAGTCCCTGGCGATGAACAAGCTCGACTCTCTCATAGATGGATGCCGCAGGCGTGACCCAAGGGCGCAGAGGGAGCTCTACGACAAGCTGGCGCCCGGGATGCTGGCTGTCTGCCAACGTTACCTGAAGGACCGAGAAGCAGCGAAGGATACGATGCAGGACGGCTTCGTGACTCTTTTCGAGAAGCTTTCGTCTTTCAGGGGAGAGGGCTCTTTCGAGGGCTGGGCACGCAGGATATTCGCCAACACAGCCCTGATGCAGCTCCGCCGCAGCGATGCCTTGAAGTTCTCCGACAATATAGAAGATTCGCAGGTGATGCAGATGACGCAGAGCACGACGTTGGAGAAGATTGGTGCGGACGAGATATTCAAACTGATCGATACGATGCCTGACGGCTTCCGGACGGTCTTCAACCTTTATGTGATTGAAGGCTATACCCACGCAGAGATAGCTCAGATGCTTTCGATCAGCGAAGGAGGCTCCCGCTCGCAGCTCAGCCACGCCCGCTCCTGGCTTCAGAACAAGATAGCGGCTAGCGACAAATAATTTCCCAGAGAACTATGCCCACGGAGACCGAGACGTTGAGGGAGTGTTTCGTGCCGTATTGGGGGATTTCCAGGCACAGGTCGCTTGCGGAGACGACATCCTGCGCCACGCCGTGCACCTCGTTGCCGAAGATGAGGGCGTATTTGCGGCCTTCCTCGCGGCGGAAGTTTTCAAGGGATGTCGAGTCTTCGGCCTGCTCCACACTCGCGATCACATAGCCTTCGCCGCGCAGCCGCTTCACCACATCCATAGTGTTTTCGCAGTATTCCCAGTCCATACTGAACTCCGCGCCCAGGGCAGCATTGTGGATCTGGGCGGACGGCGGCACCGCGCAGATGCCGCAGAGGTAGATCTTGCTGACGCGGAAGGCGTCGCAGCTGCGGAAAGCCGAGCCGATATTGTGCTGGCTGCGGACATTGTCGAGGATTACGACCACATCTTCTTTCGGGGCTGTCTTGAACTCTTCCACGGAAATCCTTCCGAGTTCATCGTTGACCAGTTTGCGAAACATAAGTTATGAACATTTGTCTGCAAAGATAAAACAATTGTTATCTTTGCGCATTGTAATAACCCCATCCCATGAAACAAGACGTACAAATTCTGGATTTGATAAGAAAAGAGGAAGAACGCCAGATCGACGGCATCGAACTCATAGCTTCTGAAAATTTCGTAAGCAAGCAAGTTCTTGAGGCTCTTGGCTCAGTGCTGACCAACAAATACGCTGAAGGCTATCCCAACGCCCGCTACTACGGCGGCTGCGAAGTCGTAGACCAGGTAGAGCAGATCGCCATCGACCGTCTGTGCAAGCTTTTCGATGCAGAATACGCCAACGTCCAGCCTCACTCAGGCGCCCAGGCCAATATGGCCGTAATGATGACCTGCCTGAAACCCGGCGACACCTTTATGGGACTGGATCTTGCCCACGGCGGCCACCTGACCCACGGCTCTCCGGTGAATATGTCCGGAATCCTCTATAACGCAGTGGCCTACAAGCTCAATGAAGAAACAGGATACATCGACTACGATGATATGGAGAAAAAGGCTCTGGAGTATAAGCCGAAGCTCATCATCGGAGGTGCATCAGCATATTCCCGCGAATGGGACTGGGAGCGTATGAGAGCCATCGCCGACAAGATCGGCGCCATCCTCTGGGTGGATATGGCCCATCCCGCAGGCCTCATTGCCGCAGGCCTGCTGAAGAACCCTGTGAAATACGCCCATATCGTTTCATCAACCACCCACAAGACCCTCCGCGGTCCCCGTGGCGGCGTGATCCTTATCGGCAAAGACTTCGACAATCCATGGGGCGTAAAGACTCCCAAGGGTGAGATCAAGAAGATGTCAGCAATGATCAATTCCTGCGTCTTCCCCGGCGTTCAGGGAGGCCCGCTCGAGCACTGCATCGCCGCCAAGGCCGTTTCGTTCTACGAGGCCCTGCAGCCCGAGTTCAAGGTCTACCAGCAGCAGGTTGCTTCGAATGCCAAAGCAATGGCTGCAGCATTCATCGACAAAGGCTATAAAGTCGTGTCAGGCGGCACCGACAACCACTTGATGCTCATCGACCTGCGCACCAAATTCCCCGAGCTTACCGGCAAGGTAGCCGAGAAGACCCTCGTGCGCGCAGGCATCACTGTCAACAAGAATATGGTGCCCTTCGACAGCCGTTCTCCTTTCCAGACTTCAGGTATCCGCGTCGGCACTCCGGCCGTCACCTCAAGGGGCTTGGTTGAGAAAGATATGCTCAACGTAGTCGACCTCATCGACACAGTCCTCAACAACATCGACAACGAAAAAGTCATTGAAAAGGTGAAGGACCAGGCCCATATGATGATGCACGGCCTGCCCCTCAACAAGTGGTAATCGTTTCTGCCCGATAATCAAAAAGCCCTGCCAGTCCATCGATTGAACAAATAATTACTATCTTTGCGGCGTTTTAAACACTGAATAATATGAACTTAAGAGTTATCAAGAAGGACATCGCGTTCCTTATGAATGATTTCGTGAGTGACTGCCTTTTGTACAACGATTTCAGCGAAGGCAAGAAAGAAGAGGAAGTCGTAGGTCTCATCAAGGAGGGTCTGGCACTTTCAGACAGCCTCAGCGCACGCGTCAACTTCCCCAAGAAAGTCGTTACCAACGCCCGTGGAGTCGAGAAATTCGTCCGCAAGGAAGGCAAGGAAGTCAAAGCTCACTACAAAGAGATACAGAAAGACCTCTTCGAAGGTTATGACAAACTTTTCGAGAAACTGAGCGCATTAGTCAAATAAGTTATGGCAGCAGGAAAGAAATTAGGCGGTCTCGTGATATTCCTCATCATCGCGGCTATCCTCGTGATGTGGGGCATAAAGACCAACAACCGTATGGTTACCGCCGAAGAGAATGTCTCAAAGGCGTGGGGTAACGTGGAGAACGCATATCAGCGCCGTGCCGACCTGATCCCGAATCTCGTGGAGACAGTCAAAGGTGTGGCAGATTATGAGAAATCAACTCTCGAGGCTGTCATAGAGGCTCGCGCAAAGGCCACTCAGACCACTCTGGACGCCTCTGACCTCACTGAGGAGAATATGGCCGCTTTCCAGGCAGCCCAGGACAATCTCAGCCAGAGTCTCGGCCGCCTGCTGGTCGCAGTGGAGCGTTATCCGGAGCTCAAGGCTACCGAGAGTTTCAAGGAGCTTCAGGCCCAGCTTGAAGGCACTGAAAACCGCATCTCCGTCGAGCGCAACAAGTTCAACGAGGCTGTGCAGCCTTACAACAGTATGATCCGCAAGTTCCCTGCAAGCATCATCGCCAAGATAGCCGGCTTCGACAAGAAAGCCTACTTCCAGGCAGCGCAGGGCAGCGACCAGGCTCCGAAGGTGCAGTTCTAAACTTACCTGAGACTTTAGATGATGCCCCTGGGGATTTCCCGCAGGGGCATTGTTGATATAAAGAATGCAGCAGGGCAGAAGATACAACAGTTTCGTGGGATTCCTCAAGGAGAAGTACGGCTGCAGGCTCCAGAAGCTTGTGGTCGACGCCGGCTTCGGCTGCCCCAACCGCGACGGCACGTTGTCCACGGGCGGCTGCACCTACTGCGACAATGCGGCATTCCATCCGAATTACAGCACTCCCGACAAGACGGTGACCCGCCAGCTGGACGAGGGCATCGAATTCCACAGGGGGCGCTACCGCTCCGTCACGAAGTATCTGGCCTACTTCCAGGCCTATTCGAACACCTACGGCCCGCTGGATAAGATGCGCAGGGTCTATGAAGAGGCTCTCGCGCACGAAGGTGTCGTGGGCATAGTCGTCGGCACCCGTCCGGACTGTGTCGATGAGCGCAAGCTGGACTACCTCAAGGAGCTGTCGCAGGACAAGGTGGTGATAGTAGAGTACGGCATCGAATCGTGCCACGACGCGACCCTGCGCCGCATCAACCGCGGCCACACTTTCGCCCAGGCCCGCAGGGCAGTGGAAATGACGGCGGAAAGGGGGATAATGCAGGGCGCCCATTTCATCTTCGGGCTGCCGGGCGAGGATATCCCGGCGATGATGGAGATGGCTGCAGCCATCAATTCCCTGCCGCTTGACTCAGTCAAGTTCCACCAGCTGCAGATCATCAAAGGCACCGCGATGGAACGGGAGTACCGCGATAGGAGGGAGGATTTCGTGACATTCACCCTGGACGGCTACATCGATTTCTTTGTTGATTTCCTCGAGAGGCTGAGGCCTGACCTGCTCATTGAACGCTTCGCAGGAGAAGTCCCCCCGCGCTTCGTGAACGAGACTCCCTGGGGCCTGGTGCGCAACCCGCAGCTGCTGGAAATGCTTGAAAAACGGCTGGTTGAGCGAGATACCTGGCAAGGGCGATTGCTTTAAACGAAATGTTTTGTACATTTGCTAAATTAAGGACGATTTTATAAGGAGGTAACAAGATATGCAACAGTTTTCTGATCAAGTGGTTATGGAAGGTCTCACTTTCGATGATGTGCTATTGGTTCCGGCCCGCAGCGAGGTTATCCCGCGCGACGTAGTGACTAACACAATGTTCACCAGGGAGATTCCCCTGAACGTTCCCATCGTCTCAGCGGCGATGGATACTGTCACCGACGCCAATATGGCGATAGCGATAGCCCGCGAAGGCGGCATCGGCGTCATCCACAAGAATATGGCGATAGACGAGCAGATGGACCAGGTGCGCAGGGTGAAAAGAGCTGAGAACGGAATGATCTACGACCCTGTAACCATCGACGTAAACCAGACCGTCGGCGATGCGCTGAAACTGATGGCAGAAAACCATATCGGCGGCATTCCCGTAGTCGACTCGGCCAACAAGCTGATCGGCATCGTCACCAACCGCGACCTCCGTTTCGAAGACAATCCCGCCACTCCCATCAAGGACGTGATGACCAGCGAGAACCTGATCACCATCGACCACGGCGACGACATACCTCACGCCATCGAAGTGCTTCACAAGTACAAAGTCGAGAAGCTCCCGGTAGTCGACAAGGACGGCCGTCTGGTGGGCCTTATCACCTACAAGGACATAAAGAAAATCAAGAACAATCCCACCGCCAGCAAGGATTCGAAAGGCAGGCTGCTCGTGGCAGCCGCCGTCGGCATCAATTCCCACAGCCTTGAGACTGTCGAGAAGCTGGTGAGCGTCGATACCGACGCAGTCGTGCTCGACACGGCCCACGGCCATTCAGTGTTCGTGCTGGAGACTATAAAGAAAATCCGCGCAGCGTTCCCGCATCTGCAGATTGTAGCCGGCAACATCGCTACAGCTGAGGCGGCCATAGCCCTCAAGGAGTGCGGCGTCGACGCAGTCAAGGTCGGCATCGGTCCCGGCTCCATCTGCACCACACGCATCATCGCCGGTATCGGCGTGCCGCAGCTCACCGCTGTAATGAACGCCACAGGCGCCCTCAAGGGCAGCGGCATCCCTGTCATCGCCGACGGCGGCATCCGCTACTCGGGAGACATCACCAAGGCTCTTGCCGCAGGTGCGTCGACCATAATGGCAGGTTCACTCTTCGCAGGTGTCGAGGAGGCTCCCGGCGAGGCCATCATCCTCAATGGACGTAAATTCAAGTCATACCGCGGTATGGGCTCCCTCGAAGCAATGCAGAAGGGCTCGAAAGACCGCTACTTCCAGGATATGGAAGAAGACATCAAGAAACTGGTTCCCGAAGGCATCGTAGCCC
Source organism: Bacteroidales bacterium (assembly GCA_017527625.1). Next base: position 11,656 of record JAFXPV010000109.1, on the reverse strand, counting down.
AGGTTCCTTACAAGGGCACGCTTGCAGAAGTGATCTACCAGCTCGTAGGCGGCCTTAAGGCCGGTATGGGCTACTGCGGAGCCCGCAACATCGAGGAGCTGCGCAGCGCCAAATTCGTCAAGATAACAGCCGCCGGTATGGCCGAGAGCCATCCCCACGACGTATCGATAACAAGGGAGGCCCCTAACTACAGCAGATAATGAAGCGCATCAGTGCACTGTCGGCCCTTGTGCTGCTCGCAACTTCGTGCAGCCTTTTCCAGTCCCGCGGGGATGTCCTGGCGCGGATAGGGAAAGACGTGCTCTACAAGAGCGAGGTGGCGAAGCTCGTCCCGGAAGGGACGTCTTCGCAGGACAGTGCATATATGGTGGACCAGTATGTGCAGAGCTGGGCGCTTGTGCGGCTCAAGACGATGAAGGCCCTGGAGCAGCTCACCCCCGACGAGAGGGACATCTCCAAGGAGATAGAGTCCTTCCGCAACGACCTTCTCAGCTTCCGCTACGAGAAGATGTTTATGGAAAGCCGCATCGACACGGCAGTGAGCCCCGAGCAGGTGAGGGATTATTACGAAGCCCATCCCCAGAGCTTCAAGTACGACTACCCGGTGGTCAAGGCAAGGTACATAGTCATTAACGTCAGGTCGCCGTACTACTCCAACATCAAGGAACTTTACAAGTCGAAAGACGAAGACAAGGTGGCCGAACTGTCCGAGCTGAGCCGTTCGTACGCCGAAAGGTATGAAGACTACGGCGGCCGCTACGTGTCCATACCACAGCTGGCCAAGGATGTCGGGATGATAGTGTCCGACCTGGAGGAGATATCTGCGAAGCAGAACTACTATATCCTCGAAGGAGAGCAGAAGAACACTCTGATTTTCTTCATCGACAGGTTCGCTCCCCAGACGCTCACCCCTATGGAATACAACGAAGAAAAGATAAAAGATGCCATCATAAGCATCAGAAAGCAGGAGATTTTGTCAAAATTGGAACAGGACTTGCTGAAGGAAGCCCTCGAAAATAAAAAATTGCAGAAATATGATTAAGCGTTTTGCAGTGCTGACGGCGGCTGTATTGCTCAGCTGCCTGACGGCATCAGCCCAGAGATATCAGAACGGTCTTGTTGACAAGATAGTGGCATTGGTCGGAAATGACGCCATAATGCTGTCCGACGTGGAAGGAGAGGTACAGATGATGAGGGTGAACGGTCTGGTCGCAGACCGCAACGCAAGATGCGAGATCCTCGAGCAGGCGATGATATCCAAGCTGTTCCTCACCCAGGCCAGACTCGACTCGCTGGTGGCTCCTGCCACCGAGATACAGGAAAACCTGAGCCAGAGATTCGCCAGCATCACAACCCAGCTGGGTGGCGAGAAGGCAATGGAGGAGTACTTCAACAAATCCCGCTACGACCTTGAGAGGATATGGCGCACCGCCATCGAAGAGCAGCTGCTCACCCAGAGGATGCAGCAGGAAGTGATCAGCAAGGTCCCCAAGATGACCCCGAGAGACGTGAAGACCTTCGCCGACACCTCGGCGGTAGAAGATATGCCTGTCATCCCCGACCAGTACAAGCTGCGCCAGATAGTCCTCTATCCCGACAAAGACTCGGCTGCGACCCTCGTGAAGGAGAGGCTGCTTGAAATCCGCGAAAGGATAGTCAACGGAGAGAAGTTCACATCCCTCGCAAGGCTCTACTCCGAGGATCCGGGCAGCGCCACAAGGGGAGGAGAGCTCGGTATGGCCAACAAGACAGTTTACTGGCCGGCATTCTCCGACGCCGCAACCGCGCTCAAGGTCGACCAGGTGTCGCCCATAGTAGAGACCCCGGACGGTTTCCATATCATCCAGATGATCGAGAAAGAAGGCGATATGTTCAACGCCCGCCACATCCTCATCAAGCCCAAGTACACGGCTGACGACCGCAACAAGGCTTTCGCAAGGTTGGACAGCATCCGTACCCTGATTGTCGAGGACAGCCTTATGACCTTCGAGCAGGCCGCCTGGGCGTTCTCCGAAGACTTCAAGACCCGCACAAACGGAGGTATGATGGTCGACGAGAATACCGGCTCGGCAGTGTTCGAGAAGGACCAGCTCAAACCCAACGACTACATCGTGCTGAGGGATATGAGCATCGGAGAAGTTTCATATCCGTTCGAGTCGGTGGACAACGAGGGCAGGGGCAACACCATCTACAAGATCATCAAACTTGAAGAGATAATCCCTTCGCACGTTGCCACCTATGACGGCGACTTCGACATCCTGACAACTGTGGCCAACAACCGCAACGCCAACAAGGCCATAGACGAATTCATCGCCGAAAAGCAGAAAACCACATATATAGTGATAGACCCGGTATTTTCCGGCTGCAATTTCACTAGACAAGGCTGGATCAAATAAAATATGCTGCGCAAGGCAATCATCTCAACTGCAATATTATTGCTGGTCTGCATTTGCCCTGCCCAGGCCCAGAGCCGTACTCAGACCCAGAGCCGCAACCAGCCTCCCAAGGCCGACAGCGTAATTTCGCTGCTCAATGCCGAGTGGGCCAAGCTCGTCAAAATGGGTTTCAGCAACTTCCGTCTGATCAAGGGTCCGGCGGCATTCTACCACAACGGCGCCTATCTGTTCTGCGACTCCGCAGCCTGGAACATCGACCGTGAGGTCATAAAGGCTTACGGCAAAGTCCGGCTGGTCCAGGACAATACCGTCCTGCGCAGCGACAGCCTGACCTATCTCATCGACCAGGACCTGGCCCAGTTCCGCGGGCCGCTGGTGGAAGTCTTCGACAACGAAGGCGACACGCTGCGCACCAACAACCTCGACTACAACACCAAGGACAGCCTGGCCATCTTCCGCAACGGCGGAGCTATGAAGGACAAAGACGGCAATGTGATAGAAGGCCTCACCGGCATCTACACTTCCTCCCTCAAGACCTTCTCCTTCCAGGAAAACGTCCAGATGTTCACCGATTCCATCTTCCTGACCACGACGAAGCTGGACTACCTGTCGTCCGAGAAGAAAGCCTTCTTCCGCGACAAGACCTATGTCTGGAGGGACAACGGCTTTATGAAGGCCCTGGCCGGGTGGTACGACACCGACAACGAGGTGATACATTTCAGCAACGACGTATATATAAAAGACCCGGATTACGAGATGTGGGCGGACGAAGTCTACTATTACCGCAGGATTCCGAGGTATGAAGCATATCACAACGTCATAGTGCTGGACACGCTGAACGAATCGGCCTTCGTGGCCCATAAGGCCATAGTGGAGACAGACTCCCTTAACAACCAGCATATGGAGTTCACCCAGGATCCGGCGGTGTTCTATTTCGGAGAGAACGAGGAACACGTCAAGGACTCTTTGTTCGTGGCCGCCGACACGCTCCGTATCTACACCGTGAGGAACTGCGACATACCCGAGGCCGACAAGGAAACCCGCCTGAAGGAGAGGGAGGACATCCTCTTCGACGCCATAGCCGAAGCCGAAACGAAGGCTGCAGAGGAGAGGGCCAAGGCAAAGGCCGAAGCGGAGGCCAAGAGGCCCGAGAACATAGCGAAGCAGAGGCGTGAGAAACTTGCTGCCGCCTCAACCATAGACAGCCTTGCCAATCTGGGAATCGCTGCTTCAGACTCCCTTTATAAAGTGGCGGGGCTTGACGCCTCCGAAGCCAGGCAGATGATATTCGAAAAATTCGGAGAAGTGAAAGAGATGGAGGGGACGAAGCCCGCAGAAAGCGATGAGGAGCTGCAGGATGGAACTCCTGAGGAAGCGGACGCAACGGCGGCTGCCGATACTCTCGGCACAGCGCTATCTGCCATAGACTCTGTCGGTGCGGAGGGTGGAGCCCCCCGTGCAGCCAGGGATACTACCAAGATAAAATACCTGCACGGCTGGCCGAACGTCAGGATTTTCCGCTCCGACATACAGCTGCTCTGCGATTCTCTTGCGTACAGCGACGTCGATTCGCTGGCCAGGCTTCACGGCACTCCTGTGATGTGGTACAAGACCCGCAACCAGCTCACTTCTGACATAATGATACTCCTTATGAAGGATGAAACCCTGAACAGGGGCAGTATGCAGCAGAATGCTATGCTGGTGATGCAGGAAGACTCCGTCCATTTCGACCAGATAAAGAGCACCGAGATGGTCGGCTACTTCCGCGACGACGACCTCTACCGCTATGATGCCCTGGGCGGGGTGAACGCTATGTTCTACCTCAAGGAGAAGGAGGAGATAACCACCATCAACATCAAGGAGTCGCAGTTTATGACGATGGCGCTCAAGAACGGTGCTGCCCAGCGTATCAAATATTACGAACAGACCCAGAGCGACGCTTATCCGGTATACAATCTCGAGATTGACAAGCAGCGTATCAAAGGGTTCCAGTGGCGCGGAGACGAGCGGCCCCTGAGCCGTTACGATGTCACGGCACGGAGCCTCAAGCCTTCTGAAAGGGAGGTATACGATGATGTCAATATGCCTGCGTTCCGCATTGCCGACCGCTATTTCAACAAGTATATGAGCAAGGTCTACGACGATATAATGGCCCGCGAAGAAGCCAGGATACAGGCCCGTATGCAGCGCGACTCAATAGAGGCCGCAGCCCGTGACAGCGCCCTGAGGGTCCGTCAGGATTCTCTGTTCCTGGTGCAAGACAGCCTTGCCGTCGTGCCTGACGCTCCGCAGGCAGTCGTCGATTCGACCGGCACTGACCGGCCCGTCGTCGAGCCGTCTGACGAGGCTGCTCCGGACCGTCTGCCAGCCGGCAGAAGACGCCGGCAGAACCAGGAGGCAGCCGAAGAAGCTCCTGCCGCTGAAGTGCCTGCACCCCAACCGCGCAAGGACGCTGACCAGCAGGCCGTCACCCCCGCCGTCTCAGAGCCTGCAGCGGCGCAGTCAGCTCCCACGGCGCGCGAACAGCGTATCCTGCGCAAGGCGGAACGTCTGATACAACGAAGCGACAAGCGCTTCTTCCGGAAACTCTACAGGGAAGTGATGAAAGGGAAGTCTTAGTACGCCCGTGGGGAATCGAACCCCAACCTAAGGAACCGGAATCCTCAATTCTATCCATTAAACTACGGGCGCGTAGCTGCATCGGCAAAAGTACAACATTTATTGTTAACTTTGACCGTTTCATTCTAAAACGATTCCAGATGAAAGCATACGTTTTCCCCGGCCAGGGGTCCCAGTTTCCCGGAATGGGCAAAGACCTTTACGAGAATTCGGCGGCTGCAAGGGCGGTTTTTGACAAAGCCGGCGAAGTCCTCGGCTTCGACATAGTGAAAATTATGTTCGAAGGGAGCGACGAGCAGTTGCGGGAGACTTCCGTGACCCAGCCCTCGATATTCATCCATTCGGTTGCTGCTGCCAGGGCCATCGAAGACTTCACGCCCGATATGGTGGCAGGCCATTCCCTGGGCGAGTTCTCGGCGCTCGTAGCCTCAGGCGCTCTCGGCTATGAAGATGCGCTGCGGCTGGTGGCTGCCAGGGCCAATGCAATGAACGAAGCCTGCAGACAGAATCCGGGCAAGATGGCTGCCATCATCAATCTCGACGACGCTACCGTCAGGAAGATTTGCGACGAAACCGAAGGAATCGTAGTTCCGGCCAACTTCAATTCTCCGGGGCAGGTGGTCATTTCCGGAGAGGCTGATGTTGTTGACAGAGCCTGCAAGGCAGCCAAGGCGGCAGGAGCCAAGAGAGCTCTTCCGCTGCCCGTTGGAGGCGCTTTCCACTCTCCGCTGATGGAGCCCGCACGCGCAGCCCTGGCCAAGGCCATCGACCGCACGCAGTTCAGGGCGCCAATCTGCCCTATCTTCCAGAACGTTGATTCTCTGCCCCATACCGATCCGGCAGAGATCAAGGCAAACCTTATCGCTCAGCTGACCGGCCCCGTGCTCTGGAGCCAGTCTGTGCTCAATATGCATCAGGCGGGGGCGACCGATTTCACAGAGCTTGGCCCCGGCTCAGTTCTGACCAATCTTATAGGCAGGATAATCGGCTGACAGCCATCATAGCTGCAAGTGGAAAAAAGTGATACGGCCGTATCACTTTTTTTGTCGTTTCACGAAATAAAATGCTAAATTTACGCGATTGTACGCCTATATCGTTCAATAACATAAATAACAATATATTAAACATTTAAAAGATGGCAAAAGAAAAGAAATTCATCACTTGTGATGGCAATTATGCCGCAGCTCACGTGGCATATCTCTTCAGTGAGCACGCGGCTATCTACCCTATCACTCCGTCCTCAACAATGGCAGAGCTGGTAGATGAGTGGGCAGCATTCGGAAAAAAGAATATGTTCGGCGAGACCGTCCAGGTCACCGAGATGCAGAGCGAAGGCGGCGCAGCCGGTGCTGTGCACGGTTCTTTGCAGGCAGGCGCCCTCACAACTACCTTTACGGCCAGCCAGGGACTGCTGCTGATGATCCCCAATATGTACAAGATCTCAGGCGAGCTTCTTCCTGCTGTGTTCCACGTTTCAGCCCGAGCTCTCGCAGCCCAGTCCCTCTCAATCTTCGGCGACCATCAGGACGTGATGAGTGCCCGCGCAACCGGCTTTGCAATGCTGGCTTCTGACAGCGTGCAGGAAGCAATGGACATCGCGGCAGTTGCCCATCTTTCAGCAATCAAGTCAAGCGTGCCTTTCGTGCATTTCTTCGACGGCTTCCGTACATCTCACGAAATCCAGAAGATCGAAGTCCTCGAGGCTGAGGACCTCCGTCCCCTCGTCAGCGAGAAAGCCCTCGCAAGGTTCCGCACAAGGGCCCTCAACCCCAACAAGCCTGTAACCCGCGGTACAGCCCAGAACCCTGACGTATACTTCCAGGCCCGCGAGGCTTCCAACAAGTATTATGAGGACGTTCCGGACATCGTAGCCCGCTATATGGGCGAGATCGGCGAGCTGACCGGCCGTTACCATCTTCCTTTCGACTATTACGGCGACCCGGATGCAGAGAACATCATCATCGCCATCGGCTCTGTATGCGAGACCATCAAGGAAACCATCGACTACCTGCAGGCACAGGGCAAGAAGTGCGGCCTTATCAGCGTCCACCTCTACCGTCCGTTCTCAGCCAAATACTTCCTCCGCGCCCTTCCGAAGACTGCCAAACGTCTCGCAGTCCTCGACCGCACCAAGGAACCCGGCGCCAACGGTGAGCCTCTGCTGCTCGATGTCAAGTCAGTGCTCTACGGACGCAGCGACATCACCATCGTCGGCGGCCGCTACGGTCTGTCTTCAAAGGACACTACTCCCGCCCAGATCCTCTCAGTGTTCGAGAACCTCGAGCGCAAGGAGCCCAAGACCGATTTCACCATCGGCATCGTGGACGACGTGACCTTCAAGTCTCTGCCCCAGAAGGAAGAGATATCACTGGCAAAGGCCGGCACCTACGAGTGCAAGTTCTTCGGCCTCGGTTCTGACGGTACTGTCGGCGCCAACAAGAACACCATCAAGATCATCGGCGACCATACTCCCAAATATTGCCAGGGATATTTCGACTACGACTCAAAGAAGTCCGGCGGATATACCTGCAGCCACCTGCGTTTCGGTGACAGCCCCATCAGGGCTCCGTACCTGGTGACCACTCCCGACTTCGTGGCCTGCCACGTTCCTTCATACCTGTCGAAGTACGACGTCCTTCGCGGCATCAAGAAAGGCGGCACCCTGCTTCTCAACAGTATGTGGAGCGTAGAAGAGACCTTCAACAGGATTCCTGATTTCGTAAAGAAGGAAATCGCTGCCAAGGAACTCAAGTTCTACATCATCAACGCCACCAAGATCGCCGGCGAAATCGGACTCGGCGGCCGTACCAACACCATCCTCCAGTCTGCATTCTTCAAGATCACCGGCATCATTCCTTACGAGGAGGCAGTCGGATATATGAAGAAAGCCATCGACAAGTCATACGGCAAGAAAGGCGAGAACGTCGTCAAGATGAACTACGCAGCCGTTGACCGCGGCGCTGAATACATCGAGGTTGAGGTTCCTGCAGAATGGAAGAACCTCGGCGGCAAGTTCGTCAATCCGAACTTCAACCGTCTCGCTCCCGAATGGATCCGCAACGTGGCCGACATCGTCAACGCCCAGTGCGGTAACGACCTGCCTGTAAGTGCCTTCGCATCTGAAGACCTCGTGGACGGTACTATCCCTGCCGGCACTGCAGCATACGAGAAACGCGGCATCGCCGTAACTGTTCCTTCCTGGGATCCTGCAAACTGTATCCAGTGCAACCAGTGCGCATTCATCTGCCCTCACGCTGCCATCCGTCCGTTCCTTATGACCGAGGAAGAGGCTGCTGCGGCTCCCGAGAGCGTCAAGAAGGTCCAGGGCAACGCCACTTTCAAAGCCTATACATTCACTATGCAGGTAAGCCCTTACGACTGTACAGGGTGCGGCAACTGCGTCGACGTATGTCCGGGTATGAAAGGCAACAAGGCCCTCAGTATGCAGTCTATGGATTCACAGGAAAGCGAGCAGGCCAACTTCGACTACCTGCACGCCAAGGTCGGCTATAAGGACACTGTGGCCAACAAGATGCAGAATGTCAAGAACTCACAGTTCAGCCAGCCTCTCTTCGAGTTCTCAGGCGCCTGCGCAGGTTGCGGCGAGACTCCTTACATCAAGGCCATCACCCAGCTCTTCGGCGACCATATGATGATTTCCAATGCAACAGGCTGCTCTTCTATCTACGGAGCTTCATTCCCTGCATCACCTTACTGCACCAACGCAGCCGGACACGGCCCGGCCTGGGACAACTCACTGTTCGAGGACAACGCCGAGTTCGGTCTCGGTATGAAACTCGGTTCAGACAGGGTACGCGCAACTGTCGCCGACCTTATGACCAAAGGCCTGGAATGCACGAAGTGCTCTTCAGATATCAAAGCCCTCTTCACCCAGTGGCTTGAAAACCGCAACGACGCTGCCGTTACCCGCGAGGTTTGCGACAAGCTCGTTCCTCTGATGAAAGAATGCGGCTGCGATACCTGCAAGCAGCTCCTCGCTCTCGAAAACTTCATCCCTGCCCGCAGCCAGTGGATCTTCGGCGGTGACGGCTGGGGTTACGATATCGGATACGGCGGACTCGACCACGTCCTTGCATCAGGCAAGAATGTCAACGTCCTCGTCCTCGATACCGAGGTTTATTCAAATACCGGCGGACAGTCATCCAAGTCAACTCCTGCCGGAGCCGTTGCCAAATTCGCCACTTCAGGCAAGAGGGTACGCAAGAAAGACCTCGGAATGATGGCTATCAGCTACGGCTATGTATATGTCGCCCAGGTAGCGATGGGTGCCTCACAGGCTCAGTTCCTCAATGCCATCAAGGAAGCTGAGGCTTATGACGGCCCGTCACTCATCATTGCCTACGCACCTTGCATCAACCACGGTCTGAAGGCAGGTATGGGTCACAGCCAGCTCGAGGAGAAACGTGCCGTCGAGTGCGGTTACTGGCATCTGTACCGCTACAACCCGGCTCTTGAGGAGCAGGGCAAGAACCCGTTCAGCCTTGACAGCAAGGAGCCCGACTGGAGCCTCTTCCAGGACTTCCTCAAAGGTGAGGTCCGTTTCGCATCGCTGCAGAAGACCTTCCCTGAGCAGGCTCAGGAGCTCTTCGAGCGCACCCAGGAGTTCGCCCAGTGGAGACTCGGCACTTACAAACGCCTGGCAGGCAAAGAATAAGTTATGAAACTCTTCAAGTCATTTGTAATCATATCGGCTCTCATCCTTGCAGTCTCAGGCTGCAAGGTTGAGAAACCCGCCGATACCGACGGTCACGACCTGTGGTTCCACAACCTCGAGAAGGTCAGTGATGCGACTCCTGCCGCTTATACCACGGAAGCAATCGCCCGCAACGAGATAGACTGCTATTGGAAAGGCTCCGCCGCAGTGGAGATCAAGGTCCTTGACAAGCAGGACGAGGCTCTGGGCCGTGACGGCTACAGGCTGGTGTTCTCCGGCAAGAAAGTCAGCGTCGAAGCCAACACCGCCATCGGAACCCTTTACGGTGTTTATGGCCTGCTGCGCCTTCAGCAGACAGACGCGCTTCCCAAGGGCAGCAAGACCATCACCGAGGTCCCTGCATACGAGTACCGCGCCTTCAACCACTGGGACAACCTGAACCGTTCGGTAGAACGCGGCTATGCCGGCAAGTCCCTCTGGAACTGGGATGAACTTCCCGACAAAGTTTCTCCGGTATATCAGGAATATGCCCGTGCGAACGCTTCTGTCGGCATCAATGCGACAGCCATCAACAATGTCAATGCGAACGCCCAGATCCTGACTCCCGAGTATCTTCAGAAAGTCAAGGTTCTTGCAGACATCTTCCGCCCTTATGGCCTGAAGGTGTTCCTTTCGCTGAACTTTGCCGCACCGAAGCACATCGGCGGGCTTGACACTTCAGACCCTCTCGATCCCAAGGTAGTCCAGTTCTGGAAAGACAAGACAGCTGAGATATATGCCCTGATTCCCGATTTCGGCGGATATCTGGTGAAGGCCAATTCAGAAGGTCAGTCAGGCCCTCAGGATTACGGCCGTACCCACGCTGACGGTGCCAATATGCTTGCAGACGCTCTCGCTCCTTACGGCGGAGTAGTGTTCTGGAGGGCTTTCGTATATGACGCCCAGGCAGAAGACCGCGCGATGCAGGCCAGCGACGAGTTCGTTCCCCTCGACGGCCAGTTCCGCGACAACGTGCTTGTCCAGGTCAAGAACGGCCCGATCGACTTCCAGCCGCGCGAGCCCATCAGCCCCCTGTTCGGCCAGGCTCCCAAGACCAATCTGATGCTCGAAGTGCAGATCACCCAGGAATACCTCGGTCACTCGAAGCATATGGTATACCTCCATCCCCTGTGGAAGGAATGTCTTGATACCGATACCTATGAGTTCGGCAAAGGCTCGACCGTCGCCGCAGTCACCGAAGGCAAGTTCCGCGACAACAAGCTCAGCGCCATTTCCGGCGTCACCAACATCGGAGACGATGCCAACTGGTGCGGCCATCAGATGGCCCAGATCAACTGGTATGCTTACGGCCGTATGGCTTGGAATCCCGACCTGAGTTCGGACGAGATCGCAGACGAATGGCTCCGCCAGACGTTCAGCAGCGATCCCAAATTCCTGAAGCCGGTCAAAGATATGCTCAACCGTTCGAGGGAAGTCAACGTCAGCTACGAGATGCCTCTCGGACTGCACCACATTATGGCTTCCAACGCCCACTTCGGTCCCGGTCCCTGGGAAACCAGCTACCGCAAGGACTGGTCGCCTCAGTTCTATCACAAGGCAGGCCCTGACGGCGTAGGTTTCGACCGTACCGTCGCCACCGGTTCCGGAGCGACAGCCCAGTACAACGAGCCGCTGGCTTCTACCTACGAAAACATCGATACTTGCCCCGAGAATCTGCTCCTTTGGTTCCACCACGTTCCTTGGGATTATAAGATGAAGGACGGCAAGACCCTTTGGGATGAACTCTGCTACACCTACCAGAGCGGTATCGAAGATGCTGAAGAGTATATAAAGATCTGGGAGAAGGCAGAACCCTATGTCGACAACCAGCGTTATCAGGAAGTCCGCACCAAACTCATCCGCCAGGCTAAGGATGCTATGTGGTGGAGGGATGCTGTAATCCTGTATTTCCAGACATTCTCGAATA
>JAFXPV010000108.1 GCA_017527625.1 Bacteroidales bacterium | reverse complement strand
CTCCCTGAAATACCAGTTCATTCCGTAGGAGATTGAAGGCGAGAAGTTGAAGTATTTGAGGAGGGTGAACTGAGGGAGGCCGATGGCGAAGTTGTGCGTCATTCCGTTCTCCATCTTGTTGATCAGGCCGGGGTCCTTGAGTTCGCTCGCCTTGAATGCGATCTTGTTCTGAAGGGTTGTGTTGTAGCTGAGGGATATCTGCTCGTAAATCCTTTCCTTGCCGACCCTGACCTTGCGCTTGAAGGGATAGAAGCGGTTCACGTTGAAGGTGATGTTCGGGAAGGTTATGGAGTAGGAGCTGTCCCTCGAGTTCTGGCTGTGCAGGGCGTTGATGGACACGCTTCCGAACGAGAAGGTCTTCGCGTAGGAAATTGAAGATGATGTCTGGTTCTGTACGGCCTCGGCGATGCTGGTGGAGTTGTAGGTGTTGTTCTTCGGGCTGGAGAAGTTGACGGACGCCCTGAAGGATGTTCCGGGACGGGCCTTGGAATCCTGGGAGTGAGACCAGTTCAGACCGAAGTTGCGGGACTCCCTGTAGTCCGCCGCATCCCGTTCGCCGGTTATGTCGACGGAGTAGTTGACGCTGAGCGAGCCGTCGAAGGCATATCTCTTCTTGTAGCGGGTGGTCATCTTGGCCGCCCAGGAACCATAGGTATATACATCTCCCGTGAGGGATACGTCGAAATGGTCGCCGATCACGAAATAGTAGCCAAGGTCGCGCATATAGATGCCTCGGGCGGTCTCCTCGCCGAAGGTCGGCACGAGGATTCCGCTGGCCCTCTCGGGCATTTCTGGCACGAAGCCGAAGGGCAGCACGATGGGCAGCGGCACGTCCTCAACGACTACGTATGCAGGCCCGAAGACAGTTCTCTTCGAGTTGCCGGTGATCTTGGCCGCCGTCATCTTCATATAGTAGTGGGGATGCTCGGCGTCGCAGACAGTGTAAACTCCTCCGGCTATGTTGATGGACTCGTCGGGGAGCATCTTGAGGTTTTCTCCCCTGAGTTCGCCTTCCTTCTGGTTGGTGATCATATTCTTGATCTTGGCCTTCTTGGAGTTGAAGTTGTAGTACACTTCCTCCATTGTGTACTCGTTGCCCTTGTTGGTCATCTTGGGCTGTCCGACCCACTCTCCGTTATAATCTTTGGTGCCTCTGGCGAAGACGATGTTGTTGTCGATGTCGTAGGCCATATAGTCGGAGGTGATGGCTATGTCGCCGTAAGTCACGGTCACGTCACCATAATAATATATAATGTTGCGGCCGTCGCGCATATCCTCGATGACGGAGTCTCTTGCGGATGAAAAGGCGGGACGTTCCAGGGTGCTTTTTACGACAGGCAGGGAATCTATCGGGTCAGGCACGAATTCTGATAGACCAGGATCGATCGCTGCAAGGCCGATGCTGTCGACTGCTGCCGGAGCTGCTGAGGTATCTGCATCTGCGACGGCTGCTTTCGGCAGGGCCGTGACGACGCTGTCAGCCACTACCTGCACGCTGTCCCGCAGGTTCTGGGCCTGGGCGGCCGTCAGGCAGGAGAGAGCTAAGGCAGAGGCGAATGATATGATAAACCTCAGGATTTTCACAAAAAATGCTATATTTGTAAAACTACAAAGTTAGAAAAAATCCGCAACTAATATGCCAAAAAGGCCTTTTATATCCTTATTGTCTTGTGTTGCGATAGCTCTCGCAGCGCTGTCAACGGCCCTTTCTGCATCTGCGCAGGGAGGCGGAGTGGCGCTGAGGACGGTAGTGATCGATGCCGGCCACGGAGGCCACGACCCCGGGGCAATATCTACCGACGGCAAGCTGACCGAGAAGTTCGTAGTTCTTGACGTGGCTCTCAGCCTCGGCAAGATGATCAATGAAGCATACCCCGATGTAAAAGTCATTTACACGAGGGACAAGGACGTGTTCATACCGCTGAACACGAGGGCTGACATTGCCAACAAGAACCACGCTGACCTGTTCATATCCCTGCACTGCAACTCGGTTCCCAAGAACAAGACGGCTCCCAGCGGAACAGAGACCTATGTGATGGGTATGAGCAAGAGCGAGTCCAATATGGAGGTGTCAAAGAGAGAAAACTCCGTGATTCTGATGGAGGATGACTACTCTACCAAATATCAGGGATACGATCCGGACAATCCGGAGTCGTTCATATTTTTCAACCTGATGCAGAACGCCTATTTCGAGCAGAGCCTGCTTATGGCCGAGCTGTGTCAGAAGCACCTCAGCAAGGGTCCCATCTCGACGAACAGGGGCATTAAGCAGGGCGCCCTGCTGGTGCTTTGGCGGACGACGATGCCTTCGGTGCTGGTGGAGATGGGTTTCATCACCAACAAGAACGACCGCAACACGCTGGCCTCAAAGGATAAGCGGACGCAGCTCGCAAGCCGGATCTTCGCCGCCTTCAAGGATTTCAAGGAGCAATACGACGGCACCGTCTCCGACGCTCCGGCTCCGTCATCCCAGCCGGAGGTCCCCGCCGTGGAGGAAGAACAGCCCAAGCCTGCAGATACAAAAACTGCAACGGCTGCATCGAATCCAAATCCGTTCTATGCAATCCAGATTTTTGCCGTATCCCGGAACATCTCTTCCGGATCGGGCGACTTCAAAGGGCTCAAGGATATTGAAAAATTCAAGTCAGGCAACATATACAAGTACACCACAGGACATTTCAAATCAGCGAAAGATGCACAGGCTGCATTGTCTTCGGTGAGGACCAAATTCAAGGACGCATTTGTGGTGAAAGTTGACGACGGAAAGGTGGAAAAAGTTCGTTAAAAATTCTTTCAAAAAATATCAACAACGCAACCGTTGAATATTCAATGAGATAGCAATTGCGCATCAGCTAAAATGCTGATTATCAGCGCATAAAAATTTTACAAAAATATCTTGGTGAATATTAAGTACTTATGAAAGAATTGAATTTTGCAAGTGAAAATAAATTTTTTTATAACTTTTTTTTCACCCAATTTTGTAAAGCACCAAGGGAGTAAGAACACTCCATTCCTTCTGCAATTTTTTACAATGAAAGAACAAGATCCGGTAGCGGTTTGGAACAGCTGTCTTAAAATCATCCAGGACAATATCTCCGAGGTGAACTACAAGACTTGGTTCGCCCCTGTCAAAGCGGTCCGTCTCAAAGACAAGGCCCTTACGATAGAGGTGCCTTCCGATTATGTGAGGAATCACATCGAGGAAAACTACATCGATCTCATCCGGCTCGTTCTTCACAGGGTTCTCGGCGAAGGCGCCCGTCTCATCTACAATGTCCGCATTGTCGGTGACAGCGTTCTGGCAGCTCCCGAGCAGGACCGCAAGGTCGTTGAGAACAACGAGGTCAGCCTCCCCGGCGACTCTCTCAAGTACAACGGCAATCCCTATCTGATTCCCGGCCTGAAGAAAGTCCGCATCGACTCTCACCTTAATCCTGTCTATACATTCGAGAATTTCATCGAAGGGGAATGCAACCGCTTCGGCCGCTCGGCCGGCCTCAGCATTGCCGACAAGCCCGGCAAGACAGCTTTCAATCCCCTCTTCGTATATGGAGGCCCCGGTCTCGGCAAGACCCATCTCGCCCAGGCCATCGGCATCGCCATCAAAGAGAAATACCCCGACAAGATAGTCCTCTACGTCAGCGCCAACCGTTTCCAGACCCAGTTTATGAACTCAGTCGGCCTGAACAACAATCTCGTAGATTTCCTGAGGTATTATCAGTCTGTGGACGTGCTCATCATCGACGACGTCCACGAGTTCGCCGAGAAGAAGGGCACGCAGAACGCCTTCTTCCAGATTTTCAACTACCTCCACCAGAGCGGCAAGCAGCTCGTGCTGACTTCTGACCGCGCGCCGGTAGAGTTGCAGGGTCTGGAGCAGAGGCTTCTTTCAAGATTCAAATGGGGACTTTCGGTCGAGCTTCTCCCTCCGTCATACGAAACCAGGCTCGCTATCCTCAAGCACAAGAGTTTCCGCGAAGGTGCAGTAGTTCCCGACGAGGTGCTCGAGTTCATCGCAAGAAAGGTCAAATCAAACATAAGGGAGCTGGAGGGCACGCTGCTCACGCTGATTGCTCAGTCAACTTTTGCTAAACGCAATATGACTCTGGAGCTTGCGCAGGAGCTTATCGACAAGATCGTGATGGACAGCCAGAGCGAGATATCCATTTCCAGAATCCAGGATGCAGTTTGCGAGTATTTCAATCTGCCACACGACGCCATCCTCGCCAAGACCCGCAAGAGGGAGATCGTCCAGGCCCGTCAGATTGCGATGTATCTGAGCCGCAGCCTCACCAAAGTTTCGCTCGCTTCTATCGGAGCGCAGATTGGAGGCAAGGACCACGCTACAGTCCTCCACGCCTGCAATACGGTTTGTGACCTCATCGATACCGACCGTACTTTCAGACAGTACGTCACCGATATCGAGAAGATGCTGGTAACGAACTAAAAAATACAATATGAAATCGGATAAGGTACTTTCGTTCTTCCAGGAGATCACACGCATCCCCCGGGAGTCGGGTCACGAAGAGCATATACGTGCTTATCTGCAGAAATTCGCTGCAGACCGTTCCCTTGAGTGCAAAACAGATGATGCCGGCAACGTCCTCATCATAAAACCCGCCGCCAAAGGCTGCGAGGACCGTCCCATCGTAATCCTGCAGAGCCATCTCGATATGGTATGCGAGAAAGTCAAGGGCTATGAGCACGATTTTGCGAAGGATCCCATCAAATATGAAATCCGCGACGGATGGATGGTGGCTGACAACACCACCCTCGGCGCCGACTGCGGCATCGGCATCGCATCGGAACTTGCGATACTCGACGACCCCACCCTGGAGTACGGCCGTCTGGAATGCCTCTTCACCGCCTCTGAAGAGACCGGTATGGACGGAGCTTTCGGCCTTCAGCCCGGCTTCCTCGAGGGCAAGATCCTCATCAACCTTGATTCTGAAGACGAAGGACAGCTGTTCATCGGCTGCGCCGGCGGCATCAACACCACCGCCACTTTCTTCTACGATGCAAGCCAGCTGGAAGGAGAGAAGGAATTTATGCAGTTCACCGTTGAAGGCGGCATCGGCGGCCACAGCGGCGACGACATCGACAAAGGCAGGGCAAACGCCCTCAGCCTGCTCGCCCGCTTCCTCCATCAGGTGATCGACTTCGAAGATGTAGAGCTCTGCAGCATCGACGGCGGTGGCAAGAGGAATGCCATACCGCGCGACTGCACAGCCGTGCTTGCTTTCGACCCTATATCAAAGGCCGGAATAATGGATATCTTCGAACGCTTTGCAGCCGAGATCAAGGACGAATTCGCCCTCACCGATCCCGAAGTCCACGCAGTCGCCATCCCCGCATCCTGGGAGACTGACGTAATCGACCACGACGTGGCTTCAGACCTTATCGAAGCTATGGTAGCAGTTCCCAACGGAGTGCTGGCTATGAGCGCCGAACTCAAGGGCATCGTAGAGACTTCCAGCAACCTGGCTTCTGTCCATATGCACGAGACCGACGACGAAGAGCTGGCCGACCTCTATGGCGAAAACAGCATCACGGTGGCCACCAGCCAGCGCAGCTGCATCAACTCCGCAAGGGAATGGGCGGCCCAGCGTGTCGAGGCTGCCTTCGACCTGGCCGGTGCGATGGTTTCCCACGAATCCCGCTACCCCGGATGGAAGCCGAAGATGCAGTCATATATCCTCGAAGTCACCAAAGACGCATACTACCGTCTGTTCGGAGTCGACCCGATAGTCCGCTCCATCCACGCCGGTCTGGAATGCGGCCTGTTTCTCGACAAGTATCCCGACCTCGATATGATTTCCTTCGGTCCGACCCTGAGGGGCGTGCACGCTCCCGGCGAGAAACTGGAGCTGGCATCGCTCGACAAGTTCTGGGATCTGCTTCTTGAAGTCCTCAGCAACATCAATTAAGCTATGGAAAAGAAGAATATGGTGGCTCCGTCGGTGCTTTCAGCCGACTTCGGCAATCTCGACAGGGACATCGAGATGCTCAACGAGTCGTGCTGCGACTGGATACATCTCGACATAATGGACGGCGTCTTCGTGCCCAACATATCCATCGGTTTCCCGGTGGTCAAGTCGATTGTCAAAGTGGCCCGCAAGACTCTCGACGCGCACCTGATGATCATAGAGCCGTGGAAGTACATCAAGCGTTTCGCCGACCTGGGCATCCACTGCCTCAGCGTGCATTACGAGACCTGTCCGCAGCTTCACGACACCATCGCGCAGATCCGCTCGCTCGGTATGAAGCCCGGCGTGGTCATCAATCCCGACACTGAAGTCGAGGTGCTGAGGCCTTTTGTCAAAGAGGTGGATTACGTGCTCATTATGTCGGTCTATCCCGGCTTCGGCGGCCAGTCGTTCATACCTCATTCTGTCGACAAGGTGATGGAGCTGCGCAAGATGAGGAAAGAGGTGGGAGCCAACTTCCTCATCGAGATCGACGGCGGCATCAACCTTGACAACATCACTATGCTGCGTACTGCGGGTGTGGACATCTTCGTGGCCGGCAATACTGTCTTTACTGCAGAAGATCCCAAAGAATGCATCAGAATGATGTCTGAACTCTAGAAAGGTGCTACAAAAGACCTTTAGATTATATACTGGATTTCCTTGAAGGCGAAGGCTTTCTGCCCTTCGTCGGTGTCGATTATGACCCTGGCGGTCTTGTCGACGCCCAGGATGGTGCCGGTGAAAGTGGTGCCGCTCGCGGTGTGGATGTAGGAGTGCGGCCTGCCGAGCCGGTAAAGTGAGGAGACGTAGCGCTCCTCGGTCTGCTGCGACCGCCTGTCATACTCTTCGAAAATGAAATGCAGCAGGCTCAGGAGTTCATCCTTGAGGTCATAGCTGACGTCGGTCAGGGCTGACAGCGACACCGGATTGGGAATGGAGGGGCTGAAGGAAAGCTGGTTGAGGTTGAATCCTATGCCGACGATGCTGCTCACCAGCTTGTCGCCGTTGACGGCGTTCTCTATCAATATGCCGCAGATTTTCCTGTCGCCGACATAAATGTCGTTCGGCCATTTGATCTTGGCTTCGATGCCCTTGCTCCTGACATATCCGACTATGCCAAGGGTGACAGCCTGCGAAATGATGAACTGGTTTTCAGCCAAAATGTCAGCAGGCTTGAGCAGGATGGAAAAAAGCAGGTTTTCCGCCTTCGCACTCTCCCAGCCGTTGCCCCGCTGGCCTTTGCCTGCAGTCTGGAAATCAGTCATATAGACTGTCTTGTCGGGGAGTTCTTCCTTGTCGAGCGCTATGCGATTATTGGTGGAATCGATTGTTTTAAACCATTTAATTTTCATAAATTTACAACTGATATGTAAAGTGGCCGGATATTTGTCAAACGAAGGCCAAATTTAATAAAATATGGTAGAGAACGAAGACAAAAAAGAATTGCAGGTGATAGCCGACGCGATGCTTGACAAAAAGGCTAAAGCCGTGGTGAGCCTCGACCTTACATCCATCGGAACAGCTATCTCCGATTACTTCGTAGTTTGCAATGCAGACAGCACCACCCAGGTCGCCGCCATCTGCGACAACGTGGAGGAATCGATGTATGAGAAATGCAAGCGCGGCCCCATCCGCAAGCAGGGACGCGAAAACGCATTCTGGGTGATACTTGATTACGGCAACATAGTGGTCCATATCTTCAAGACTGAGTACAGGGAGTTCTATCGACTGGAAGACCTGTGGGCCGACGCGAGCAAAACAGAATACAATGAGCAATAAGAACAAACCCGAGAATCCGCAGGGTGGCGCCGCTCCCGGCGGCAAGAAGCCCTTCAATATATTTACCGTCCTTCTGTATATCGCCATCTTCGGCGTGCTGATCTATATGTGGCAGAGCCTCGGCAGCAGCACCGAACCCATCAAGAAGGAATGGCTTTCCATCAAGGATGATATGCTGGCCAGCGGAGATGTCGAGAAGATCGTATTTACAAGGAATCTCGACAAAGGCGAGATATACATCAAGGCTGACAGCGTCAGCAAGTACCGCAACCTCTTCGGAGGTGTAGACCCGGTGGCCGGGCCTCAGTTCTATTTCCTCGTGTCCGGCAGTTTCGACGCAGAGACCGAGTTCGGCCAGGTGCTGGAGGCTATGCCCGAAGACCAGCGCTTCGAAGTGGTCACCGAAGAACAGAACAACAACTGGATGCGGATTGTGGACTGGCTGCTGTTCCCTGTGCTGCTGATGGCTATGTGGCTGCTGCTGTTCCGCCCTATGCGCAATATGGGAGCCGGCGGCGGTCCGAACGGCGTGTTCAATGTGGGCAAGTCGCAGGCCAAGATGTACGACAAGAACAGCTCCGCCCAGAAGGTCACTTTCAAGGACGTGGCCGGCCTCGAGGAGGCCAAGGTCGAAGTAATGGAGATTGTCGACTTCCTGCGCAACCAGAAGAAATATACCGCCCTCGGCGGCAAGATACCTAAAGGCGCGCTGCTCGTGGGCCCTCCCGGCACCGGCAAGACATTGCTGGCCAAGGCAGTGGCCGGCGAAGCTGACGTTCCGTTCTTCTCTATGTCCGGTTCCGACTTCGTGGAGATGTTCGTCGGTGTAGGCGCTTCTCGCGTCCGCGACCTCTTCCGCCAGGCCAAGGAGAAAGCTCCGTGCATCGTGTTCATCGACGAGATCGACGCAGTGGGCCGAGCCCGCAGCAAGAACATCGGCTATTCTTCGAACGACGAGAGGGAGAACACCCTCAACCAGCTGCTGACCGAGATGGATGGCTTCGGTTCCAACTCGGGCGTCATAATCCTCGCCGCCACCAACCGTGCCGATGTGCTTGACAAGGCGCTGATGCGTGCCGGCCGTTTCGACCGCCAGATCAATGTTGAACTGCCCGAGCTGAAGGAGAGGCTTGACATCTTCAAGGTGCATATGCGCAACCTCAAGCTGGTGGACGGCTTCAACATCGATTTCCTCGCCCGCCAGACACCTGGCTTCTCAGGCGCCGACATAGCAAACGTCTGCAACGAAGCTGCCCTGATCGCGGCCCGTCACGGCAAGAAGGCCATCGACAAGCAGGACTTCCTCGATGCCATCGACCGTATCGTAGGCGGACTGGAGCGCAAGAGCAAGATAATCTCCGACCAGGAGAAGAACACCATAGCCCACCACGAGGCCGGTCACGCCACGGTCAGCTGGATGCTGCCCAACGCCAATCCGCTGCTGAAGGTGACCATCATCCCTCGCGGCCAGGCCCTCGGAGCCGCGTGGTATCTGCCCGATGAGAAACAGCTCACCACCAAGGAGCAGATGCTCGACGAGATGGCCTCGACCATCGCAGGACGCGTCGCCGAAGAGATGACTACCGGACACCTGTCCACAGGTGCCCTGAACGACCTGGAGAAACTCACCAAGCAGGCCTATGCGATGGTGTCATACTTCGGTATGAGCCCGGCTGTCGGCAATGTGTCGTTCTATGATTCTACAGGACGCTCCGAGATGGCCTTCGGCAAGCCTTTCAGCGAGAAGACCGCCGAGCTGATCGACGCAGAGGTCAAGAAGCTCATCGAGCAGGCCCAGAAGACAGCCGTGAAGATCCTGAAGGAGAACAAGGCCGGCTTCGAGCAGCTCGCAGCCCTGCTGTTGGAGAAGGAGGTTATCTTCTCCGAAGACCTCGAGCGCATCTTCGGCCCCCGCAAGGGCGGTGTGAATCCCAACGCCGTCATCAATGACGACACTCCGATCGAGCTTGAAACGGACGAGAAGAAGCCTGCTCCTAAGGAAAAGGCTCCAAAGCCTGAAAAAACTGCAGAGCCCGAGGCTCCGGTAGAAACCGCGGCCCCCGCCGAGCCTGAGACTCCCGCCGAGCCTGAGACTCCGGCTGAGCCTGAGACCCCGTCAGAGCCCGAAGCTTCCTCAGAGCCCGAAGCTCCGTCTGATCCTGAAACCGGTTCACTGTTCTGATATGGAGGGCAAGCTGCTGACACGGACCTTGGTGGGAGTGCTTTTCGTCGCCATCTTCCTGGCGTGCCTGCTCCACCAGTATGCCTTTATGGCTGGGATGGTCTTCGTTATGATCGTGATGCATATCGAATATTATGCGATGGCGATCGGCCGCGAAAGCTACCGTGCGGAGAAGATACTTGCGACAATTGCGTCAGTCTCGTTTTTTCTCGCAGTCTTCGCCTGGAAACTCTGGGATTTCGACGCCCGCTGGCTGATGCTATGCCTGCTGCCGTTCTTCGCCACCTGCGCGGCGCTCGTCTTTGACAAGAAGGAGAGGGGAGCCGTCCGCAAGACCGAGAACATCCTTTTTCCGGTGCTCTATGTCGGCCTTTCATCGGCCCTCGCAGGGCTGCTGCTTTTCGACCGCTCCGGCGCCTTCGACGGTAAGCTCTTTCTGGCAATCTTCATCCTCATCTGGATGAGTGACATCGGAGCCTACGTGCTCGGGATGGGTTTCGGACAGAAGCCCGACAGCCGCAAGCTCTGCCCCGACATATCTCCCCACAAGTCCTGGGTCGGTGTGTTCGGAGGTCTGCTCTTCGTCTGCATCGCCGCAGTGGTGCTCAAGCTGGTCGGCTGGCTGGATATGGGCTGGGGCCACGTAGTCGCACTGGGGCTGATAGTGCTTGTGGCGGGCATACTCGGCGACCTCTTCGAGTCGCTGATCAAAAGGCATTACGGAGTGAAGGATTCCGGCAACATAATGCCCGGCCACGGCGGCCTGCTCGACCGTTTCGACAGCGCCCTGGCAGTGCTGCCCGCAGTAGCCGCATATCTGATACTGTTCCAAATAATATAAGCTATGAAGATCCGCCGCTCAGGAGTCAAATTCATCATCTTCCACTTCCTTGCCTGGGTGGTGGCGGCCGCGCTTTGCTGGCTCTTCGCCGATTCGACGGCAGTCAAGATTGCAGTGTCTGCGGTCGGTCTTTATATGTCATTTTTCGTGGCGACTTTCTTCCGCATACCCGACCGCAAGCCGCTGATTGACGACGCGCTGGTGGTCTCTCCGGGCGACGGCAACGTCATCGCCATAGAGGAAGTCGAGGAGAACGAGTATTTCCACGACAGGCGCATCCGAGTGTCGGTCTTTATGACCTTCTTCAACGTCCACGTCAACTGGTATCCGGTTTCCGGCGAGATCCGCTATGTCAAATACAATCCCGGCGGGAAAGTCTTCGCTATGTATTCCAAGAGCTCGCAGAAGAACGAGCACACCAGCATAGCTATCCGCACCGCCGCCGGTGTTGACATCTTCTTCCGCCAGATCGCCGGCATAGTGGCCCGCAGGATCGAGTGCGACGCCGTCCAAGGCGCGAACTGCACCCAGGGAGACGTCCTCGGTATGATCAAGTTCGGCTCGCGGCTGGATGTCTTCCTGCCCCTCGACGCCAAGCTCCTCGTCAGCAAAGGCGACCTGGTGCGCGGCCGCATCACTCCGATAGCTCGAATCGGGAAGTAATGCTATTGCAGGAATAGCATTTTTTGTCGTAATTTTATAACGGTTTACGACAATAATCCTAAACATATATGAGAAAGCTATTTTTAGTACTGATGGCCGCTCTATTGCTTGGCGGAATGACAGTACAGGCTGCGCCTGTGTCTGCCGACCGAGCTCTTGAAGTGGCTAAGAAAGCGCTGGCCAAGCCGGCGACTAAAGCTTCTGGAGATCTGAAGCTCATCTGGAACGGCGAGGATGCCGCCACAAAGGCAGCAACTCAGCCGGCTTTTTATGTTTTCGGCCGTGATGGCGGCGGCTTCGTGATTGTCGCCGGTGACGACAACGTCCAGCCCGTGCTGGCAATCTCCGAGACCAACCGCTTCGAGGTCGAAGGAATGCCTGAGAATGTGAAGTGGTGGATGGACTATATCAAAGGCTACGTCCGTTCTGTCAGTTCCCAGAGCTCCGAAGTCGCTCAGCAGTGGGCGGCATTGACTGAGACAAAGGCTGCTATTGATGAAAGCCTGATTGAGAACATCAATAC
This sequence comes from Bacteroidales bacterium, assembly GCA_017527625.1. The sequence goes on along the minus strand of JAFXPV010000108.1, from coordinate 10,509 downwards.
TGACTCTGCAACAGTACCTTGGAACCAGAATGCTCCTGCCAACGGTTTGGCTCCGAAAGTAAATGCTAATCAGTCACAGGCAATTGCAGGTTGCGTGCCGGTTGCTGTTGCTGAAATCCTGACATGGCATAAATGGCCGAATGCAGGTGTCGGATTAACGGATGCTTATCAATCCAGGATGTATAATGATGACGGAACATTAGCCGGATATTATGCTATACAAGCATACAGTTTGGATAATCCTGAGCATTCTAATTATTTGAATATTAATATAACTGATGCCAACTGGGATGATTTGCAGGCATTGAATACATACGATGCTTTTCAGAATTGTACAGATCCGGTCAGGGCACAACTGTCAAGGCTGGTTTTCGCTTGCGGCCTGTTGGTACATGCAAATTTCAATGACGCCGCCCACGGCGGCACCAGCGCAAGTACCAATATAGTTCCGGCTGCTTTTGCCGCCCACATGAAATACAATAAAGCCGCACATATTGAATATCTGGCTGATCATACTACGAGAGATTGGAATTCTCTCCTGAAAACTCAAGTGTTGCAGCACCCTGTCCTTTATTCGGGTGAGGCCAGCGTGGGTTCGGGCAACGATGTAGGACATGCATACGTCCTTGACGGACATGCGACTCTGAAGTTGGGCGGAGATGATGTTTTCCATTTCAATTTTGGCTGGGGAGGTTCTTGCAATGGATATTACTATGCAAATTATCAAGCAACAACAAATTATACGTTCAATTTGGAACTTGGGGCTTTGCTAGATTTTGTTCCTGACAGGACCGGAACATCAAGCTATATCTACAAACTTGAGTATGATAGTCATTATATTCCTGGAATTATTCTCTATAATAACCCCTTCAGTACAGATAATTACTTCCAGATATCTATTGGCGTTAAAAACGTAGGTAATAAAACATACAATGGCAAACTTGCTGCAAAACTGATTGGCAAGACAGGTGTGGAGAAAGATGTATTTGATTTTTATATGTCCGGTGGATATAATGATGCAGTGACTGCACTCGATATAGGTTACTATATGCAGGATTATTACCGTATTAAATTACACGACCCTTCTACACCCATTGAATTTGGAGATAAGATTGTTCTATATTGCACATCGGATGAAGGTCAATCCAGCTATGAACCTATTAAGGGCCGTATCGACGGCTCCGTGGTTAGTGAACTTCCGATTATGCCTGCCGCATTCATTAAAACAGCAGCAACATATAAGGTGAACGATTATTTCGTATTCCAGATTATGAATTGCGACTATGCATACGATGCCACTGTGTGGACTATCACAAAAACAGGCAGTGTAACTCCAGTGGTGTTGAATCAGTCTGATAAAGAATACCAATTTACTGAGACGGGAACATATAAGATTGAGGCAGCGGTGGCTCCAAACGGTGGTACCGTCGTCGAGACCCTAGTTACTTACGTCGAGGTGCATTAACCTGCGGCAGACACATTGTTTGATTATTAAAAAAGTAAAATATATGAAAACAAAGTTTACATACGAGAGACCTCTGACGGAGGAAATCCGCATGACGGAGCCGGTTCAGCTTTTGGATACTTCAGTGTATACCAATTACAATGAAGTTTTTACTATTACCTATGGTACTTGGGATGACGAAGATGATTAATTGCTTTGAACCAAAGGAAATAAGAATAGTCATGAGAAAAACAATATATACAGGACTTGCGGCCCTCATGCTGGGGCTCCTGTCCACTGCATGTACTGACCAGTTGACTCCGGCGGCTATTGAAAAAGAAAACCTCGTGTCCGAGCAGAAAGAGAATATGATGGTTTTCCATGCTTCTCTGGAGCAACCCGGGTCTGCAACCAAGACCTCGCTCAATGGAACGAACGTAGTCTGGAACGAAGGCGACCAAATCCTCATTTTCAGCAATACAAACGTTAATGGCACTGTATTTACTCTCAAGGCAGGAGATGGCGGCAAGGTTAGCGGCGAATTTGAAGGAACAGATAATCTCGGTGCCGGACCGTATTATGCGATTTATCCCGCTTCTGTCTCAGAAACCCTGTCCATACCTTTCTCTCCGGGAGCTACTCCGGCTATCAATGCAGAGGTGACTGCTAATCAAAAATACTCTGCCAACAGTTTCGGCAACGGAGCGAATGTCGCTGTAGCGACAGCTACTGATAAGAATCTGTCCTTCAAGAATGTGTTTGGCGCTATATCATTTACTCTGAAAGGCAGTGCATCGATTTCAAAAATCAATATCTATACCCGCGAGAGTGATATCCTCAACGGCTCTCTGCAAATCACCGATATCGATACTACTGACCCGGTCGGCACTGTATCGGCTGCAGTAAAAGATATTAATCTTTACAAATCGTTGTCATGCGGCACAGGTGTAGCTCTCAATGACACCGATGGCGTAACATTCTACATCGTCGTTCCGGCTGGTGCTTTTGCCAATGGTTTCTATGCGGAATTCATAGATAATGCAGGAAGGGCCATGATCAAGAGTGTAAAAGGAACGAGCCACGTCATTGAACGTTCAAAAATCCATCAGATGGAGCCGTTCACCTACAGCCCTCAGTACAGCTCTGCATTCCTGCAGGAATCTGACGCTTTTTCTGCATACACTGCTGTCAATGTGGCCATAGCAACTAAGACTCTTGTTTATACAAATGGTGAGAGCCAGTATGCTTTCAAAAATACTCCTGCGACTTCCGAACCAGCTGATCCCGGCAGCCGTTTCGTCCGTTTCCAGGATTGGAGCAAAGGATATGCGCTTTCGCTTAATATTGCCCAGAATCCGTTATTGCTTAATTCAACCCCGAAAGTGGCAGTGACTCCATTGGGAAACACCGGAGATATTGATGCTAAGCCTGCAACAACAACCATGAAAGTGATCAAGAAGACAGCCGAGCGCGCATGGATTGTTGACAATTCAGGCGATTATGACGGCTATATCATCACGCTGGCAGAGTAGCCACAGCGCTACTAAGACTAAAGGGTGCCTCTTTCCGGAGCGCACCCTTTATTATTTTGGAAAAAACCGGGGAGAATCTGTAAGCCGGGTTCTGTGGCCCGCTTCCCTTCGCAGGGGAGCGGCTTGCCATCATTTATCTGTCGCAGCCTACCCCCCGGCAGCGGACGGGCAGTCCTTGAATGCCGGTATACATGGCCTTGCAGCGCGCCGGATTGCACCCGGACTATGTCGCCATAGCCCGCCGGGAGCTCTTGCCTCCCGTTTTCACCCTTGCCGGCCTTGCTGCAGGCGGTTGTTTTCTGTTGCAACCCCCATAAGCTTGCACCTATCTGTGCTTTCCACAGGGCGCCGCCCTGTGCTGCCCGGACTTTCCTCAGCCGCCTTTCGACGGCAGCGATGGCACGATTCTCCCCGGGACCGCAAAAGTAATAAATAAAAAATATATCTTTGCAGCCGTATGAAAACCCTCGTCAAGACAATGCTGGCCGCCGTGCTGCTGTGCTGCTCCTGCCGCAGCGGACAGGTGGTGTATTACAACTGCAACATCGAGCAGATAATTCCCCACGATGAGGGCTCTTACACGCAAGGACTGTTCTTCCACGAAGGCAGGCTTTACGAGAGCGCCGGCCAGTACGGCGAATCGTCGATGCGCCTTGTGGACCTGGCCACGGGAGATGTCCTTCAGCGCACGGATTTCGACCAGGCCTATTTCGTCGAGGGCAGCTGCATTCTTGGCGGCAAGCTCTACATACTGACCTGGATGGAGGGTGTCTGCTTCGTCTGCGACCCCGCCACCTTCGAGGAGACATCCCGCCTGTCTAACCGCCATCAGGGCTGGGGCTTGACCACCGACGGCACAGACCTCATTATGAGCGACGGCTCGTCGTGGCTTTTCTGGATGGATCCCGCGACTTTCACAGAGAAAAAATCGGTGAACGTAAAGCTCAACGGCCACCCGGTGCCTTACCTGAACGAACTGGAATACATCAACGGCCGCATCTGGGCGAACGTCTACGGCAAGGACCAGATAGTGATAATCAATCCGAAGAGCGGAGAGGTCGAAGGCCTTGTCGACTGCCGCCAGCTTCGCACAACTTTCCGCAATACCAGCCGTACCGACGTGCTCAACGGCATAGCATACAATCCGCAAACCAAGGAAACATACCTGACCGGCAAGTACTGGCCAAGTATGTTCATAATAACATATACAGAAAGAGACTAGTTTTTTATTGACAGGGGTGCTCTTCAAGGGCTGAGATAATACCCGTAAAACTGATCCGGATAATACCGGCGTAGGAAAAAATGAAAAAAATGTTTATCGCCGCGGCAGTTCTGTTGCCGCTTCTCTGCGTGGGCCAGAACGACCCCCAGAATGACTTCACCCAACAATCCATCGATTCAACCGTAGTCACCGCCACAAGGGCTTCCGTCCGCACTCCGGTGAGCTATTCTGAAATGAGCGCCGAGCGCATCGAGAGCACTTCTCCGATAAACTCGCTGCCTATGACTCTGAGCCTGATGCCTTCAGTCGTGTCGACCAATGAGGGCGGAACGGGCCTCGGCTACTCCAAGTTCCGCGTGCGCGGCAGCGACCCCACAAGGACAAACGTCACCATCAACGGCATCGCCCTCAACGACGCCGAGAGTCAGGAAGTGTTCTGGGTCAACATAGCTTCGGTGGGCTCGATGCTCAACTCAGCACAGCTGCAGAGGGGCGTGGGAACCTCCACTGTCGGATCCGGAGCCTTCGGAGCCAGCCTGAATATGCAGACCGCTCTGCCCGGATTGGAACCTGCCGCATCGGTCGACCTGAGCTACGGCTCTTACAGGACGAGTCTCGTCAACACCTCGGTTTCGACCGGAAGGATGCCTGCGGGCTTCGCCTTTGATTTCAAATACAACTACGGAAAGACCGACGGCTACATCCGCAATGCCTGGGTTGACCTTAACTCGATGCTGGCTTCCGCATCGTGGAGCAACGGCAGCAACCTTCTCAAGTTCAATTTCCTGCACGGTATGCAGCATTCCGGCATCACCTGGGAAGGCATCTCGGCCGAACAGATGGCGAAGGACCGCCGCTACAATCCTGCCGGAGAGTATGTGGACTCCAAAGGCAATATATGCTATTATGACAACGACTCCGACAACTACCGCCAGAACCACTACCAGCTGATACACGTCGGCACTCTCGGCGAGCGCTTCACCCTCAGCACCACTTTGAACTATACCGGCGGCTCCGGCTACTACGAGGCATATAAGGACAAGAAGGTGGACTACATAAACCGCAAGAGCTCGACAGCAGACAATTTCGCGGGCGTGACAAACCTCCGCTACCGCGACGCAAAGAACGAGGCGGTGTTCAACCTGGCGTATTCGAGATATTACGGCTACCACTTCGGCGAAGTGATATGGCGTCAAGGCCAGATCGATTACGGCCCCGAGGAACCCTGGTATGAAAACAAGTCGGTCAAGAGCGACCTGTCGGCCTTCGCCCGTCTTGAAAGGCGGATGTGGGACAGGCTCAATGCCTATGCGGACTTGCAGTTCAGGCGCGTGGACTATACGATGGAAGGTCCGGACGACGACGGCACCAAACTCGACAGCCACTACCTCTGGCTTTTCTTCAACCCGAAGGCAGGCGCCAGCTATGACTTCGGCAAGGGCGGCATTGTCTACGCCTCAGTTGCCATAGGCCACAAGGAGCCCAGCCGCGCCGACCTCAAGGACGCCGTTGCCAACACCACTAAGGTTTATCCCGAGATGATGGCGGACTTCGAAGTGGGATACCGCTTCTCTTCTCCGAAGTTCTCGGCTTCGGCCAACATCTATCTGATGGAATATGACAACCAGCTGGTGACTACCGGCCGTTTCACGTCTTCCGGCTACCTCATCAAGGAAAATGTCAAGAGCAGCTACCGGCGCGGTATCGAGCTTGTGGCGGCATATGAGCCTGCGCAGTGGGTAAGGCTCGACGCCAACGCCACATTCTCCATCAACAAGATAAAGATCGACGGCGGACTGAAGGATCTCGCCCTGTCACCGGCGGCCATAGCTTCCGGCGTGGCTACCTTCAGGATTGCCCGCAGGATCGAGCTGGCCACCACCGTCAAATTCGTGGGCAAACAGTACATCGACAACACCGGCATCGAGGCCAAGACTCTGCCGCACTACACTGTAGTGGGCCAAAGTGCTTCATTCAGTTTCACCAAGAACGTAAAATTGTCTATTTTTGTGGACAATCTGTTTGACAAGAAGTATGTGGCGGACGCCTGGGCCTACGGCGATGAAGTCGGCTATTTCCCCCAGGCTCTGCGCAACGGAATGGTCAAGCTTTCATTTGCGTTCTAAAAACTGAGTATGATAATAATTGCCGACAGCGGCTCCACTAAAGTCGATTTCCGTGTCATAGACGATAGCGGCAAGGTGCACAAAGCCGCCTGCAGCGGGATGAATCCCCTGTACGTCAGTCAGGCCGCGATGCAGGAGGCTCTCACAGCCCAGCTCCTGCCGGTCAGCGGCCGGAAGTTGGATGCCGTCTATTTCTATGGGGCCGGAGTGATAGGGGAGGCTGCGGACAAGGTCCGCGGCGCCTTCGCTGCGGTCTTTGATTACGACCTGATATATGTTGAATCTGATATGCTCGGTGCGGCCAGGGCTCTTTTCGGCGACAGGGCTGGCATAGCCTGCATCCTCGGCACCGGTTCCAACAGCTGTTTCTACGACGGCCGCAAGATTGTGCGCAACGTGCGCTCCGGCGGCTTCATCCTCGGCGACGAGGCTGGCGGGGCGGATCTTGGCAAGAGGCTGCTGAAGGCATATATCAAAGGGCTGCTGCCCGCTGCGCTGCAGGCTGACTTCGAAGAGCGCTACCATCTGGATTACGCGGCTATCGTCCGCCACGTGTACAGGGAGCCCGAGCCCGGCAAGTTCCTGGGGTCGTTCTCTCAGTTCATCGAGGACCATCTCGACGACCCGTATATCAACGCGCTGCTGACAGGAGCTTTCAACGATTTTTTGCGGATCAATGTGATGCAGTACGACGTCTTCCATCACGAAGTGAGCTTCATCGGTTCGGTGGCCGCCGTATACAAGGATATCCTGACCGGGTGTATGGATGAGGCAGGACTGAAGCTGGGTACCATAATGCGCGGCCCTATAGACGCATTGGTTGAATACCACACCCGCCGCAGACAGCAGGAAGAACGCACTGCCGGGGAACTGATGGACAAGGCTGTAGCAACGCTGATGGCCCGCACAGGGCTGCAAGACCGCGAAAAGGCTCGTGAGCTGCTGCTGAAGTACGGCTCGGTGGCCAAGGCGGCAGAGAATTGCAGATAGTATGTTCAAGAACGAATACGGATCCAAACTGCTCGCGGAAGCCGTCGAAAATCTGGCGTCGCTGCCGGGCATAGGCCGCCGCAGCGCATTGCGGCTCGCCCTTCACCTGCTGTACGAGCCCGTCCCCAACGTGGAGAAGTTCGCCTCGTCGATTGTGGATTTCCGCAGCAAGATACATTTCTGCCCCCGCTGCCATATGATCAGCGACGACGGCAGCTGCGCCTTCTGCGACGACCCGAACAGGGACTCCCGCACGGTATGCGTTGTGGAGAACCACGCAGACCTGCTGAGCATCGAGAACACCGGACAGTACCGGGGCCTCTACCACGTCCTTGGCGGCATCATTTCCCCGATAGACGGTGTGGGCCCCGGCGACCTGACGATCAAAGATCTTGCTGAGAGGGTGGCTGCAGGCGGTGTCGACGAGGTCATCCTGGCTCTCAGTACGTCGATGGAAGGGGAGACGACCTCCTTCTACATCTCAAGACAGCTGGCTGCCTATGATGTCAGGCTGACAGCGATAGCCCGCGGAGTGGGATTCGGCGACGAGCTGGAATACACCGACTCGATGACGCTGGGCCGCTCTATTGTCAACCGCCAGCCCTTCAAATCGTAAAGCAAAATGAGTTTATTCGAGATATTCCTGCTGGCCGTCGGCCTTAGTTTCGATACCCTCGCGCTAAGTATCGTCGGAGGTATGTGTACCACAAAGATCAGTGCAGGGCAGAACATCCGCATCATTTCGACCTTCGGACTCGTTCAGGCCGCATTCCTGCTGGCCGGCTGGCTGCTCGGCGGCAGTTTCGTGCGCTATATTGAGGCATACGACCACTGGGTGGCTTTCGTCCTGCTATTCATTATTGGCTTTAACATGGTAGTCGAGAGCTTCAAACCTTCTGAAGAAAAAAATGTGGATTTGATGGACACCACCAAGCTTCTGCTGGCGTCAGTCGCTACATCTATCGACGCACTGGCGGTCGGCATATCGATGGCGGCCCTGCAGTTTTCCACCCACAGGATCATTCTCGCCCTCTGCACGGTTTTCATTGTGACGGCGGCTGCCAGCGAGCTGGGCCTCAAAGGCGGCAGCTGGGCTTCACGCATCTTCGGAAAGAAAAGTTACCTTGTCGGCGGCCTGGTGCTGATAGCGATTGGAATAAAGATATTGATAGAGCATCTTGCGGCTTGATGCGCAGGGTTTTGGATTTTTGAAATAAAAGTTTAAATTTGCACCGCTTTAATCCAGAAATTGTAGAATATAAAATGATCTGCGTCCTCAATACGAGATTCGTGAAGACAAGCCCCCGATCCGGATGGCCACTCTGTTAATCAACAGAATGTGGAACCATCTTATTATCGGGAATTATGATCGAAATATTCTACTACAACCAATCAACAATAGATACCTCACAGTCTGTGGACATCCTGCGCACCCTGCAGTCGAAGGACGTCCTCTGGATGGATTTGTTCGACCCGACGGGAGACGAGAAAAGGGCTGTCGAGGATTTTCTCGGGACTACGCTTCAGAGCCGCGCACAGGCCGAAGAGATCGAGAGTTCATCTCGTTACAGCGAGACCGAGGATGAAATTTTCATCAACACCAACTTCCTTATCCCCGGCCCTGAGAACTACACTATGGAGTCGGTGTCGTTCATCCTCAGCGATGACACGATAGTCTCCGTGCGCCAGGTGCCGCTGCGCAGCTTCACCGACATCCAGCGCCGCATCCTCGCCGGCCGCAAGGGCTACCCCACAGGCTTCCACATCCTGCTGGGCATCCTCGAGAACCGAATCGATATGGACGCCGATATGATCGAGCTGATGTCGAAGGAAATCGAACAGTACAGCAAGAGGGTGAGCCTGGGTGAGAACATCGGCGACGAATTCGTGCTGGACATCAATCAGCTGCAGGAGAACACGATGCTCGTGCGCGAGAACATAGTCGACAAGCAGAGAGTCATCTCGAGCGTGCTCAAGAGCGAGAAGACTCCCGACGAGATCAACACCAAGCTGAACATTATGCTCCAGGATATTTCGTCACTCATCAACCACACGAACTTCAGCTTCGAACGTCTCGAGTACCTGCAGAACACAGTGCTCGGTCTGATCAACCTGGAGCAGAACAAGATTATGAAGATCTTCACCCTAGTGTCCGTGCTGCTGATGCCTCCGACGCTGATCGCGAGCTTCTACGGAATGAACGTGGAACTGCCGCTGATAGGGGGTCATTGGGACGTAATCCTGATCGGTGCGATTATGCTCGTGACGGTGCTTGCCGTCTTCTTCATCTTCCGTCACCGCCGGATGTTGTAAATTTCTATCATTCAGTCAAAAATCTTTTGATAATCGGGGATTTTTCCTATATTTGCGCTCCCTTTCAGCGCGAAAGGACTATACATATTGTCTAACTCCTTATTAGTTAATTTATTACACAACTATGGAAGAAGAAAAAACCGTACAGGAAGAGGTTCAGGTAGAAACCCCTAAACACAAAAGCAATGCATCAGTAAGCAACGACAGCTTCAACTGGGATGAGTTCGAAAACGAAACCCCCAGCGGTGTAGACCGCAAGGCTACAGAAGACGCTTACAACCAGACTCTCTCACGCATCAGCGAAAATGAGGTGGTCGAGGGTGTCGTTACCGCCATCAACAAACGCGAAGTGATCGTGAACATCGGTTACAAGAGCGAAGGTGTCATCAGCATCAACGAATTCCGTTACAACCCCGAGCTCGCAGTAGGCGACAAGGTTGAGGTTTACGTAGAGAATGCAGAGGACAAGAAAGGCCAGCTGATCCTTTCTCACAAACGTGCACGTTCACTCCGTTCTTGGGACAGGGTAAACGAGGCATTCGAGAAAGACGAGATCGTGAAAGGCTACATCAAGTGCCGTACAAAAGGCGGTATGATTGTGGATGTATTCGGAATAGAAGCATTCCTGCCCGGTTCACAGATAGACGTGAAGCCTATCAGGGACTACGATGTATTCGTAAACAAGACTATGGACTTCAAGATCGTCAAGATCAACAACGAGTACCGCAACGTAGTAGTTTCTCATAAGGCTCTCATCGAGGCTGAACTCGAAGCTCAGAAAGCTGAAATCATCAACAAGCTCGAGAAAGGCCAGATCCTTGAAGGTGTTGTCAAGAACATCACTTCATACGGCGTATTCGTCGACCTCGGCGGTGTGGACGG
>JAFXPV010000107.1 GCA_017527625.1 Bacteroidales bacterium | reverse complement strand
ACCTCGATGTTGACCTTGAAGTCCTTGTCAAGATTGTGGGCTTTCAGGAAGCCGATTACAGTCTCGGTGTCGACGTCATACTGATGTTTGGTCGGCTCCATAGGTTTCGGCTCGATGAGGAAGGTGCCTTTGAAACCGTTGGCGCGGCCATAGTCGCGGGCGAGGGTGAGCATCATTGCGAGGTGCTCTTTCTCGCGTTTCATATCGGTGTTGAGGAGTGACATATAACCCTCACGGCCGCCCCAGAATACATAGCAGCTGGCGCCGAGAGCGATGGCAGCGTCGATAGAGTTCTTGATCTGGACGGCAGCGCGGGCTACTACGTCGAAATCAGGGTTGGTGGCTGCACCGTTCATATAACGTTTGTTGCCGAATACGTTGGCGGTAGACCAGAGGAGTTTGATGCCGGTCTCTTCCTGTTTCTGCTTCAGGTAGGCGATGATTTCCTTGTAATTCTTCTCATACTGCTCTACGGTGTCAGCCTCGGCTACGAGGTCGATGTCGTGGAAGCAATAGTATCCGATGCCGATTTTCTGCATAAATTCGAAGCCGGCGTCTGCTTTGTCTTTGGCAGCCTGGATAGGATCCTTGGCTACATTCCAGGGGAAGCTCTTGGTGCCGCCGCCGAACTGGTCGCCGCCCTCTGCGCAGAGAGTGTGCCACCAGGCCATTGCGAACTTGAACCAGTCTTTCATCTTCTTGCCATTGACAACCTTCTCAGGGTCATAATAACGGAAAGACAGGGGGTTCTTGCTGTTTACACCTTCAAACTTGATTTTCCCGATTCCGGGGAAGAATTCTTTTTGTGCCATAATGTGAGAAATGTTTAAGAATTATTGATGTTAGATATATTGTTTCCAAGTTGCATAAGCCTGCTGGTACTGGTCGCGCAGCGCCTGTGACGGCTCGATGACATCCAGCTTCTTGAGGGATGCGAAAGCTTCCTTGCTGTCCTTGTAGATGCCGGCGCCGATGCCTGCTCCCTTGGCGGCTCCTGCGGCTCCGTCAGTGTCGTAGAGCTCGATGACCGCACCGCTGACGCCTGCCAGAGTCTGGCGGAAGATGGGGCTGAGGAACATATTGGCCCTGCCTGCACGGATGACGCTGATCTCCATTCCCATACCGCGCATAATCTCCATTCCGTACTGGAACGAGAAGACGATGCCCTCCTGGGCAGCACGGATCAGGTCGCACTGCTTGTTGATGTTGAAATGCACGCCGTGGATAGAGCAGCCGCGGTTGTTGTTCTGCAGGATGCGCTCCGCGCCGTTGCCGAAAGGTATGATGGACACTCCGCGGGAGCCGATGGGCGACTGCGCTGCGAGGTCGTTCATATCGTTGTAAGTCTTGCCGTCGGCCACGATGTTGTGCTTAACCCACGAATTTAGGATGCCTGTGCCGTTGATGCAGAGCAGCACGCCGAGGCGGTTCTTTTGGGCGGTGTGGTTGACGTGGGCAAAAGTGTTGACCCTTGACAGCGGGTCGTAGTTGATGTTGCCGAGCACGCCGTATACGACTCCGGAGGTTCCGGCGGTAGAGGCGATCTCGCCCGGCTCAAGCACGTTCAGCGACAGTGCGTTGTTCGGCTGGTCGCCGGCACGGTAGGTGACGGGAGTGCCGGCGGCGAGGTTGAGCTCCTTCGCTGCGGCTCCGCTCACGTAGCCCTGGATGCCCATTGTCGGCTTGATCTCGGGAACCATACTCTCGTCGAAGCCGAAGAAGTCCATCACGTCCTTAGACAGCCTGCCCTCCTTGAAATCCCAGAAAATACCTTCCGACAGGCCGCCGATGGTAGTGACGGCTTCGCCGGTGAGGCGCAGGGCGATATAGTCGCCGGGCAGCATAAATTTGTCGATGCGGTCGTAGATCTCGGGCTCATTCTCCTTGACCCACGCCAGCTTGGCGGCGGTGAAGTTGCCGGGAGAGTTGAGCAGGTGGCTGAGGGCCTTCTCCTGTCCGATGGCTGCGAAGGCTTTCTCGCCGTAAGGCACGGCGCGGCTGTCGCACCATATAATAGAAGGACGCAGGACCTGTTTGTGCTTGTCCACAAGCACGAGGCCGTGCATCTGATAGGAAATGCCGATCGCTTTTATGTCAGTGCCTGCCACACCTGCGGCTGAGAGCACGCTTTCGGTGGCGAGCTTGAGATTCTCCCACCACATATCGGGACTCTGCTCGGCCCATCCGGCCTTTGCAGCAGTTATTTTCATCTCATTTTTCGGGAAAAAGTCGGAAGCGACGATTTGTCCGTTTTCCGCATTGACAAGCGCAGCCTTTACTGAAGAACTGCCGACATCATAGCCTAAAAGATACATAGCGTTAGTTTAAAGTGATTTGCACGTTTTTTGCTTTATAAGAGCAACTAATTAAGCAAATTTACAAAATAATTGACTACTTTCGCAACATGAGAACAAAATTAATGATTCTGGCAGCACTTCTTGGTTTCTGCCTCTGCGCCAACGCAGAAAACGTTAAAAAGACATACGACCTGTCCTTCAACGGCATCGAGGTTACCTCGGGTTTCGACATCCAGCTCATAAAGGATGACACCCACTCGGTTACCGTCGAAGTGGACTCCGAATATGCCCCGTATCTTTCCGTCACAACTGAATCCGGCATCCTCAAGGTCCGTTTCAAAAAGCTCCCGGTCAAGATGCAGATGCAATCAAGGAAAGCCGATTTCAGAATGACTGTACGCACTCCGATGATCAACTTCATCGATCTTTCAGGAGCCTGCAAGCTCGAATGCAAAGATGAATTCTCCCTGGGAATGAACAATTTCAGGGTTACTCTTTCCGGCGCAAGCAACATCGTCGGCCTCAAGGTCAATTCGATCGACGCTTCCTTCCGTCTGAGCGGAGCCAGCAAGGCTACCATCGACGGTGAGTTCGGCGATTTCGAAGTATATCTCGAGGGCGCCAGCAAGATGACTTACAACGGCAGCTGCAGCGATCTGGACGCTAAAGTCCTCTCAAGCAGCGACTACAAGATGACCGGTCCCTGCCCCGAAGTCAACCTCGAGGTCAAGGGCGCCAGCAAGGCTGAACTCGTCGGCGACGGTGAGAAACTGGACGCCGAAGTGGCCGGAGCCAGCAAGCTCAAAGCTGAAGAGTTCCACGTGCGCAGCGCCAAGGTCGACGCCAAGGGTGCCAGCAATGTCACCATCGACGCTTCGGAGTCTCTGAAGGCTGATGTGGCCGGCGCCGCTTCAGTCAAATACCGCGACCGCTCGGGTCTCCGTCTGAACCCTATGGTTTCCGGCGGCGGAACATTCAAGACATTATAATCAATTACCATAACGCACATTTATAATATGAGAAAGAAAATAGTAGCAGGCAACTGGAAAATGAACACCACTGTTGCCGCCGGCAAAGAGCTGGCCAAGGATATCGTAGCTGCCCTCGGTCAGGTTCCCCAGGATGTACAGCTTATCATCGCTCCGCCCTTCACCCATCTTGCAACCGTCGCTGACGTGATCAAGGGTTCTGCAGTGGCTCTTTCAGCCCAGAACTGCGCCGACAAGGCCAAGGGTGCTTACACCGGAGAGGTTTCTGCCGAGATGATCGCAGGAGTAGGCTGCACCTACACAATCCTCGGACACAGCGAGCGCCGTCAGTACTATGGCGAGACTTCAGAGACTCTCGTAGCCAAGATGGCTCTTGCTCTCGAGAACGGCCTCAGCCCCATCTACTGCGTAGGCGAGATGCTGTCAGAGCGCGAAGCCGGCAATCACTTCAATGTCATCAAGGCTCAGCTCGAGGAGGTTCTCTTCGGTCTCAGCGCAGAGCAGATGGCTAAAGTCGTGATCGCTTATGAGCCCGTATGGGCCATCGGCACCGGTGTCACCGCCACCAGCGAGCAGGCACAGGAAGTGCACGCTTTCATCCGCAAGACCCTCGCCGCCAAGTTCGGCGACCTGGCAAAGGACATCACCATCCTTTACGGCGGAAGCTGCAAGCCCAGCAATGCCAAAGAGCTCTTCGCTTGCCCTGACATCGACGGCGGTCTCATCGGAGGCGCTTCCCTCAAGGCAGACGATTTTATAGCAATAGCCCGTTCATACTAATTGACGGGCATTGCCTTTTCGCGGGCGTGTTGTAATTGGTAGCCAAGCTAGACTTAGGATCTAGTGCCGTAAGGCGTAAGGGTTCGAGTCCCTTCGCCCGCACAAAAATAGCCGACAGATTGTCGGCTATTTTTGTGCGTATCAACCCCACCGCTTCGCGGAGCCCCTGCCGAGGGGCATATGCCGGACTCCTGCCAGGCTACGCCTGTCCTTCGTCCGGGTGGCTCCGTGGCTCGTGTCCTTCGGACATTGCGCACACTCCGCCACGCGGCTGATGCCGCCTTGATATCCGTGCAATAATGTACAAGGTCTGCACTGTTTTAGCAGACCTTGTACGCAGCCGCTTGCCCTGCGCCAGCAGCCGCAATAAGGCTATTCGCCGGCGCGGAACTGGGCGGCTTGCTCGGCGCTCCAGGTGACGATGGCCTGGCCGTGACGGAAGTAAGTGTCGAGCCCCTGACGTCCCAGATTCGACGGCTCAGTGGCGGCAGTACCATCCAAAATCTCCTTGACCACCTGCTGCATATCCATCAGATACTCCTCGCCAAGCTCAGTCCCTTCAGGCAGGTT
>JAFXPV010000106.1 GCA_017527625.1 Bacteroidales bacterium | reverse complement strand
TCCGCGACCCGCGCTGGGGACGCGGACACGAGACCTACGGCGAAGACCCGTACCTCACCTCAAGGATGGGCCCTGCGGCCGTCAAAGGCCTCCAGGGCAATGACAAGAACTTCTTCAAGGCCCACGCCTGCGCCAAGCACTATGCTGTGCACAGCGGTCCGGAGCCGCTCCGCCACTCATTCGACGTGACTGTGTCGCCCACCGACCTGTGGGTGACCTACCTCCCCGCATTCAAGGCCCTCGTCACCGAAGGCAACGTGCAGGAAGTGATGTGCGCCTACAACCGCTACGAAGGCAACCCCTGCTGCGGAAGCACCAAGCTCCTCATCGACATCCTGCGCAACCGCTGGAAATTTGAAGGAGTTGTGGTTTCAGACTGCGGCGCCATCGACGACTTCTATCGTGAGGGCCGCCACGGCACCCACCCCGACGCCCTGACGGCGTCGAAGGACGCCATAATGAGCGGCACCGACCTCGAGTGCGGCAGTTCATACAGGTCTATGATCGAAGGCGTCCAGAAGGGCGTCATCACCGATGCTGACCTCGACCCGCACGTAGGCCGCCTGATCGCCGACCGCATCGAGCTGGGTATGCTGGACCCGGTGGACCTCACCCCCTGGAAGGACTATGACCTGGACAACGTCTGCACCCCGGAGCACATCGCCCATTCCCTCAAGGTCGCCAGGGAGAGTATGGTTCTGCTCAAGAACAAGGACAATGTCCTCCCCCTCAGCAAGGACATCAGCAAAATCGCGATAGTCGGCGTCAACGCCGTTGATTCGGCTATGCTCCTGGGCAACTACAACGGTACCCCCAGAAGCGTAGTCACCATCTACGACGGCATCAAGGCCAAATTCCCGAAGGCCCAGATCACATACGCACAAGGCAGCAAGCTTGTCGACGGCTATGTGGAGCGTGTCCGCAATTCCGCCGACACCCGTCAGAGAAGGACTCCCGAGTTCTACGAGGGCATCGTAGAGGGAGCCCAGAGCGCCCCGCAGCAGCCTGCAACTCCTCCCGGCCCCTGGAAGGCCCCTGAAAACTTCGACGATGTCGTTGCAAGGGTGAAAGACGCTGAAGTGATTATATATGTAGGAGGTCTCAGCCCGAATCTTGAGGGCGAAGAGATGCGCGGCGTCAGCTACGACGGCTTCAAGGGCGGTGACCGCACTACCATCGAACTTCCCGACGTGCAGAGCAGGCTTCTTGCCGCACTGCGCTCAACCGGCAAGCCCGTCGTATTCGTACTCACGACCGGCAGTGCCATCGGCCTCGAGAGGGACGAACCCAACTACGACGCCCTCCTGGTGGCCTGGTATCCCGGCGAGCAGGGCGGCAATGCCGTTGCTGACGTGCTTGCAGGAGACTACAACCCTGCCGGCCGCCTGCCTCTGACTTTCTACAAGTCAACCGCACAGCTTCCAGACTTCGAGGACTACAATATGGCCGGCCACACCTACCGCTACTTTACCGGTGAGCCTCTCTATCCTTTCGGATACGGCATCAGCTACACCTCTTTCTCATACGGCAAGGGCAAGCTTTCTGCCTCAAGCATCCGCAAAGGCAAGTCAGTCAAAGTTTCGTTCGATGTCACCAACAACGGCGGCAAGGACGGTGACGAGGTGGCCCAGGTATATGTCAAGCGTCTCGGCGACCCTGCAGCCCCGCTCAAATCACTGCGCGGATTCAAGCGTGCGTCCATCAAGGCCGGAGCGACCCGCAAGTTCGAGTTCACCCTCGGTCCTGACGCCTTCTCGTTCTACGACGCAGCTGTCGACGACCTGGCTGTAAAGGCCGGAAACTACGAAATCCTCTTTGGAAGTTCTTCAGACGACCGCAATCTTCAGAAACTCACCCTCACAGTTAAATATTGAAAAAAGCGGAGTCGAGCGCAGGAAATAGATTGCTGCTTCGCTTGTTAATTCAGCATAAGTGTCATAGTCGCATCCATCTCGCGGAAGATAAGTTCTGCGAGGGATGCGATTGTGATTTTCTGTGCGGATTCGTCGGGTTCCTCTGTCTGGAGGACCTTGCCTGCTGAGATTGTGAAGTAGGCGTTGTTTGCAGGGATGACGTCGTCGTCTGTGACGCGGAGTTTCAGTTTGGCTTCGGGATGCAGGCTTGCATAGAGCTGCAATGCCTGGAAAGCGTCGATGACGCGCAGCATTCCGGTCACAGGGGCAGGCGTCTGTCCGCCGCTGCGGCGTAGTTCTTCCTGCGCCACTGCAAACCACTCGCGTCCGGCCAGTAATGAGCAGCGCTGCGTGCCTTGGAGTTGCGCCCACTCTTCGTAGCTCATATCAGCCGCTCCGGCGGGCGGGTCGATGCAGCGTATGCAGCTTGCATAGCCGAGACGGCCGTACCACTCGCGCAACCACGGCTCCGCCGGAATCAGCGCGGCGAATGCCACCTTGCGGTTGTAAAGGTTGTAATGGGCCTGGTGCATCAGTTCAGCACCGATGTTGCGTCCGCGATATTCATCTTTCACTGCCACTCCGCTGATGTATGACAACGGCAGTCTACGGCCTTCGCACAGCATCGTGAAGGGTATGGTCTGAAGCGCTGCTATGACTTCGCCGCCATTCTTTATGCAGACATTGTCTTCGCTGCGGTAGATTCTCGAGAAGTAGGTCTGCACGTATTCTTCGGGATCGTGGAAAGTGTCCAGCCAGAGCCGGGCGCATTGCTGCCTGATTGTCTCGCTGTCCTCATCCTGTCTGCCGCCGGCCTTCTCCCTCACCAGCAGCTTCTCCTGCAGGATGTCGGGACGGTAGCTGAGCTTGGCCTTGCGCAGTCCCTCCTCTCCCATATCTTCCTCCCGGTTGATGTATATGAACTGCTCGGGCAGATGCCTTACGAATTCGCGGTTGATGATGGTATAGGCTCCTTCGTAGGATACGTCTGCCTTCTCTACACATACGTCGAAGGTTTCGTGGTTGATGGGGCAGCCGTAGGTGAAAGCCACGAGCCGGCCGTCGACCCAGATGGTGCCGCCGCTCATTCCGAGAGCGTCCCAGCGGTGGAACACGCGGGTCATCGCCCGCAGCTCCATACTCTGGCTGTCGGCCTGCTCTTCGTCATCCTGGCCGGCCTTCCAGCGCTTCTCAAGGCTGAGGCAGGCCGCAGTCATATCCTTCGTCAGCGGCTTGTACTCGTAGTGCGGGTAGAGGCTCAGGAACTTGTTGATGTGATTGCGCTTGCTCTGCAGCTTCTTGCCGCTGAGATTTGCCAGCTTCTCCCTGAGGTAGACGTAGTCCGCATAGTCGCGGTTGCCGTCGATGTCGAACCCCCCGGGCATCGCCTCCTCCAGCGCCTGGGCCATCTGCGCTGTGACACCGCTCATCAGGAAAGGCTGTCCCAGCGATGCCGAATCTTCCATCAGGGCCTTTATCACTTCGATGTCGAGGACCGGGACTATATAGGCCAGGTCACCGAAGAAATGGAGGCGGAACACCAGCTGTCCGTCGACTTCTGCTATCTGGGTGTTGAAGAGGAACTGCCATCCGAGAAGATTGGCTACTGAAAGGTCGCACCCGCGTCTGTCGCCGTTCCACGCATAGCTGCGGATGCGTTCTATATCATCTGTGGTAAGTGGTCGGAAATGGATCATAGAGTCACTTGGGGTGGCCAATTTAGAAATAATTATCGAATTCTTTATATTTGAATACTGCAATCAGACAGCTATGACAGCAACGCTCTACACTCTCACATCCGGCCTCCACACCGAAATGGCCGGCGACGTCCGCAAGGAGTCTTTCATCAAAGACATAGAAACCGCCCTCGGGGCCGCTTTTGAAATAGCCGGGGCTGACTTTTCGGGTTACGGCACCAAGCCCTGCGAGCTGATCTATGTCCGCACGGGCGGCACGGAAGGCGCGTTCAAGGCTGTTTTCTGCAAGGACGGCGGCCGGCCCGCCATTCCCGAGCCGGTGAGGCTGCTCACCAGCGGCAAGAGCAATTCCCTGGCGGCGAGTATGGAAATTATGTCCTACCTCAACCAGCACGGCATCAAGGGAGAAATCCTGCACGGCAGCCCGCAGTTCATAGCCTCAAGGATCAGCAGTTCTCAGGGTGATGGCGTTCCCGCCGCCGGCGGGCTTGTCTCACGGGTTGCGCCGGGGCGCCTGCTGGAAGGCCGCAGGCTGGGTGTCGTAGGCCGCCCGTCGGACTGGCTGATCTCGAGTGACGTGGATTATGCCGCCGCCCGCGAGGTGCTCGGCGTGGAACTGGTCGATATCCGTATGGAAGAGCTGCTGGACGAGATTGCCGCGCACAGCCACCCCGCCGTGGAACTGCCGCCGCTGAACACTCCAAAGTTCGGCAATCCCATCCCGGCAGGCGACCTGGACGTCGCCTTGGACATTTACGGCGCGCTGCTGCGCATCATCGTCCGGCACCGCCTCGACGGAGTGACAATCCGCTGCTTCGACCTGCTCGGCACGGTGCACAACACCGGCTGCGTGGCGCTTGCGCTGCTGAATTCCCAGGGATACACGGCCACCTGCGAAGGCGACGTGCCTGCGATGCTTTCGATGGCAGTGGCCCGCGAGGTCTGCGGTCAGAGCGGCTTTCAGGCGAACCTGTCATCCATCGACGGCGACAGGCTGCTCTTCGCGCATTGCACCGTCCCCCTGTCTATGGTCAGACACTGGGTATATGACACGCACTTCGAGTCGGGTTTCGGTGTGGCCGTGCACGGCGAACTGCCCTGCGGCCCCGCCACCATCTTCAAACTCGCCCCCGATTTCGCCACAGCCTTCATCGCCGAAGCCGAGCTGACGCGCAACTGCTACGAAGGCCGCCTGTGCCGCACCCAGGTCATACTGAAGGCCGAGGGCCTCGCCCCCTACTTCCTCACCGCCCCCATCGGCAACCACCACGTCATCCTCACCGGCAGCTGTGCCTCGCAGCTGAGAGACGCATTGGGATTCGCCAAAAAATGATTATTTTTGGAGATACGGTTTTAACGGAATTATGAAAAGGATTTTTCTCATTGTGGCGGCGGCGCTGTGCGTGTGTGCGTGCGCCGGCAATGTGCCCGGTCAGGTAAAGGTGACCGGAGGCACAATCCAGGGCGTCGTCCTGGACGATATGACAGTATATAAGGGTATTCCTTTCGCAGCACCCCCTGTAGGTGACCTGCGCTGGAAGGCTCCCCAGAACGTAGTGGCGTGGGACGGCGTGCTGGAGTGCAAGGATTTCGCGTCCAATCCGATGCAGGGCAATGGCGAAGGATGCAGCGAAGACTGCCTCTACCTGAACGTATGGACGCCTGCAAAGAGCCCGAAGGAGAAACTTCCGGTGATGGTGTGGATCTACGGCGGCGGTTTCGCCGGCGGAGCCACCTCTTATTATGACGGAGCCGACCTGGCCCGCAAGGGTGTCATCCTGGTTAGCATAGCCTACCGCGTCGGCAAGCTGGGCTTCCTGTCCCTTCCCGAGCTTTCTGCGGAAGATCCTCACGGAGTGAGCGGCAACTACGGCATCCTCGACCAGATCGCCGGCCTGCAGTGGGTGCACGACAATATCGCCAAATTCGGCGGCGACCCTGCCAAGGTCACCATCTTCGGTGAGTCTGCAGGCGGCATCTCAGTGAGTATGCTCTGCGCCAGCCCCCTTGCAAAAGGTCTCTTCCGCGGCGCCATCTCCCAGAGCGGCGGTTCTTTCGGCCCCACCAACCCCCAGTCTTATCCCGGCGAGAATATGCAGACCCTCGCTGTGGCCCAGAAAGAGAATGAAGCCTGGGCCAAGGCTGCCTTCGGCGACAATTATACTCTCGAGCAGCTGCGTGCTGCTGACGCCAAAGCTGTAATGGGAGGTTTCGGAGGCTCCGGCGGATGGCCGGTGACCGACGGTTACGTGATCCCTGACGACCAGTACAAGCTTTATGAAGCCGGCAAATACAACGATGTAGACGTGCTAATCGGCTACAACTCAGACGAAGGAATGAGCTTCGGCTTCGCATTCGGCGGCGGAACTCACGAGGAGTCTGTCCGCGCACGCTACGAAGACTATGCGGACGCACTTCTGGCCGCATATCCCGTGGAACCAGACGGCAAGGTGGGCAAGACCGCCCGCGACCTTACCCGCGACGCTGCCTTCGGATGGCAGACCTGGAGCTGGGCCCGCCTGCAGGAACGCACCGGCAAGGGCCGCGTATGGCTCTACTACTTCGACCAGCATCCCGACTATCCCGCAGATTCACCTCGCTATGGCCAGGGTTCTCCCCACGGACAGGATGTTGCTTACGTATTCGGCAATCCCCAGGAAACCCTGCCCACCGACAAGGCCCTTTCTGGCTGGATGATGGACTACTG